>JARROL010000137.1:0-11124 GCA_037383965.1 Desulfobacterales bacterium | reverse complement strand
CCCGAATGGGGCTACATGGGTCGCAAGCTCTTCGCCGAGAAGTTGTGGACCTTAATCCCGGCCCAGGGGATTATCGCCGAGCACATCAAAAGCTTGCAGGAGTGGCCGCCGAGACAGCGCGCAGAGTCTCTGAGCATGCAAAAGTCCATGGAGACCGTGATGCAGGCCATCGAGAGATCACCGGGCGGCATGCAGTAGCCGGGGCGGCAGGTTATAGGAATTTTCAGAGATTCATTCATTCCGATAGGCCGTTTTATAAAATCCCCTTGACCCCCTTTGACAAAGAAGGGTAAGGGGATTTTATACTAACGCTCATTCTTTCCGGTCGGATCAGATTTATGACAAGGGAGTTGATGAATCGATAGGTAAATACCGCAGTTCATTAAACGAATAAGGAGGGCTATCGCCTTGAAAAGTCAAATGACTTGGCTAAAATCTATGGGTATTATTACGGTTTTGAGCATCGCTCTGGCCGGATGCGCGGCGATGAAAAAGAGTGAGGCGACCGATACGGAACAACTGCTTGCCGCTGCGGGGTTCAAAATGAAGCTGGCAGATACTCCCGAGAGGCTCGCCCATTTAAAAACCCTGACCCAGCTGAAGGTTGTTCCCCATGATCGCAATGGCAAAATGTATTACGTTTATGCGGATGCAGCCTATTGCCAATGCCTGTACGCGGGAAACCAGGAGGCCTATCAGCGCTATGAAAACCTGGCAGTAAAACAAAATATTGCGCAAATGAACGAGGCCGCGTCGATGGATTGGGGCATGTGGGGTCCGTGGGGACCGGGGTGGTAACTTAACAGCATGGTTCCATGACCTAATCAAAACCATCAAGTGTAATTCGAAGAAAGTTAGGCGATCGAGGTCTTTGGCATACGTCATCGTTGGTCATGAAATATTAGAAGGAAAAGAAAATGGAAATAGGAAACCGACGGTTTATTCCGGCTCTAATGGCACTTTGTGCGGCATTCTACCTGCTGGGCTGTGCCATGATGGGGTCGAAGGACAAAGCCTTCGATGAGGAAAAACTGCTTGTCTCTGCCGATTTCACCTACAAGGTCGCAGATACCGCCGCAAAACTTGACAAATTGAACCGTCTGCCGCAGCGCAAACTGTTGCGGCATGTCCGGCAGGGCAAGGAAACCTATCTATATGTCGATGTTGCTGCCTGCAAATGCGTATACATCGGTGATGAAGCCGCTTTTCAACGTCTCCGGCATTTGGAATACGAAAATAAACTGGAGGCCAAACAGGTAGAAGGACTCTGGACGGCAACATTAGATCGTGAAGGACTGGAATTAGTCAATGACGACGACTTTCCGAATTTTGATTAAAAAATGGAGCAACGCCATGCGATCGTTAATTAATCGATTGATGTTGACCATATTCTTACTCTGCTTCGCCGGTCCGGCTATGGACATGGCCTTCGCCGATCAATACAGCTGTTATCTTCAGGCGCCGGATCAGGATGTGTCTGTCCGTGTATTTTCCGTGGACAGCTTCGGCGATCAACAGGTGGAAATCTGGAGCGGTGTGATCCCGAAAAACCAACAGCAACAGATCATCAGCAACACCGCAATGATCCTCTACGATCACCAGAATCGGCCCGATGGTCCGTTTGAAGGTCAAACCCAACAAGCGTGCAGCGGCGACGGCATAATCCAGATTTTACCGTAAACGATGTTCGGAGTTGTTTATGCAATTATAGGGGGCAGTCGCTTGACAGGCATTGCGTCTGCTGTAATTTTTCTAATTATACTCTTGTCTAAGTAAGAAGGGTAGAAATCCAGCGGCCTGGACTATTACGAATTTGAAATTGCCAAAAAGAAGGCCGCTAAATTGACCGCCAAATCCAGTCAAACATAAAGGAGGTATAAAATGAAGAAAAACCGTCGTCAGTATTTCATCGTCATTTGTGCCGTTGTTCTCGGCACGTTTTTTAGCGTCCTGCTATCCCCGGCCGTGGCGGCCGCCGCCTCCGAGGAACAGGTGCTCGTGGATAAGGCGCGCATAACCTTCGAAAGCTTCATGTCCGATCAGAACATGGGCTATTTGAAGGAACACCTCAAGGAAGCCAAGGGTATTTTGATCGTTCCGAGCCTGCTAAAAGCCGGCTTTATCTTCGGTGGATCCGGTGGCAGCGGCGTGCTGATTGTTAATGATGCGAAGAAGGGGCAGTGGAGCCAGCCGGCGTTTTACACCATCGGTTCCGTCAGCTTCGGGCTGCAGATTGGCGGCGAGGCGGCGGAAGTGATCATGATGCTGAGGACCCAAAAGGCGGTGGACGCGATGCTGACCACCTCTGCAAAACTCGGCGGTGATGTATCTGTTTCCGCCGGGCCAGTGGGGGGCGGGGCCAAGTCGAACGTCATGACCGACATTTTCTCGTTTTCACGATCTCAGGGCGCCTTTGCGGGTTTAGCCTTGGACGGCTCTGTCGTTGCAACGCGGGACGAATGGAATGCAGCGTACTACGGCAAGCCGGCGTCGCCGGTTGACATTCTTGTGACGCATTCGGTCAGCAATCCCGGATCGGCGGAACTTCGCAAGACAGTCGCCCAATACGCTAAGTAGACAAAAATTGTGACAAGCGGGACTAAGGGCAGACATATCGTAATAGTGAAGCTCGGCAGAAAAGAGTTGAACGGATTAAGATGCAGCTGCCCTTCCGGCTTCGCAACACCCCATGGAGGAATGACAATGATAAAAAGACGCCTCAGCATCGTATTGGCACTGTTTATTTTAACACTGGAATCATGGAAGACCAGGGCAGCAGCCAATAAGGAAAAAACAGGAGGGGGCTCATGCAAAATCGTGTCTTTGTCAGGCTCCTGCTGATCGTATCGATGGTGCTGATAGGCGGTGCGACTGCAGCTTACGCTCTTGATGATGTATCGAACATGAACTGCGGCGACGTCATCGCCGAAATTGGAGACCAGCAGTTTGCTTTCCAGCAGAAGTGCGGCTCCCCTACCACCACTGAAGAAAACGGTCGGGTATGGGTGTACGACCGCCGACCGGACGACTTCGTTTACTATGTCACCTTTTCCGAAGGTCAAGTGCGGCGTATTCAAGTCAGCGGTAATGATTGAGTTGTGATCTACATTTCAGCAGACTACATTTTAATTGATATAGCGAAAAGGAAATCCAAAGGAGGTCGCGTATGCATAATTTAAAGGAGATTTTAATTTTTTCTTTACTGTTGGGAGTTGTCGCTTGCGCCGGTATGCAGACCTCTGAAGAAACCCTCGATTCAATCGAATTGAAGGGGCATCAAATTTCGGTTGGCATGTCGTCAGAGAAAATCAGAGAATTGGTTGGCGAACCCGATTCAATCGTTCAGGGCATGACGTACGATTCGGCCGATCAGACGGGCACTTCTCTCGGAGGCCAAGGAGGTCTAGATGCCGACTCTTACACGTGGTGGCGGTACTTCGGCAAGGGCCAGGACGTCAATTTGAAAATAGACGAAGCTGGTTATGTCAAGGAGATTATTGTATCCCGATATTCCGGATAGCCCAGAGCGTTCCAGCAGAATCTTCATAACACTGCTATAATCATAATGAAGAAAAGAAGTGGTCGAAAAATAGCCGTCAGCCTTTTGGTCTTCATAGGCGCCGGCTTCATTTTACTGCTGTCTGCCATCCTTATTGTTCCCCGATTGATCGATCGCGGCAGCATGGGTGATAAATTACGCAGCGAGGTGTCGAAGCTTGTCAAGGGTTAATTCGACTATTCAAAATCCCCAAATTTGCAGCTAATTGTAAGAAGGAAAAAAGATGACCGACACAAACACGGGCAGCTTTCCCAAAGAAACAGGAATTCGAACTGGGGGTTTTATTGGGCGGCGCCCTGATTCTGGCCACCTACCTGGAAGAGTTCCTCTGGATCGTTCTGATGGTGGTGCTGGCCGCCGCAGCCGGCATATATTTCATGGCAAGACTCAAATCCGGCCACGAGGGCAAAGACCTGTAAACGGGTTCCGTCCTGACTATTGTGTCGCGGGCGATGGCTATTTCGAATAGATGGTCGGTGGCGATAACCGGAAAAAATGTGCGTCACGCACATCGTCGTGCGCGACAAGACACTTGGCGACGAGGGTGAGCGTCTGATTCCTATTGAACACCTCGGAGAAACCTCAGAGAAGAAGGTCCGACTGAACATCCGCACAAGCGAGATGGCCGGCATGGACCCGTTTGTCAAAACCCGCTATCACAAGATAAAAAATATCGACTTCATGGAAAGCTACATTGGTCATGATTTCGATTTTTATCTCTTGCCCTATGCGACCCCTATGAAAACCGACGTCATTCCGGTCGAGGAGGAACAAATCCCGCCGGGCGAATTGGCGGTTTACCGTGGCGCACGGGTGGAAGCCACGGATGGAAAGGCCGGTATGCTGGGAGAGTTCCTTGTCAACCCGCTGACCGGCCATATTTCCCACTTGATTTTGATGGAAGGGCACCTGTGGGGCAAAAAAGAGGTGACGATACCCGTGTCGGCCATCGATCGCATCGAGGAGGACACCGTTTACCTCAAGCTCGACAAGGAGGCCGTTGAATCATTGCCTTCGGAGCCGGTTCGGCGGACGTATTAATTTAAGTCGTGGGGTCGTTAGGTTTGGCCATTTGCAGGGCATTCCAAATAATAACGAAAACCTAACTTGAACGATTGTCGAGGTTGGCATAGTTACAAGGAAAAACCTGTTAAGACATAGTGACGGTTTTACATGTGGGCAGCTTTGCAGTGATCATAGCTGAAGTCAGGAGAAAATCCTATAAAACCGGATGATTTTTCAATAACCGTTTTGACGGTGGTCTTTTTTACCCTGTTGGCGGTCGTGCCGGTCCCGGCCCAGACGACCAGCGGCTCTGCCGCCGGCACTCTGCCGCAACTTCCGCCCGGGCAGAGCCTCGGAATTTTTCTGGGTATCCCGACCGTGCCCAACTTGCGTGACGTGGGCGGTTACAAGACCCGCAACGGTACGATCGTCGCGCGGGGGCTCGCCTATCGCTCGGACACCTTCAACCCGATGACCGCCGAGGACATCAAAAAGCTCGGGCGTCTCGACCTGAAGAACGACTACGACCTGCGCACCACCGCCGAAGCGAAGGCAAGGCCCGATGAAATGCCGCCGGGGGTGCGTTACCACCTTCTGAATGTGCTGGCCGACGCCAAGTCGGCGGCACCGGCGGAGCTCGAGGCGCTGTTGCACGAACCGAAGAAGGCCAACGTGGTGCTCGGAGGCGGCAAGATCGAGGCGCTGTTCATGGAGGGCTACCGCGAGTTCGTCTCGCTGCCGAGTGCGAAGCAGTCCTATCGGACGCTTTTTCTGTCGTTGACGGACCGGGGGAAGGCCCCCGGCGTGTTTCACTGCACCACCGGCAAGGACCGCACCGGCTGGGCCGCTGCGGCGCTGCTGACGCTGCTCGGTGTCCCCAAGGAGACGGTCATGGCCGACTACATGCGCACCAACGATTACACGCTGCCGCAGTTCAAACACGCGATCGACGACTTCGTCGCCGCCGGTGGCGAGCGCGCCATTGCGGTGGCCGTTTTCGGCGTCAAGCCCGAGTACCTCGAAGCGTCGTTCGACGAGATGCAGAAACAGCACGGAACGATCGAAGGCTATTTCTCGGAGGCGCTTGGGATCGATGCAGCCGGGCAAAAGGCCTTGCGAGATCTTTACCTGGACACAAAATAGGCCGACCGCAGCGGCTTTCACCACTTTGAGATATTGCATAACGCCGTCAAATTTCGATTTAAATAAAATGATCAGCTGGCAGTAATCGACCTTAACCAAGAAGGTATGTATGAAAGTGTATTGTCAACTTTGCGTATCAATGGCCTTGGCCGGTCTGATTGCTCTTGCCCCAGGGGGCAGCAGTGCTCAGACCCTTGCAGGCTCCCCAGCGGATCCGCAGTACAAGTATTCGACCCCGATGCCGCCGGGCGTGGCTATCCCCGACCAGGTCGAAACGCGCCTGGGAACGCTCCGCTTCGACAGCGGCGTGCCGGATCAGGCCACCACCGACAAGCTTTACGACAACCTCGACTTCCAGCGCGCCGTGCAGGGGTATCTGCTCGGCTTGCCGCCGGTCAATCAGTTGTCGAATCGCACGGCCATTTTATCGATGGGGCCGGCGAACAAGACCGTGCCGATCTGGGAACAGCTGGTGGACTCTCGCACCGTGGAGCTGACGGCGAACGACAATACGGTTTACACCTGGTTCTGGGTCGACCTGCGAAAGGGACCACTGGTCCTCGAAGTGCCCCCCAAGGTGCTCGGGTTGATCGACGACATGTGGTACCACTTCGTCATCAATCTCGGCTTCACCGGCCCCGACAAGGGCAAGGGCGGCAAGTATCTGCTGCTGCCGCCGGGCCACGAGGGTGCGGTGCCGGAGGGTTACCACGTCGTACGCTGCCCGACATACAGTGTCTGGCCTGTCTGGCGCAGCTTCCTCGTCGACGGCGATCCCAAGCCGGGCGTGGATCTGGTCAAAAAGTTCACCAAGATTTACCCGCTCTCGCAGGCAGGCAATCCGCCTAAAATCAACTTCGTCGACATGTCCGGCAAACCGTTCAACATGGTTGGGCCGTCGGGTTACCGGTTCTGGGAAATGCTGAATCAGGTCGTACAGCAGGAACCGACCGATACGGTCGATCCAACCACCCTGGGGTTCTGGGCCTCCATCGGCATCCAGAAGGGCAAGCCGTTCGCCCCGGACGAGCGCATGAAGAAGATCCTCACCGAGGCGGCGACCCTGGGCGATGCGACGGCACGGACCATCGCGTATCGGATGCGCGACCGTGCCGGCTACTATTTCAAGGACAGCAACTGGCGGCTGCCCTTCTTCGGTGGCTACAAGTTCGAGTGGCAGCCAGGCGTGGCAAACCTCGATGCGGCGGCCTTCTTCTTCTTTCTCGCCACGGGTGTGACGCCGTCGATGGACACCAAGATCGTCGGCGAGGGCTCCATCTACCCCTGGAGCGCTCTGGACGCCGACAACCGTCCTCTGGAAGGCGGCAAGAACTACAAGCTGCATCTGCCGCCGAATATTCCAGTGAAGGATTTCTGGTCGGTGATCGTCTATAGCACCCAGACACGTTCGATGTTGCAGACGGACGACCGCTTCCCAAGCGTGAGCAGTCAGAGCAAGGATCTGCTGGTCAACGCCGACGGCTCCGTGGACGTGTACTTCGGACCCAAGCCGCCGCCTGGCAAGGAGCCCAACTGGGTGCAAACGATTCCCGGCCAGACCTGGTTTACCATCCTGCGCCTCTACGGGCCGCTCAAGCCGTGGTTCGACAAGACCTGGCGGCCGGGCGAGATCGAATTGGTGAAGTGAATCAGGCCGAAGATCAAGATCGATCGATCACGGCGAACGCCTCAAGACATCGACATACCAAGGCGATGGCAGGCTGCTCGCGGAGGTCAAGGGAACCGACGGCAAGATCCTTAAAGGCTTATTTTCCCAAAACGACGATAAATAGGTTCAAGAGACTTTGAGCGCCGTCAAACCGTCATTCACATAAGTTAAAGGAGGTCGCCAATGAAGAGATCGACTCTGCTATTGTTAGGCATCATTGCAGTGGCCCTGGCAGGTTGCGTCAGCCAGTCCCAGTTTCTCAGCGACAAGCAGGGCATGGCCATGCAGACGGCACTGAGCCGGGCCAAATTCGATTTGAACTGTGAGCAGGTATCCCCGGTTCTTATCTCCGAGGAAGTCGTCCAGCCGGCTCTGCAAGGACCCTGGATGAGCGGGATTCAGCGGGCGGAGTACACTATCGGGGTGAAGGGCTGCGACAAGCGTGAAACCTATGTCGTGATTTGTCCCGAGGGAGGGGAGGGCTGTTACGCAGCCGGCCCCGGAACATTCCACAACTGGTAAGCCCGGTCTGACATCCCCGCATTGGCTTTAAAGGTCGTAATACAGAAAGGAGAGCATAGATGAGCAATCTGGTGGTTATCGGTTATGACGATCCGTTCAAGGCGGAGGAGGTCCGCCTCAAGCTGAGAAAGATGCAGAAGGACTATTTGATCGACCTGGAGGACGCGGTCGTGGCCGTCAAAAATGAGAAGGGCAAGGTCAAGCTGCACCAGGCCGTCAACCTGACGGCGGCCGGCGCCGTGGGCGGCGGCTTCTGGGGCTCGTTGATCGGTCTGATCTTTCTCAATCCCCTGCTGGGGGCCGCTGTGGGTGCTGCGGCGGGGGCGGTGTCGGGCGCTCTCACGGATGTCGGCGTCGACGACAAGTTCATGAAGGAGCTAGCGGCAACCATGACCCCGGGCAGTTCGGTGCTGTTCGTCCTGGTTCGCAAGGCTACTGTGGACAAGGTGCTCGATGAAATGAAGGGAACCGGCGGCAAGATTCTCAAGACCTCCCTGTCCCATGACGACGAGGCCAAGCTGCAGGCGGCCTTAAGCGCGGCCAAGGCTTGATGGGAATGAGGTTTAAAGCCACTATGCTCCAGCACTACCGTGTCATGACCCCGGCCTCCTTCGAACACCTGGGGACCGATGCGGAAACGGCATTCCGGCATTCTTTTGGCCCGGCGCAGCCGATCCTGGATCAATAAGGACATCAAGACGGTCTTCAGCGTGTTTCATGCCATGGAACCGTAAGTCATCGTTGGCAGCCTGCGGCCGACTTCTTCGAGGAAACCTGAAATACATAAAGCCGGGGCAACCCGTGGAAGTTGCGCTGAAGCTGTATCCCATGTCCTTCTGAGGCAAAGGGGCAGCGGTGCGGCTTGCCGGCGAGTGTCATCGCGAATTGATCCGGTAGGGTGTCAACCGGTTGGAAGGGTTCCAGAAAAAAATCATTTACAGGAGGTACACTCAGATGAAGAAAAAAAGTCCCAAGTCAGTGAAAAGGTTTGTGCACTGTATGGCCGCCACGACGCTGTCCTTGATCGTTCTCCTGGGGACGTCCACGGGAGTGGGCGCCGATGAGGCGGATGCCAAGCGGATCCTCAAGGCCATGTCCGATTACATGGGAGCGCAGAAGTCTTTCTCCTTTGAATTCGATGCCACCCTGGAGGTCGTCACCACAGATGACCAGAAACTCGCGCTGGCGAGTTCGGGCACCGTGACCCTCGAGCGGCCTGACAAGATCCGTGTCACGCGCAAAGGCGGGTTTGCGGATGTGGAGATGTTCTTTGACGGGAAAACGCTGACGCTGCTGGGCAAAAACCTCAATGTCTACACCCAGCTCGATGTGCCCGGAACGGTCGATCATTTGATCGACGAATTGAGGGACACATACCAAAGACCGCTGCCGGCCGCGGATTTGCTGGTGTCGAATCCCTACGATGCGCTGATGCTCGATGTCGTCGACGTAAAAGACCTTGGCAGCGGCGTGATCGGCGGCATTGAATGCGATTTCCTTGCTTTCCGGACCAACGAGGTTGATTTTCAGATCTGGATTGCCCAAGGCAAGCGCCCGTATCCCTGCCGATATGTCATCACTTCCAAGCGCATTAGTGGTGGGCCGCAGTACAGCGTTCAGACCAGAGACTGGAAGACGGGAAGCGAGGTGGCGGCAACGGATTTCAGCTTCAAGAACACGACCAAGGCCAAGAAGGTCGACCTGAAGGATCTCAAGGGCATGGATGCTTTACCAGACAATTTTAAGAGAGGAGAAACAAAATGAACACGTTAAAGATTCTCGTTATGGTTTTGACTTTTGGGGTCATCGCGATTTTCGGATCCGAGATCGGGGAGCGGATTTCTCTCCCCGGGGCGCAGCAGTTGGTGCCGACGGCCGAAGCCAGAGTCGGGCGTCCCTTGACCCCGGTGAGCGTTGCCGGGGTGGCGCGGCGCACGGTGCGGCGCTGCGCAGTGGGTGTATATTGCAGCCTTCCAGGATCTCTGTCTTTGGACGGCCTGCTTGCCAAGAAAAGCTCTGAACCGATTCACGTTGAAAGACATCAGACAGTCTCCTCTTATCGCCCTGAAAATGGATGACCCGCTGCACGCCTGGATCGAGGAGACCTGGCGGCCACATGAGATTATCTTGGCGGCGTAAGATCGCCGGAAAGAGGCGTAACAATTTTTACAAGACGCTTTCGATTGACATCTCGAAACTGATCGGTCGCAGGTTCAGGGTTCGCGGTTTAAAGCATTTAATCCGGTACGTTTGTTCCCGCGGGAAACCGAGCAACCAGAGTGCAATTTTGGCTCCGATTCGGTCGACGAGCGGTTCATGATCGAGGCCGGGGAGGTGGTTGCGGCTCACGTCAAAGCGTTAAACCGAATGAAAGGAGAAGATAAATGAGTCCAAATGAAAGGAGAAGAAAGATGAAGCCAATTCAGAAATCAATCGTTTATTTCATGCTGGCCGCCTTTGTTTGCGCCGGATTACTGGCGGCTTGCGCATCGCAGCAGACCGGTTCGACGATGAAAACCGAGGCCACGCTGAAAACAGATGACTTTCGGCAGGTGTACGGCAAGCTGGGCTCGCCCAGCGCCGACGCCACCATCAGCGGCAACCAGCTGCCGCCGCCTGCGCCGAAGTTCGGCGGCGTGATCAAGGACGACGCGCTCACGTCCACACCCTGGTGGCCGCCAACTGTCGTGCCGCCCAAGGAGGCGCCCAATATCCTGCTGATCATGACCGACGACGCCGGCTTCGGCATACCGAGCACTTTCGGCGGCGTCATTCCGACGCCGACCATGGACCGCCTCGCGAGGGAAGGTCTGCGCTACAACCGCATGTTCTCCACCTCGCTGTGCTCGCCGACGCGCGCCGCGCAGATCACGGGACGCAACCATCACTCGGTCGGCTTCGGTGTGATTGCCGAGCAGGCCACCGGCTTCCCCGGCTACGACAGCGTCATCGGCGTGGACAACGCGACGATCGGCCGCATCCTGCGCGACAACGGCTACGCGACCAGCTGGTTCGGCAAGGACCACAACACGCCGACCTACCAGGCCAGCCAGGTCGGACCGTTCACCCAGTGGCCGACCGGCATGGGCTTCGACTACTTCTACGGCTTCGTCGGCGGCGATGCGAACCAGTGGGGGCCGAACAACTTCCGCAACACCACGCAGATCTATCCCTTCAACGAGCACAAGAGCACCTTGAAGATGGATCGATCGGATCCGAAGGCGGA
>JARROL010000136.1:0-7098 GCA_037383965.1 Desulfobacterales bacterium | reverse complement strand
TGCGCCGCAAGAGATACCGCCAGATAAAGGAGAAAAAGAAGCTGCCGATGCCTACCAGCAGCATGTTTTCCCAGCGCCACTCAACCCTTTTGTAGATGGTGTTGACCCGGATGACCATAATCGGGAAGGTCAAAAACATGAACCAGAGCGACACCAGAAAAGACTTTTTGATTTCCGCGAGGCTGATCACTTTTCAAATCCCATCCCGTTTGGTATGGCTGCTTTCGATTGATTCAACCGGTTGACTTAAAAAGGCATCACAGATTCCGTTCCGATGAAGCCGACAGCTACACTTTCTCTGATTCCGCACGTCCCAGGATGCCGGAGGGTCTGAAAATCAAAATGAAGACCAGGAACAGGAAGGCAAAGACGTCTTCGTAATCGCTGGAGATATAGCCGGTAAAAAAGCTTTCGGTCCACCCCAGAACCAGGCTGCCGAGCACCGCCCCCGGGATGCTGCCGATGCCGCCCATAACAGCGGCGACAAACGCTTTGATGCCGGCGATAAAGCCAATGTAGAAATTGATTTGTCCGATGTGGGAGGCGATCAGGACGCCGCCGATGGCTGCCGTGGCCGATCCGACGATGAAGGTCACCGAAATGACACGGTTGACGTCCACGCCCACCAGCATGGCCATTTCCTTGTCCTGGGAAACCGCCCGCATGGCTTTTCCGATCCGGGTGAACTTGATCATAAAGGTCAGCAGGATCATGACAATAGCCGTGGTGACGTAAATGACGACTTGCGAGGAGCGGACGATGTGTTCCCAGGGCCGCAGCCAATCGAACTCGGGAATCAGGGCCGGAAACGGCAGAAAATCCGAGGTCTGCGCCAGCAGCACGTAGTTTTGAAGAAAAAGCGACATGCCGATGGCGCTGATCAGTGCCGACAATCGCGGTGCATTGCGCAGTGGCTTGTAGGCAATTTTTTCGACCGTGTAACCGTAGGCCGACGAGTAAACCACCGCCACTCCGGCGGCGATAAATAGAATGGCGACCGAGTTCCAGCCCATCAGCGTCAAGACCCCGGTGACGATCAGCGCCGTGAAAGCACCGATCATGTAAATCTCGCCATGAGCGAAGTTGATGAGTTCGATGATTCCGTAGACCATGGTATAGCCCAGCGCAATCAGGGCATAAATGCTTCCGCGGGTCAGCCCCGCCAGAAAGAGCTCCATGAAGTAGTCGAAATCCCAGGACATGGCCGTCTCCGTAAGTTAAGGGGGAGGGCGGTTCGCCTTCCCCCTTTTTCCCGTCTGGAATATTACTTGACCTCGACGTATTTGCCGTTTTTCACCTGGTAGACGGAAAAACCGACACCGGTAGCGTCGCCTTTCGCATCGAAACGGATCTTGCCCAACGGCGTGTCGACGTCATTTGTCTGCAAGGCCTTGCGCAGGGCATCGTAGTCGGTGGAGCCGGCCTTCTCGATGGCGTTGAGCAGCGCCAGTGTGGCGGCATACGCCTGGGGATAGAAAGCGCCTGGGTCTTCGCCGTAAGCCTTGCGGTGCTCTTCGACGGCTTCCTTGTACATGGGGTTGCTCGAAAGGTCTTTGGGACCGGTAGCATATACACCTTCGGCATATTGTCCGGCGACCTTGATAAAGGTGTCATCCTTGACGCCGTCATCGGAAACAAAAGCGGTCTTCATCTTTTTCTTGCGCATCTGAGTCACGATCTTGGAGGCTTCAGGGTGATAGCCTCCGAAAATGACCGCATCGGCACCGGATTGCTTGATCTTCTGCACCACGGCCGAGTAATCCACCGCCCCCGGCGTCACGCCTTCGAAAAGCACCACCTCGGCGCCGGGATCTTTTTCCAGGAAGCTCTTGGCGAATTCGGCCAACCCTTTACCGTAGTCACCCTTGTCGTGGAGCACGGCGATCTTCTTGGCCTTCAAATTGTTGAGGGCGAAGTCGACTTCCAGTTGGGCTTGGGCATCATCAGACGCGATTGTCCGGTAGAAGTTTGGGTAATCGCCGCTCTGAGTCAGGGCCGGGTTGGTGGCCGAGGGTGACATAGCGATTTTATTGGCGTCCTTGTAAATGCCGAGCGCGGCCTTCGTTGCTCCGCTGCAGATGTGACCCAACACCACGTCGACCCCTTCGGAAACGAGTTTGGTGGCGGTGTTGGTGGCGATTTCGGGTTTGCAGACATCGTCTTCCACCAGCAGTTCCACCTGTTTACCCATCACACCGCCCTTGGCGTTGATCTTCTTCACCACAATTTCGGCCGCATGAACGCTCGGAATGCCGTAAGAGGCCAAGTCGCCGCTGTGCGGTCCGGCGACACCCAGTTTGATAGTGTCGGCCGCAAAGCCAATTCCCACCAGGGTGAAAGCCAAAAATACACCGACAATTGCTACCGTCATCGTTTTTCTCATGTCCATTTTACGTCCTCCTCTTAGCGTGTACCTGTTGTTGAAACCCACGATCCCCCACTCGAATTCGATGGTTATAGAGCGGATGAACGGATCGAGTCAAGTTGAATTTATTTATTCGGCAGTAAAAAAATATTGCTGTTTGGACTACTTGTCTGTATGACTGCAGCAGTTTCAGACTGAGGTGTGCCGCAAATTGCGAGGGAAATTCATATCGTGAAAACGATCGGCATCGTCGTCAAAAAAGATCCAATCGTCAGCCGTAAAGCAGACGAACTGGAAGGCTGGCTGGCTGAAAAGGGGGTTGAAACCGTTCGCAAGGAAAGCCGGCCGCCGCAGTTGGGCCGTCCGTCAGGTATGTTGGAGCGGGCTCCGGCAGATCTCTTTTGCATTCTCGTTTTAGGCGGCGACGGCACCTTTTTGAGCGCCGTGCGCTGGATCGGCGACCAACCCATACCGATTCTGGGGGTCAAGTTCGGCGAGGTCGGCTTCCTGGCCGAAATCACCGAAGATCGCCTCTTTTCCGTGGCGTCTACTATACTGGAAGGCACGTTCACGACTCAACCCCGTATGCGGCTGCTGGTCAAAGTGATTCGCCGGGACCGGGAGCGTGCGGTCGAAACGGTGCTCAACGATGTGGTGATCAACAAAGGTGCCTTGGCCCGTCTGGCCCACATCGAGACCTATATCGATGATCGCTATTTGACGACCTATCGGGCCGACGGGCTTATCGTTGCCACTCCGACCGGCTCGACCGCCTACTCTCTGGCAGCCGGCGGACCGGTGATCCATCCCGCTGTGCCGGCGATGGTTATGACACCGATCTGCCCGTTTACCCTGACCAACCGCCCCCTTATTATTCCCGACGCTGCAACCGTAACCATCAAACTGGAAAAACGATCCGCGGACATCATGCTCACCTTCGACGGTCAGCAGGGACTTGCCATCGATGATCGGGACACGATAGCGGTCTGCAAATCACCGCACCCGATCTACATGATATCGGAGCCGAACCAACCCTATTACGATGTTCTCAAGGCCAAGTTGAGATGGAGCGGTGGCCGTACCTGAAACTGTTTTCTTCATCAATACCGCTTATCCGACCGGACTTCAGCGCCTAGCCTTCCCGTCCTCCGGGTCTTCGCCCGATGTTTTTGTCCGACTTATGACCGATACCACCACTCCGGTTGACATACCATTCTTCGCCATATACAAAATGGCGAGCCGGTTCAGGGACCGGCAGCTTAGCGGCGCTATCTTAATTGAGGGCAGCCGCTGAATTTGAAATGCCGATCGACTGACTGGAGGCTTTTTGTAGAAGTGACTGCGTCAATCAGATGCTGGGTGTCTTTCCTGACAGTTCTGCTGATAGCGGCTAACAGCGACGGTGCGGACGTCATTGAGCCGAAAAACGGGGGTCGTATCGACTGGACTGAGGGAATTGTTTCCGCGGTGGGGATTGGGGTGCCGCCGGAAGAGCCTTCCGGCATTGCCGGTGCGTCCGAAGTGAAAGCCGGGGTGCTTGCATCTGCTCATTACAACGCCCGCCGCAATCTTTTTGATCTCCTGAATGCGGTCCGTATCGACACGAATACGCTGGTCAAGGATATGGCTTCCAGAACGCCTCAGGTCGAAACCAAACTCAGAGAGATGGCGGACGGGGCCGCTGAGGTCGAGGTCGACGACGACCCGATGACGGAAGGAACGATAGCCGTGAGGCTTCAGATGAGTCTTTACGCCGGTTTCGCCCAAATGGTTCTTCCGCAGGGCATCATACCGATCGACGCCGTCAAGTCGGTACAAAACCCATCCGCATTGCCGGAAAAGACAGTCGAGGGAGTCATTTTTACAGGATTGGTTGTAGATGCACGCAACATCATGGCCAATCCGGCACTGGCACCGCGCATCGTCGATGAAAACGATAAGGAAGTATATGGGGCGGCGTTTGCGAGCCGCGACTTCGCGGTACAATACGGAATGAGCAGTTATGTCACCAGTATCGATGAAATCAAGGGATCCTACCGCTTAGGGGAACGACCCTTGATCGTCAAAGGCATTAAAACCATCGGTCCCGGCCACAGCGATATCGTCATTGGAAATTCCAGCGCCGTCAAACTCCGTAAATTCTCGGAACACCTGGCGTTCTTAAGGGAGTGCCGGGTTGTGATCGTATTGAGCGAAAACCGCTAAGGCTTTACGAAATAAATGAGTTGTTTTTGAGCAAGCCCTTAGGTCCCCATGCTCCAGGATGCGAGGTACTTTTTCTGCTGAGGCGTGAGTTTGTCGATTTTGGTCCCCATGGCCGCCAATTTCTCTTTGGCAATCTGACGATCGATTTTTTCAGGAACCGGGTGGACGGTTTGGGCAAGGGTGGTCTTGTTTTTGACCATGTACTCGACACACAGCGCCTGATTCGCAAAACTCATATCCATCACACTCGACGGGTGGCCTTCGGCGGCCGCCAGGTTGATCAACCGACCTTCTCCCAGAACGTTGATGCGGTGGCCGTTCTTCAACACGAATTCCTCCACGAACGGCCTTAGCAGGCGACGGGAGGCGGCGATGCCGCTCAACCCTTCCAGGTCGAGTTCCACATTGAAATGACCGGAATTGGCGACAATTGCGCCATCTTTCATGAGCTGAAAATGTTCCTGACGGATGACCGCAATGTTGCCCGTCAGCGTGCAGAAGATATCCCCCACGGCGGCCGCTTTCCGGATCGGCATCACCGTGAAGCCGTCCATGACCGCTTCGATGGCGCGCAGGGGGTCGATTTCGGTCACGATGACGTTGGCGCCCATCCCGCGGGCGCGCATGGCCACGCCCCGGCCACACCAACCATAGCCGCAGACGACAAAGCTGGCACCGGCCAGCAGGCGGTTGGTGGCACGAACAATCCCGTCGATGGTGCTCTGCCCGGTTCCGTAACGGTTGTCGAAAAAGTGCTTGGTCTGGGCGTCGTTGACCGCGATGATCGGATACTTCAACACACCTTCAGCCGCCATGCTACGCAAGCGGATCACGCCGGTTGTGGTCTCCTCGGTTCCGCCTCTGACTTCCGGCAGAAACTCCGAGCGTTCGGAGTGAAGGGTAGAGACCAGATCGGCCCCATCATCCATCGTGTAATGAGGTTTGGCATCGATAACCGCGTTGATGTGGGCATAGTAGACTTTGTTATTCTCACCTTTGACGGCAAAAACCGGTATTTTGTCGTGTTTGACCAACGCCGCCGCCACATCGTCCTGGGTGCTTAACGGATTCGAGGCGCATAACGCCACCCTAGCTCCGCCGGCTTTTAAAGTTTGCATCAGCGAGGCCGTTTCGGTCGTCACATGCAGGCAAGCGCCCAGGCGAACGCCTTTGAGCGGTTTTTCCTTTTCAAACCTTTTTCGAATCCGGTTCAGGACGGCCATATTTTGATTGGCCCACTCGATGCGCAGCGCCCCTTCCTTCGCCAGATTGATATCCTTGACATCATAATTCATAATCGTGACCTTTCGTATCTATCGATTTAAATCCTTTAATTTATACCATTTTTATTTTTTTGAAAATTTGTAACGTTCAATTTAGGGCCGATTCAATTTCGAACTATAGTCCCCCCAGTTCACGCATTTTGTCCGCCATGTCGGTTTTTTCCCAGCTGAATTCCGGCTCGGTGCGGCCGAAGTGTCCATAGGCGGCCGATTTGCGGTAAATAGGACGCAGCAGATCCAGGTATTCTATAATGGCCGCCGGACGCAGGTCGAAGCATTCTGTAATGATTTCCCTGATCCTTTTTTTAGAGACTTTGCCGGTACCCATGGTGTCCACCAGCAGCGATACCGGTTCGGCCACCCCGATGGCATAGGCGATCTGTATTTCGCATTTATTGGCCAGTCCGGCCGCGACAATGTTTTTGGCGATGTGACGCGCCATGTATGACCCGCTGCGGTCAACCTTCGACGGATCTTTGCCGGAAAAGCATCCGCCGCCGTGGCTCCCCTGTCCGCCGTAAGTGTCGACGATAATCTTGCGGCCGGTCAGCCCGCAGTCGCCCATCGGACCGCCGACGACGAAACGTCCCGTGGCGTTGATATAATACCGCGTTTCCACGTCGACCATTTCCTCCGGCAAAATCTTTTTTACAACACTTTTGATGATCGCATCCCGCAGGAACTCGTGCTCAACGTCCGGTTTGTGCTGGGCGGCAATAACCACGGCGTCGATGCGCTTGGGTACGCCATTTTCGTACTCTACCGTGACCTGCGACTTGCCGTCCGGTCGCAGGAAATCGAGCGAACCGTTTTTCCGGACCTCCGCCAGTCGGCGGCAGATCTTGTGGGCCAGCATAATGGGCAGCGGCATCATTTCGGATGTTTCGTTACTGGCATACCCGAACATGAGTCCCTGGTCGCCGGCGCCCTGCTCTTTGTAGCGGCCATTGCCCCGGTCGACGCCTTGGGCGATATCGAGCGACTGGTGATCGATACTGGTGATGACGCTGCAGGTCTGCCAATCGAAGCCCATCTGGGAAGAGTTGTATCCGATGTCCTTGATCGTGTCGCGAACGATCTGAGGCATCTCCACGTAAGTGTTGGTGGTGATTTCTCCGGCGATAAATGCCAGACCGGTGGTCACCAGTGTTTCACAGGCAACGCGGCAGTTCTTGTCTTGGGCGATGATGGCATCCAGTATAGCATCCGATATTTGATCGGAGACCTTGTCCGGGTGCCCCTCGG
>JARROL010000135.1:0-12732 GCA_037383965.1 Desulfobacterales bacterium | reverse complement strand
AACCGGCTAAACGGGCTCAACCGGCTCAACGGACCCAACGGACTAATGAACAAAGAGATCCTGCTATCGGTCGAGAACCTCAAGGTCCACTTTCACGGCGCCGAAAACAGCGTGGCGAAAGCCGTCGACGGCGTCAGTTTCGAGGTGGGGCGCGAGGAAACCGTCTGCCTGGTGGGCGAATCCGGGTGCGGCAAGACCGTCTCGGCCCTCAGCATTCTCGGTCTCGTCAACCAGCCGCCGGGCAAAATTGCGGGCGGGCGCATCCTTTTCGCCGGCGAGGACCTGTTGCAACTGGGGGAAGAAGACCTGCAGCATATTCGAGGCAATCGCATCGCCATGGTTTTCCAGGAGCCGCTCACCTCCCTCAATCCGGTTTTCAAAATCGGCGACCAGATCGGAGAGGCCATTCGGATCCACAAGAAAATAGACGAAGACGCCCTGCAGCGTCGCTGTGTCCAGCTTTTAACCGATGTGGGGATCCCCTCTGCGGAAGAGCGCCTCAATGCCTATCCGCACGAACTCAGCGGTGGACAACGCCAGAGGGTCATGATCGCCATGGCCCTGGCCTGCGACCCGGAACTGGTGATCGCCGACGAGCCGACCACGGCGCTGGATGTCACCGTACAGGCCCAAATTTTGAAGCTCTTCGGCGCCCTGCAGCAGAAACACCGAATGTCGGTCCTTTACATCACCCACGACCTCGGGGTCGTATCGGCCGTGGCTGATCGGGTCTTCGTCATGTACGCGGGCATCATGGCTGAGCAAGGTAAAACCGGGCACATCTTTGGTGATGCGAAGCACCCTTACACCCAAGGTTTACTTGCGTCACTGCCCACGCGCGCCAAAAGAGGACGGCGTCTCTACAGCATCCCCGGCGCCGTCCCCGACCCGGCCCACAAACCGCCGGGATGTCCTTTTCACCCGCGCTGCCCCCATGTCGTACAAAGCTGCCGGGAGCAGTATCCTCAAATGTGCGACTATGGCGGCGGTCACCAAGCTCGTTGCCCTGTTCTTTTCGCACGCGACCGTAAATGAACCGGTGAGTTGATATAAGGCCAATGAACCCGTACCCAGAAGAGAACATCATCCTCGAGGTCCGTGACCTGAAAAAACATTTTCCGGTCCGCTCCGGTTTTTTTCTGCGGATCAGCGGATGGATAAAAGCCGTCAACGGAGTTGATTTCAAGATCCGGCAGGGCCAAACATTAGGCCTGGTGGGAGAAAGCGGTTGCGGCAAATCCACTGTCGCCCGCATGATCATGCGGCTGTTGCGTCCCGACGACGGCCTGATTTTCTTTCAACAAGACGATATCAGCCGTCTGACGGAGAAAGAGTTGAAGCCGTACCGCAAGCAGATGCAGATTGTCTTTCAGGATCCCTACGGATCGCTCAATCCGCGTATGACGGTTGGGCAGTCGATCGAAGAGGGGCTGCGTATTGTAGGGACACCCCGGGGACAGCGACGCAAAGACCGCCTCGCAGAGCTGCTGGAGATGGTCGGCATGTCACCGGAGAGTGCCGGGCGCTACCCGCATGAATTCAGCGGCGGCCAACGACAGCGGATCGGAATTGCCCGCGCACTGAGCGTCGATCCGGCCCTTATCATCTGTGACGAACCGATTTCGGCCCTGGATGTTTCCATTCAGGCCCAAGTGATTAATTTGTTGAAAGACTTGCAGGACAGTCTTGGATTGAGTTACCTCTTCATTTCGCATGACCTGAACGTGGTAGGATACCTCTGCAATCAGGTCGCCGTCATGAACAAAGGCTACATCATGGAGTATGCGCCGGCCGAAGAACTCTATGCCCACCCGCAGCACCCTTACACGCAAACGCTGCTGGCGGCCATACCGGATGTCGACAGCGACCAAAGAGCGGACCTTCAACTAAAAGAAGGCGGCGTTATAAAGGGACAGCCGCCCGAAGGCTGCGTTTTTCAGGACTTTTGTCCGAAGGGCGACAACACCTGCCGGCAGGCGGATCTCCCGCTGCAGTCGGTCGCTCCGGATCACTTCGTCCGCTGCTGGAAAATCGATGACGACGAGTCCGTGCGCATGACGCCTAATGATACATAAAGATTCATAACGATTCATGGAGATTCCCAAAGAAGAGCCGGAAGCTTAGGGCCCCTGCAAAAAATAAATCCACATCTTGCTTGTCTTTTGGCCCGTCTACTGCGTTACATCCACCGACACGTATTTCGATATGCGCCGCTGGATGCGCCTTTTAGACGAACCAAAATCCGGCGCAATTTTTTGGAATTATTTGTTACCGTGATCCTAAAACGAGGCGGGATATGACTTTTACAACACCACCCGGCGAAATCGACACCAGAATCGATCATCTCAAACAGCGGCTGGACAAGACCGGAATCGATGCGGCACTGATCCTTCAAAACTCGGACCTGTTTTATTTTACCGGCACCATCCAGCAGGCCCACCTCTTCGTGCCGGTTGACGGCGAACCGCTGCTGATGGTCCGCAAAGACATTGAGCGGGCCACGGCCGAATCGCCGATCCGAAAGATTGTTCCCATATCCCGGCCGCAGGAGCTGCCGGAATTGCTGCGCCAAAATGGCCACACCCTCCCCCACCGTTTGGGTCTCGAACTCGATGTCCTGCCCGCCAACCTCTACCTCGCCTACCACGACATCTTTTCCGCAGCCGAGATTTCGGACATATCGAACGTTGTCCGCCTGATCCGGGCGGTTAAATCCGACCACGAAATCGGTCTGATCACCACCGCAGCCGGTTATTCGGACCAGGTCGCCGACAGCGTTAGGGAGTATCTGCGGGAAGGGATCACCGAAATCGAGCTGGCCGGACTGATCGAAGCCCGGGCCCGCCGACTGGGACACCAGGGGATCATCCGGATGCGCCTTTGGGGCAGTGAGTTGTTTTACGGACACCTAATGGCCGGACCGGCGGCTGCCGTGCCCAGCTACTTGGCCTCGCCTACCGGCGGCGCGGCGGTGAGCCCGGCCGTGGCCCAGGGACCGGGTTTCCGGTCGATCCAGCGCCACGAACCGATTCTGTTCGACTACGTCTTCGCCCACCAGGGTTACTTGTCCGACCACACGCGCATATTCGCCATCGAAGGGTTGCCGGATGAACTGCTTCAAGCGCACCAGGCCATGTTGGCCGTGCAGTCGATGGTCAAGAAAGAGGCCAAACCGGGGGTTCGAACCGGCGAGGTTTACGACATGGCAGTCGCCATGGCGAATGAGCTGGGATACGCCGACAACTTCATGGGTGTGGGTGATCGCCGCATCCGTTTCATCGGTCACGGCATCGGCATCGAGCTGGATGAATACCCCTTTCTGGCCCAAGGGCAGCGGCTCGAGTTTCAGCAGAACATGATCGTAGCTCTCGAACCGAAACTGATCTTTCCGGGAGTCGGTGTCGTCGGCATCGAAAACACCCACGTCGTCACGGCCGACGGCCTGCGTCAATTGGGAAAATTTAACGAAGAAGTCAATATTGTATAAATGGGTTTGGCCGGTTGAGCCCGTTGAGCCCGTTTGCCGGTTAAGCCTGTGCAAGGCATGATGGGTGGCACGCTTTAGTAGATTGGAAAATAATGAAAAGAGATACCGATCCTTAAAACAGCTCTATTTAATGAAATCAAATGCTGCAGTCAACGACACGACTGACTCAACCGGCTCAACGGGCCAAACGGGCTCAACCGGCTAAACCCCTATTCCGAAGGAATACCCCATGACCCCAGAAAACCTTACCGCGGCCCAGCTGCGCGGCCGGATTCGCACCGCAGAGTGGCGAAAACCGACCTCGGGCGCGGCCCGCGGCTTTGTTCAGGCCAACCTGGTCATGCTGCCGCAGCAGGAAGCCTTTGATTTTCTTCTCTTCTGTGTCCGCAACCCCAAACCCTGTCCGATACTCGATGTTCTCGAGGCCGGGGTCTACGAGCCTAAGATTGCCCCCGGGGCCGATCTGCGTCAGGATCTGCCCCGCTACCGGATCTACCGCAAGGGAGAGTTGACGGAAGAAGTCGAAGCCGTCACCGACACATTCAACAAAGACATGGTCAGCTTCCTTCTGGGCTGCAGCTTCTCCTTTGAGAACGCCCTGCAGTCCGCCGGTATTCCGGTCCGACACATCACGGAGGGTAAAAACGTTTCCATGTACATCACTAGGCGCGCCTGCATGCCGGCCGGCCCGTTTTCCGCCCCCCTGGTTGTCAGCATGCGGCCGATGACGCCCGAACAGGCCGTCCGTGCGGTCCAGATCACCACCCGCTTCCACCTGACCCACGGCGCACCGGTCCATATCGGCGATCCGGCCCAAATCGGCATCGATGACATCGATCGCCCGGACTTCGGCGACCCGGTCGCCGTCGAATCGGGAGAAGTTCCGGTTTTCTGGGCCTGCGGGGTTACCTCGGCCCTGGCGGCCACCTCCACGCCCCTGCCGCTGGTGATCACCCACGCCCCCGGCCACATGTTCGTCTCCGATCTGAAAGACGAAGACATGACACTTTTCTAAATCAGTCTTAATCCGGTTATCGTGGACTACTGAAGCGCAATGATAAAAATCGGGCCCGTAATCGCAGCCCACGTCGCTGACGCGCCGTAAGTAGCCTTTAACGTTGGGTATACAAAATAACTCTCGACTATCACGAATAAACGTCTTTCAAGTTAAGACATGAAAACATCAAGCCTTACAATCAGATTGGACGCAGTTAGCAGTTCACAGGAAAGGCGATGCATTTTTTGTATTAATATGGGCCGCTTCTCAACGGCGGCGTTAGCCACTTAAAGCGAAATTTCCCCTTGAAAAACTAAATGGTATGATATATTGTCATACCGGAGGTGAATAAAATGGCAGCATCAAAAATCGCAATCACGATCGAAGATAATCTTTTAAAACAACTCGATTTAATGGTTAAATCCAAGCTCTTTCCCAACCGCAGCAAAGCAATTCAAGAGGCGGTTGCCGACAAACTTAAACGTCTCGAGAGAAACAGATTGGCAGAAGAATGCGCAAAACTTGATCCGGAATATGAACAAAATATTGCGGAAGAAGGATTTTCAATGGAGATAGATGAGTGGCCAGCATATTGAGGGGTGACATTTATTGGGCGGATTTAAATCCTGTGATTGGTAGCGAGCAGGGCGGCTTTCGCCCTGTTCTTATTATGAGCCATGACATTTTCAATGACAGGTCCGGCACGGTCATCGCGGTAGCTATCACCAGCCAGCCCCAACGGGCGGGGTTCCCGCTGACTCTTGAACTTTCAGATACGAAGCTCCCCAAAAAATCATGGGCCAAAATTAGTCAGATCCGTACGCTATCTACAAAAAGAATCGGAAAAAAGATCGCAAGAGCTTCCCTGGAGGATCTCATCAGCATCATTGACGGTTTGAATGAAATAATCGGCGGCTAACAAGACGCTTGCAGTCGGACGCGCAAAAAACCCCGTGCCGCTGAAGCGTGGCGTAATGAATTCTAAATGACACAGAAGATGAATATCAAATTAATTTGAACAGAAACGTGGCGAACATAATATACACGGACATCCAAGAGCAACTGGGAATTTCGATATTTTGATGTTGGCCTGTTTTTCCCCTTCTCAAACCAAATTCAACCCATCCGCCGGCGAGTTTCAGGAATATCGGTCATTTAGTCGTCTTGCCCCCTCTGTCAATATGCCGCTTGACAGTCCCGAGGGCGTCTTATAAAGAGAATGATAGACGCAGACGCTCGGTGTGTTGCTGTTGCCACCTTCGGCTGCATAGATTCGCGAACGCAGCCCGGAGGATGTCTCACCTCTTTTTTAAGTCAGGTTTTGAATCAAAGGATTTCATATCGACCCGGTCGTTCATTTCCGGCCGGCAAGGCTGATCTGCCCTGCAGCCGTCGCAGGGGCACCTAATACGTGGACGTTTCCTTTAACCGTATCACGATAAAAGGAGGACATCATATGAAACGTATCGCCAGATTTACGTCATTGTGCGTCGTGCTGGTCGTCGTCGCGGCGCTTCTGCTGCCCAGCGGCGCCCGGGCCGAGAAAGAGATCAAAATCGGCGTTCTCTATCCGATGACCGGCGGGGCGGCCGCAGCCGGCCGTGAATTGCGGACCGGGGCCGAGCTGGCAGCCGAGATCGCCAACACCGCCATGGCCGACATCAACATGACCATGGCCCAAAAAGCCGGCATTCAGAGTTTGGGCGGCGCCAAGATCACGCTGCTCATCAAAGACCACGAAGGCAACCCGACCTTGGGGGCCGACCTGGCCAAAAAACTGATCCTGGATGACAAGGTCGACGGCCTGCTCGGCTGTTATCACAGTTCGGTCACCAAGACCGTCAGCGCCGTGGCCGAACAGTACGGCGTGCCCATGATCAACGGCTCCTCCACCTCGCCGTCTCTGACCGAACGCGGTTTCAAATGGTTCTGGCGCACCACCCCCCACGACACCTGGTTTACCAAGGATCTCTTCGAGTTATTGAAGGGCCTCACCGAGGGTCAGGCCAAGGGTGTCGCGGCCGTTCCCAAGAAAGATATCGTCAACCTTGCCTCGGCCTGCGAAAAGACCGAGTGGGGCTCTTTCGTCTCGGCCCTGATCGAGCAGTTTTCCAACGAATACGGGTTCGATCTGAAAAAATCGCTGCTCTACGCCAAGGAGGCCCCGGATCTGTCCAGCGAGGTCCGCTCGCTGAAGGCTTCCCGGGCAGATACGTTGCTGTTTGCCTCCTACACGTCGGACGCCATCCTGATGATCAAGACCCTCAAAGCCCAGAAAATTTTCAACAGACCCTGGGCGAGGATATCGTCGGCATCCTGACCCGCACCGTCTTCCTGCCGCAGGTGGTCGAGGTCAAACCAATAGCCGGCCAGGTCAACAAACTCTACAAGGCCAAGACCGGCAATGATCTGAGCGGTGCCTCGGCGCGCTCCTTCACCGGGCTGCAGACGTGGGTCTACATCCTCGAAAAAGCGGGATCCACCAAACCGGCGGACATTCAGGCCGCCGCCAATGCCATAGAAATACCCGGTGAGCAGCTGGTGGTGCCGTGGGCCGGCATCAAGTTCAGCACCTCCGGCAAGGAGATCGGGCAAAACGTGCTCGGTTCCGGCCTGATCGGACAGTACCAAAAGGGATCGGACGGAACGGTCGGAATGGAAATCGTCTATCCCTTCGATGTCGCCACGACCGACATGATTTACCCGTTCCCCAAGTGGTAAAAATACAGCCGTCGGTTCACCTTTGTGCTCCCGTCTCTATCCGGCTGCTTTGCCGCCGGATAGAGACGGGGTTCATTATTTTCTGAGGCAGCGCCCTGACGATGGATATTCTTTTCAGCTCCCTGGCAGCCGGGATTCTTTTCGGCATGGCCTTGAGTCTGGTGGCACTTGGCTTGACCATCATCTTCGGGGTCATGGACATCATCAACTTCGCCCACGGCGAATTCCTCATGATCGGCATGTACACCGGGCTCCTGACGGCCCAGGCCGTCGGCATCGATCCGCTGTTCACCCTTCCTGTGGCCGCTGCCGTCGGTTTTCTGCTCGGCATCGTCTGCTACCTCGGGTTCATCAAATTTCTTTTGCGCGGACCGATGATCGCCCAGCTCCTGGGGACCTTCGGGTTGATGCTATTTCTGCGCAATCTGGCCCTGCTCATTTTCGGCCCCAATGACCGCGCCGTACATCAGGGCCTCCTGGTCGGCAAGAGTTTCGATATCGGTCTGGGCATCATCATCCCGGCCACCAAGCTGGCTGCCGCCGGTCTGTCTTTGGTGGCCTTCGCTGCCGTTTGGCTGCTGATGAACCGCACCCGAACCGGTAAGGCCCTGACCGCCACCGCACTCAACCCGCAAGGTGCACGCTACATGGGCATTCCCACGGAGCGCATGAACGCCCTGGCCTGGGGAATCGGCGGTGCATCGGTCACCGTCGCCGGCGCGCTGATCGTCAACTTCTGGTCCGTAAACCCGTACATCGGCCTTTTGTTTACCATGCTCGCCTTCGCCATCGTCGCCTTAGGCGGATTCGGCAGTGTACCGGGCGCATTTTTTGCCGGCATCGTTGTCGGCCTCATCACCGAACTGCCCGGATTCTGGGATTTCATGACCTACACATTTGAATTCGACTGGATGTCGGATATCCCCATGACGTCGTTCAAGTACATGTGGGTTTATGTGGCCTATTTCGTGATCATGGTCGTTCGGCCGCGGGGGTTGTTCGGATGGAAGCACTGAAGAATGCGTTTGACTTTTCCGATTTTCCGCGTTCGGACCTGATCATCGCCATATTGGTCGGTGCCGCTTTCCTTATTTTTCCCCTATTTCCACACTCGGCCTTTGCAATGGCAACCATGATCCAGTTTTTCATTTTCTCGCTGTACGGCATGGGCTGGAACACCATCGGCGGGTACGGCGGCCAGGTGGACCTTGGCAAGGCCCAGTACGTCGGCATCGGAGCTTACACCACTGCCGTCATGCTCATCCGCTGGGACATCCCTTTCTGGTTCTCGATGCCGATCGGCGTCCTCCTCTCGGTCAGTTGGTCGTTTATCATCGGCTACCCCCTCTTCCGCCTGAAAGGCCACTACTTCGCCATCGCAACGATCGCCACCTCCCTGGTGCTCAAGGACCTCTTCGAAGTGTGGGGTTTCGTCGGTGCCGCGCGCGGCCTGGAGATATCCCCCATCAAATATGCGCCACCGGACTTTTTACGGCTGATCTTCCGGGAGGATGTGTATTACTACTACGTCATCTTCGCCTTCTTCCTGCTCGGCATCCTCTACATGAACTGGTTTCGCAAGTCGCGCCTGGGCTTTCAGTTGCGGGCGATCAAGGACAACGAGAACGTGGCCCAGTCGCTCGGCATCAATGTCCACTGGGCGAAGATCAAGACCTATGCCGTCGCCACCGCGTTCGTCAGCGTGGTCGGCTCTTTTCACGCCTGTTACATCAAAAACATCGAGCCCGAGGACACCATGAGCCTGAACCTTTCGATCCTGATTGCCCTGATGGCCATGCTGGGCGGAGCCGGGTCTTTATGGGGTCCGATCATCGGCGCCGGCGTCCTGATCCCCCTCAAAAGCTACCTCAAGGAGTGGCTGGGAGCCTCGGCGGGCCTGGTCGGTATCGACCTGATCATTTACGCCGCCATCATCATGGTCATCTCCGCCGCCGAGCCCCGCGGCATATGGGGACTCGTCGAGAAAATCCGCCGCCGGAGGTCGCGCTGATGCCGCTGCTGGACGTCCGCAATTTGACAAAGGATTTCGGCGGGCTGCGCGCCAACGACACGATATCTTTCGCGCTTGATAAAAATGAACTGCTGGGCGTCATCGGCCCGAACGGCGCCGGCAAGACCACTCTTTTCAACTGCATCGCCGGGCTGCATCCGGTGACCGCCGGGCATATCATTTTCGACGGTGAGGATATCACCCGGCTGCCGGCCTATGAGGTCGCGCGGCACGGCCTGGCCCGCACCTTTCAGGTGTATGCGGCATCCGGCGACCTGTGCGTCTTGGAAAACGTGATGGTGGGCGCTTTCATGCGCACCCACAAGCGAGCGCAAGCCAGACGGCGGGCGGAAGACATTCTGGAGAAACTCAACCTGCAAGAATTGGCCGGCGCCATGGTGAGTGAACTGCCGGTTGCTGCCCAGAAACGCGTGACAATGGCAACCGCTCTGGGCACGTCCCCTAAAATGCTGTTGCTCGATGAAGTGGCTGCCGGCTTGAATCCCGGTGAAATCGAAGAGATCTTGGAGATTATCAGATCCGTTCACCGTGACATGGGGATCACGGTCATGCTGATCGAACACGTAATGGAGCTGGTGATGAACATCAGCGACCGCGTGATCGTGCTCGACTACGGGCGTAAAATCGCAGACGGTCTCCCTCGGCAGATCGCCAATGATCCGAAGGTCATCAAAGCCTATCTGGGAGAGCGTTTCGTGACCGAACACTCCGGCGAGGTTACCTGACCGATGGTGCAGCCGATACTCACAGTCGAGAACATCCGCGTGCGCTATTACGGGCTGCCGGTCCTGCATGGAATCTCGATCCGGCTCGATGCAGGTGAAACCGTCTGCGTGGTGGGCGCCAACGGGGCCGGCAAGTCGACGCTGCTGCGGGCCGTCATGGGAACCCAAAAGGCCTTTGAAGGCCGAATCTGCTTTAAAGGGCGCGAGATTCAGCGGCTGCGCACCGAGGAGATCGTCCGACTCGGTATTGTCTACGTACCGGAGGAAAAAATGCTCTTCAAGCCGCTTTCCGTTGCAGAAAACATTCGTCTCGGCGCCTTCGTTCTCAAGGACAAGCCGCAGATAGAGAAAAACCTCGATTTTGTCTACCACCTCTTCCCGCGCCTGCGCGAGCGCCGCGACCAGGCCGTGTCGACCCTTTCCGGCGGCGAACAGCAAATGGTGGCCATCGGCCGGGGGCTCATGTCCGGCCCGAAAGTGCTCATGCTGGACGAGCCCTCCTTGGGACTCGCACCGATATTGGTGGACGAGGTGCTCGACACCGTGCGGCAGCTCAAACAGGAAGGTATCAGCATCCTGCTCGTGGAGCAGAACGTCCGCGAAGCGCTCGAACTGGCCGATCGCGGCTATGTGATGCAAACCGGCCGGATCGTCGAAGAGGGCAACGGCAAGGAGCTTCTGGAAAGCGACCGCTTCCGGAAGGCATTTTTAGGAATTTGAATCTAAAAGGAGGAAAACATGAGCCAGCGAGCCAAAGAAATCTCCGAACGAATCAAAAGTTTCAGCGATAACGTGATGGCATTTGTGGAAAATTTATCCGATGATGACTGGCGCAAGGTCTGCAAATCGGAGGAATGGCCGGTGGGTGCCACCGCTTACCATCTGGGTGCCGGTCACTTCGCTATATTCGATATGGCCGGGATGATCGTCCGGGGCGAAGATCTGCCGCCACTGACCATGGATCAAATCAATGCCATGTCCGATAAGCAGGCCCGGGAACATGCGGATTGCACCAAGGCCGAGGCCATAGAAGCGCTGCGAAAAAACAGTGCCGAGATGGTCGCATTTGTCGCCGGATTGACCGACGAGGAACTCGACCGTAAAGGCAGCATGCCCGCCTTCGGGGGCGAAGCAACCACCGAGCAGCTCATCCAATTCGTTATATTCGAGTCGGCCATGCAGCATTTTGACAGCATGAAAACCGCCGTCGGAAGATAACGAATTACTTCTCGTTCATGATTACGGAGCCGTCCCAGTCCGGTGGCACGGTCACCGAGCCGTCGATGATGTTCCGGCAGCGTTTGATGTATAGCTTTACGGGATGATCGTTCGGACTCTCTTCTTGCAGCTGCTCGAAGACAGCCAGCGCCCGCTCCCAGTTGTGGCCCCGATATTCGTCGATTCCTTCCGCAAAACGGGCACAAAAAGACGCCAGCACCTCTGCCCCGTCATCGTCTTTAGCGGCCAGTAATTCGTGGATGGCGATGCTCTTCTTTTTGCCTTTGACCGCAACGATGTCCAGCGGCCGGCATATCATCTGCTTCTCAACCGCCTCGTAAACGCTCTGGCTGACGATGATTTTGGTGCCGTAAATTCGGTTAATGCCCTCCAACCGGGAGGCCAGGTTCACGTTGTCGCCAAAGATGCTGTAGTTCATGCGCTGGCTTGAGCCGACGTTTCCGACAATCGTCTCACCAAAATGAATGCCGAAACAAGTCGGCATGGCCGGCTCCCCTTCGGCACGCCATTGACGGTTCAAATCAGCCACCGCTTTGCTGCAGCTCAAAGCCGCGCAACAGGCAAACAAGGCCGGGTTTTCCACTTCACGCGGCGCTCCCCAGAAGGCCATGATGGCGTCACCGATATACTTGTCGACCGTGCCCTGCTCCTGTTCGATAATCCGCGTCAGACGATCCAGATAGGTCGAGAGCTGCAACATCAGTTCTTCGGCCGTAATGGTTTCAGAAAGGGCCGTAAATCCGACAATATCCGTGAACAAAATGGCCAATCGGGTTCTTTCGCCGCCGAGCCTGGCTTCGCGGCCGGTAGCGATGAGCTGCCGGACAAGATCGGCTGGAACATAGCGTCCGAACGAGGCCAGCCCGCTCTTCATGGCGATAAAGGCGTCATTCAGAGACCGGATCTCCGTGAGAATCGATTGTACCCCGGTCACCTCATCGAGTTTAAAATCTTTGATCTTTCCGGCCTGCAGCGCCAGTTTTTTTACCGGTCGGGTAATCCAGCCGGAAGCCGCATAGACCAGCAGCAGACAAATCACCGTGATCAGCACGGTGATCAACAGGGCCTTATAAATAATTTTGCGTGTCGGTCCGACGACTTCCGCTTCTGGAATGACCGCCGCAATTTTCCATTTTTTGTCAAAGGCAGCGGGAAATCGAAAGAAGAATCCCAGATAGGTGCGGCCGCCGGTGGTGGAGGACAGAATTTCAGCACCGGAAGCCAGATGGATTCGATAGGCATCTTCAAACCACGGAATCCCGAGATCATTCAGTCGCGGCAGTCGGCCGCCGCTCACACCGGAGGCATGATCGAACGGCCGGCTTCCGACAGTGATGACCTCGCCGGTATCGTTTATGATAAATATTTTCCCGTTCTTCGCGAGCCTTTGGGAAGCGACGAATTCGGCCAGGCTCTCCAGGGTAATGTCGACACCGACAACCGCTTGAGTGGTTCCTTCCTGGTCAAGAATCGGGCAGGACCCGGTGATGCCGAGCTCGTGGGTCGATTGAAATCGGTAGACATCGGACCA
>JARROL010000134.1:0-7109 GCA_037383965.1 Desulfobacterales bacterium | reverse complement strand
TAATTGCCGCGACGGCAACATCCTACAAGCCATCACAATGGCACAAGATCCGGAAGAATCCTTCAGCATTTCATTGGATGCCTCAACGGAAGTCGTCCAGGAACCCTATGTACAGGTCCGCTCTATCGGGATAGTCGGCCAGGGCGACTTATCAGCCAATCGGGAGGTTGTCTACAACGTACCGATCCCCGACCAGTCTTCGGAAGCAATTATCTTTCGTGACGACTTCAACGACTTGAGCAATTGGAGTTCCCCGACCTACGGCTCCTTTGCCATCGAGAACAGAGAAGGAGAAAATGTGCTGGCGGTGACCGATGTCGAACCGGGCTTCGGGGTCGAAAAGGCGGGTCTGATCGCCTTCAACTGGGCCACCGACAAGGTCGTCAACTTTGCCTATTCGCATCGTCTGGCCGGCTACTATCTGAGTTACGACAACCAGGTCAAAATCGGTTTTGATTCGACGCCGTTGCCCGAACAATATGCCGCCGGTCTTGCCTTTCGCCTGGATGAAAACGAAAATTTCTACGGTCTTTCTTTCCTGCGCGGTTGCTCGTCCTGCGACCCGGCAGGCAGAATTCCCGACGAAATCGTACCGGAAAACGACGTCAACTTAATCGTTCTCTGGCAACAGACCGGCAATGGCACGAGCCGGAAGTGGCTGGCCTACAGTGAAGTGGGGCTGCCCTACCTCTTTTCCGACGGTGCCGAATCGGAACCGCCGCCCGGAAAATGGATCAGCGAAAACGATCATGCCGGGGACCCCCTCTGGACCCGGGATCACAATTTCGCCCACAGTCCCGGCAGGTATTCCTGGAAAAGCGGTTCTATTGAGGACAACAATTACGAAGATCCTCCTGCGGGAGAAACCTGGAACGACTACCTGATTTCCGAAGCGATCGATTTTTCTCAGGTTGAAGCGGCCTATTTGACATTTTGGACGCGCTACCGCATGGCCGCCTGTGAAGACTGGGGATTTGTTGAAATTTCGGAAGATAACGGTTCCAACTGGGACATGTTGAACGACAGGTTGCCGTTGGAGTGTGGAGGAGTTGAACCAAACGATTCGAGCTACGCCGGTTACACAGGCAACAGTGATGCATTACCAGACGAGGAAGATGGCTGGGTAAAGAAGACGATCGATATCAGCAGCTATGTCGGCAATTCCAGCGTCAGGATCCGGTTTCGGTTCGAAAGAAACTGCTGCGCAACGGGCAACGGCTGGTGGGTCGACGACATCCGGATCATCCAGGATTTGCAGGATTTTCCGCTCGACAGGTCGACACTGCTGGTGCGGATCTACGAGGGGGCGCTGGTAGAGTTTAATAGCGGCGGAACAACCCCAATCGAACAAGGTGATTTCGTGACGCAATCCAACGGTGCGATTGGCAGAGTCATCATTCCCCCGCTATTGACGTCTGGCAGCTGGATCGGCGGCAATGCCGCCGGCATGTTGCTGCTCAACAACACCTCCCCTACGAACGATTTTACGCTTGGTTCGCTGAACAAGGGAGCCATAAACGTGGCCACCGTCACCGCGCCACCCTCGCGCCGGAATTTGATTCAGGCTTATTACGGGGCCGATTCCGGCGTCGATCCGCCGCCGACCAGCCCGGCTCCTGACGGTTTATATCCATACGATCAAGAGCGGTTGAGAAACACTTTCGGAACGGCCAACTGGCCGCCGGACCCGGACAACCCCCCAACCGGCTTTGACGACTACTATACCTTGGTTCAGTGGAACGACGCCGTGCAGGAGGTCGACCGATTGGCGGACAACAATGGCAAATACACGATTATCGCCTCGAACCAAACCGAACTGTTCACCCCGACGGATGCCTACTTCCCTTTCACACGCCCTGAAATCGGACTCCAGGTAGCAGGACAAGGCGGTGCCGATGTCTACTTCAAAGACTACGCCGTCAAACTGGGGTACGCCGCACAAAAGGCATCGATTCCGATCCAACAATAAATTTTTCCATTCCCCGCATACGGGGAATGGAAAAATTTATGAAGATTGTAAAATCGGCTTCGTGCATTATATTGCCGGAGATCGAATGTCGGTGCAGTGATTTGGGTGTTGTATCAAAATTTTTGGATCTTCTCCAAAAAAGTTGGTGCAAAAAACACTCCCACTGCATATGGTTTTAGAGTTGCCCGAAGGGCAACGGGAATAATATCCGGCCACGTCGGCCGGATATTGTCTGCGTCAGTCTAACGAGCGCAGCGAGAGGGCGGCCATTAAAAATATTCAATTCAAAAGTTGATTTTATCAATTGCATCGATTTACACCAACTAAATTGGAGAAGAGCAAATACGCTTAAGGCTCTCCCCAACCAGGCGCAAACAATTTTCGACAGAAAATCATAAAGAAAGGAAAACATAGTGAAACTAGCGATTAGCGGTAAGGGCGGGGTCGGCAAAACGACGTTTGCGGCGCTGCTGATTCGAAGCCTCAACCGGGACGGCCGGCGGGTGCTCGCGATCGATGCCGACCCGGACGCCAACCTGGCGGCGGCGCTCGGCATCGCCGACGCGGACAAGATCACCCCGATAGCCGACATGAAAGATCTGGTCTTCGAGCGCACCGGGGCGCAGCCCGGCAGCATCGGCGGCTACTTTTCGCTCAACCCGAAGGTCGACGACCTGCCGGAAGCCCTATCGGCCAAGCTCGAGAACATCAAACTGATGCGCCTCGGCGGCGTGTCGAAAGGCGGCGCCGGTTGCATCTGCCCCGAGAGCAGCCTGTTGAAGGCCTTGGTGCGGCACGTGGTTTTGCAGCGCGACGAGGTCGTGGTGATGGATATGGAGGCCGGCATCGAGCATTTAGGCCGGGCCACGGCCAAAGCCGTGGACAAGCTCATCGTGGTGGTCGAGCCCGGCCGCCGCAGCATCGATACGGCCGGTCACATCAAGCAGCTGGCGTCCGAAATTACATTGAACAACATCGCCGTGGTGGGCAACAAAATCCGCGGCCCCAAGGACGAAGCCTTTCTCAAGGAACATCTCGACGGTTTCGAATTCCTCGGTTTCCTGCCGTTCGACGATGCCCTGATCGAAGCCGACCTGCAGGGCAAATCGCCCTTCGATGTCGATTCGGCCGCCATCGCCGCGGTTAATGAGATGATTTCCCGTCTCTGATGGCCAGGCGATCCGAATACCCCCGAAGACGACGTCGCCCGACCCCGCACCAGCCGCATAAACCGTTCCAAAATCAGCGGGTTCAGCGCTTGAAGGCCGGGGCCGATGCCAAGCTCAAAAAGGTCTTTGCCGGTATCGGCGTACCGGGGCACACAGCCTTCAAACCCGATCCGTACCAACTCGAGGCCGTCGCCGCGGTAAAGCGCTCGGACTGCCTGGTCACGGCACCGACCGGCGCCGGGAAAACATGGATTGCGCTGCAGGCCATCACGCACCTGCGCAGTAAGGGGGGCAGCGCCTGGTACGCGTCCCCTCTCAAGGCCCTCTCTAATGCCAAATACGCCGAATTCTCGGGGATCTTCGGTGCCGAACAGGTCGGAATCCTGACCGGAGACCGCAAGGAAAACCCGGAAGCCCCGGTGATCGTCGGGACCACCGAAATCCTGCGCAACCATCTCTACGATGCCATGCATTTAGGCGAAAGCCTGAAGACCGATCTGGTGATCCTGGACGAAGCCCATTTTCTGGGCGACCCTGACAGGGGGGTGGTGTGGGAGGAAATCATGATCTATCTCCCGGCCCGCATCCCCCTGCTGCTGCTCTCGGCCACCATCGGCAATGCCGACCGGATCGCAGACTGGCTGGCGGGCATGCGCGGCAGAAGATGTGCCGTTGTGTCCGAGACCAGGCGCCCGGTGCCGCTCTTTCCGCTTTTCTTTCATCCTACAGGAACCCTGCTGCCCTTCGTGACACCGGCCGACGCCGGCGCCAAACCCAAGCTTTACCGGAAGGTGAAAGAGTTCGTCAACACCCGGCGACAGCCGCGCATCGCTCCGCCGGGCCGACTGCCGCCTTTCGGCGAAATGCTCGGCGTACTGAAAAAATACGACCTGCTGCCGGCCATTTTCTTTCTTAAATCCCGGGCCGACTGTGACCGGGCGCTTGATCTTTGCCGGGAATATAATCCGCAAAACGGCGAACGCCGGGACACACTTAGCCGCCGGATCCATGAACTGCTAGCCGACAGCCCGCACATTGCCCGCCATCGCCAACGCTGGTATCTGGAACATCCGGCGGTCGGGTCCCACCACAGCGGCCAGTTGCCGGCCTGGAAGCTGGTGTTGGAATCCCTGATGTCAGAGGGGCTGCTCGATGCAGTTTTTGCCACCAGCACCGTGGCAGCCGGCGTCAACTTTCCGGCCCGAACGGTGGTCTTCTTCAACTCCGACCGCTTCAACGGCCTTGATTTCGCCCCACTGACACCCACCGAGTTTCACCAGATGACCGGCAGGGCCGGTCGGCGCGGCATGGACAAAATCGGCTTCTGCGTGGCGGTGCCTGGAAAATACATGGATCTCCGCCTGGCGGCCCGGCTGATTGAGGCCCCCCCGTCCGATGTGACCAGTCAGATCAAAATCAACTTCTCGATGGTGCTCAACCTGCTCTTGTCGCATGCACCCCAACAGGTCGAAGACCTCTTGCAGCGATCGTTTGCCACCTATTTGCTCAGGAACACGACCGCGGGGCGCTTCGCGCGCAAACAGCGAGGGGGAGACACGAACATGCTCTGGCAGGATTTCCTGCGGCACCTGGCATTTCTGAAGGATCACGCGTATGTCGACCCGGACGGACGATTGACGGAAGACGGCCGGTGGGCCTCGCAGCTGCGGGTCGACCAGCCGCTGCTGATTGCCGAAGGTTTCCGCCAAGACGCTTTCTCACACGGAGATCCGGCCCTTATGGCGGCACTCACGGCCGCGTTTGTGTTCGAAAGGGAATCCGACGACCGGTTCGAAAAATCGGCCCTGTCGCAGCCGCTCCTGAAAGCTTTTCTCAAACTGCGCGAGTCCCTCACCCCTTTCGCCAGGGATATGATTTCCCGGGGCTTTCCGGCGCGCCCCCTCTTTCTGAGACCGGCCGCGGCGGTCTACACCTGGGCCGCCGCAGAATCCTGGGAGAAAACCCTCGCCATAGCCGAGATGGAAGAAGGCATATTCGCCTCTCTCATCCTCAGGACGGCCGACAACCTGCGGCACATTCGAAACCTGCGCGCCATTTTCCCGGAAGCCGCCGAATCCGCCGACCAGGCTATCGACCTGATAATGCGGGACCCGGTGGCGGTGAACTATTGATCCAATATTTCCCTCAGCTTTACGGACAGCTCCTTTAATTTGAAAGGCTTCTGGATAAAACCGCTGCAGCCGCGATCGAGAATTTCAGTGGCCTGGCCGCTGAGGCTGTAGCCGCTGCAGAGCAGTACCCGAACATCGGGCTTAACGGTTTTAAGCTGGTCGAAGGTCTCTCCGCCGCTCAACCCCGGCATGACCATGTCCAGAATGACCAGGGCGATGGCATCCTTCTTGCGCCGGAAGATCTTCAGCGCCTCATAGCCGCTGGTCGCTACAAGCACGTTGTATCCGAGCGCCTTTAGAATTTCCTGCCCGACCTCGATGATCACCTGTTCGTCGTCGACCAGCAGCACCGTTTCATCACCTCTGAAAAGTTCGGTGACACTTTCTTCTTCCTCGAAAACCGCCTTGCCCGATGCCGGTAGGTAGATGCGGAACGTTGCACCCTCGCCCGGGCTGCTGTCCGCCTCGATGAATCCGCCGTGATTTTTGATGATCCCATAAGCCGAGGCCAGGCCCAGACCGGTTCCCCGGCCCATCTCCTTCGTCGTAAAAAAGGGCTCGAAAATACGCTGCTGGGTGGCCTGATCCATGCCGATACCGGTGTCTGTAATCGACATGCACACATAAGGGCCGGGTTCGATCCGATATGGCCTCACGACCGTCGCATCGATGTCGACATTTGCCGTTTTCAGAAAGATCTCTCCGCCGCCCGGCATCGCATGCCATGCGTTGACGAGGATGTTGAGCAGCACCTGTTCGATCTGGGACTGGTCGACCTCGACCGACCTCACGCCGACGAGCCCGTCGGTGTGTATGCGAATCTCTTTTTTGGTGCGCCCGAACATTCGGGCCGTCCTGCGGACCAGTTCATCGAGTTTGGTGATCTTGACTTCGTACTTGCCCCCCCGGGCGAATCCCAACAGTTGCCTGGTCAAGGCGGCACCGCTTTCGACATACCGTTCTATAGCCTTGACCTTCGCATAATGCGGATGATGACTGTCGAGGGTCAGGAGCATCAGAGAGGCATTGCCCTGCATGCCCATAAGAATGTTGTTGAAATCGTGCGCAATACCGCCGGCCAAATTGCCGATGGCCTCCATTTTCTGGGCCTGGATCAACTGCTTCTCGAGTTTCGCCTTCTCTTTTTCGCTCTCTATCCTTTCGGATACATCCCGCACCATGCCGCGGCAACCGATCGGCTGTCCTTCAGTGTTGCGCAAGGAGTATACGGACAATTCAAGCGTCACCTCCGAATCGTCTTTGCGGCTCACGAGAACCTCGGTCGCACGCGAAGATTCGCCGGTGCGAAAAACCCGCTTCAGTAACCGGTCAATGTCTGCCGTGTTTTTCGGCGAGCTCAATGCGCTCAGTTTCGTACCGATCAACTCTTCAGGGCGATAACGGAGAATCTCGCAGGCCGGGTCGCTGACGAAAGAAAAGCGACCTTCCAGGTCCAGTTCAAAAAATCCCTCATCGATGTTTTCGATGATCAAACGGTACTTTTCATCCTGCTCCCGCATCTTTTCAAAGGCAAGCCGGCGTTTGTCGATGTCCTGCCGTACGTGGGAGACGAAAATGACAAAGATGCACAGCACCAGCAGCCGCGTCCAAACTTCGAACAGGTTCGGTCCCAGGATGTGGTGAAAAATATTGGCTTCCGGCGCCAGGAAAAAGAACATAAAGGATTCGCACACCCAATAAATAGCGGCCAGACCGACACCGGTGACCACGATCGAGTCCATCCAGTGGCCCTGTTTTCTGGTCGTTACACTCATTTGGGAATCCTGTGTGGTTGTTATCGCGCAACCGCGGAAAAAATGGACCTTTGGGTCGATTGTC
>JARROL010000133.1:0-15337 GCA_037383965.1 Desulfobacterales bacterium | reverse complement strand
GTTGGTTGAGCAGCGCTCAATATCCTGGTCATCGTGGGTCCGTCGATGTTGCCGCCGCTGACGATCACCCCGATCTTTCCCCGCACCGTTAGCCGGCTGCTGAGCAGCGCCGCCACTCCCAGCGCACCCGAAGGTTCGACCACCAGCTTCATGCGATAAAAAAGAAAGCGGACGGCTTCCATGATGGCGGCTTCCGGCACGGTCTGCATATCGTCCACATACTTTCTGACCAGCGGGAAAGTGAGTTTCCCGAGGCACGGTGTCCGGGTGCCGTCGGCGATGGTCGGCGGATTGTGCACGGTGTGAAGGGTCCCGGTTTTGAAAGATTTCGTGGCGTCATCGGCCAATTCCGGCTCGACACCGATCACTCGGCAGGCCGGGGTTACCCCCTTGACGGCCACGGCCGAGCCGCTCAACAACCCTCCTCCGCCGCAGGGAACCAGCAGCGCATCCAGGCCGTTTTGAATCTCGATCAGTTCCAGGGCCGCTGTCCCCTGGCCGGCGATGACATCTTCATGATCGTAGGGTGGTATCATGGTGAACCCGTGCTCGACTTCGAGCCGCCGGGCGATCTCCTCTCGGCTTGCAGTCTGGGGATCATAATCGATCACCGTGGCGCCATACGCTTCTGTGGCTGCCCGCTTGATGGCCGGCGCATCGACCGGCATGACCACGGTCGTCGCCACGTTCAGAAGACGACCCACCAGTGCCATGGCCTGGGCATGGTTGCCGGATGAAAACGTGATCACGCCGCGTGCCTTTTCCTCATTCGACAAAAGACTCACGGCATTGTAGGCGCCACGGAACTTGAATGCACCGACACGCTGGAAATTTTCGCACTTCAAGAAAACATCTGCGCCGACCATCCGGTTCAAGGTGCGGGATGTCTGCACCGGCGTGACGGCGGCCCGGCCTCGCAGCCGTTGGCGGGCAGCCTCGATCCGTCCGAATAATGCGGTTGAGCTTTTGTCGACCAAACCGTGATTCCTCGTTTTTTTGGTAACCGTCCACAAGCCCGCAAAGTCCGATGCGCCCCAAACAACTAATCGTAGGCCTTTACAGGGTGCCGCCCCGGTGACATAGGCTTCGCATTTCACGGGCCAGGCAGATGCGAGGCGTCGGGCGCGCAGACGACCTTTTGTACGTCAAGTGCCGAGCAGATGCGGTGTCCTGTGGGCGCTTGCCTTTTTTATGTGCGCGCCGGATTCATACCAGTGACACTGTTTGAAGCCAGACGTTGAAGACTTATATTGAAAACCGATGAAAAATCAAACGATAAATGGCTCGGTCGGTGTCGGCGGCAAGCCGCTGCACGAATGTTAAGAGTGGCCTTTATTGACAGGTTGAAATCAAATTAGAACAATAGTATTGATTTCGCATCGATCATGGTCATTTTAGGGTCCTTGAGAGGACGTATGAAAACATCAACGCTGATCAATTTTGTCTTGGCTAGTCTGTTTTTCGTCGGGTGTACGGGTGTGCCGGCCGGGCTGCGTCCGGTCACCGATTTCGAACCGGAACGGTATCTCGGGAAATGGTACGAAATTGCCCGGCTCGATCATCGTTTTGAGCGCAACCTCAGCAATGTTTCGGCTCTGTATTACAAGAAGAACGATGATGCCATCGGCGTTGTCAACCGCGGTTATAATGAAAAAACCGGCAAATGGGAAGAGATCGAAGGCACGGCCTACTTCACCCAAAACGAGTCGGTCGGTAGTTTAAAAGTATCATTTTTTGGGCCTTTTTACGGAGGATACCACATTATTTTCCTGGATCGAAATTCCTACCAATATGCCATGGTCGTGGGGCCGCGTCGGTCCTTCCTCTGGATTTTATCCCGGCAGAAAAAAATGGACCAGAAGACCCTCGGCGAACTGGTCGCAAAGGCCGAGCAATTGGGATTTGACACTGAAAAATTGATTTACGTGGATCAGGATCGGCCCGATGCGTGACGTTAGGGTCACGGTAAGGAATCGTTCCACAAGATTGCGCCGGATTGAGGATCGAAAACGATCAAAATGTTACGAAGGAGGCTGTCGATGTCAAAGCGGGATGATTTCGTTAGAAAAATGAAAGATCGATTGGATGGGTGGAACCAGGAGAGAAATTCCTACCAATATGCCATGGTCGTAGGGCCGCGTCGGTCCTTCCTCTGGATATTATCCCGGCAGAAAAAAATGGACCAGAAGACCCTCGGCGAACTGGTCGCAAAGGCTGAGCAATTGGGATTTGACACCGAAAAATTGATCTACGTGGATCAGAATCGGCCCAATGCGTGACGTTAAGGTCACGGTAAGGAATAATACTACCAAAGGTTCTGCCGATCACGCGAAGTGAGAACGTAGGAATGATGTTTAAAAGACTTAGGGCTCGCTCTATAATAAATTACCATTTTGGACGCCGATGCATCCCGTCCGGCTGCGTTGCAAAATCTCGGAATATCCATATATTCCTGCGATTTTACGCCTTGTCGGCCGGGCATCTCAACGCCCAAAATCACCAATTAATTTTTTCGCGAACCCTGAGATTAGCGTCGATATTTTTGGTGATCGCCCTTGTCGGCGGGTGTTCCGGGATACAAATCAGCCAGGATTATGATTTGTCGACAAATTTCAATGCTTACCGAACGTTTGCCTGGGCCCCCGAACCGACCCAAAAGAGCGGCGATGTTGTGATCGACAGCCCCTTCATGGACCGCCGCATCCGAACCGCGATCGAGACGACACTGGAATCCAAAGGTTATCCGAAAGCCGCTGGCGCCCGGCCGGATTTCCTCGTCACTTATCAACTCGTGGTCAAAACCCAGGTCGAAATCGACACCGTCGGACCGGCATTTGGCTGGGGAGTCTACCCCTACGGCTACTGGGGATACCCCTACCCGTATTGGGGCGGAATCGATTACACGACCTTTATAAATCAGTACGAGGTCGGAACACTGCTCGTCGACTTCACGGATGCGAAAACACATCAGCTGTTCTGGCGCGGGATCGGGTCCCGGCGTATCTACCAGCAATCGACGCCTGAAAAATCCACCGAAAGGGTCAACCGGACCGTTGGGGAAATCCTGGCTCAGTATCCACCGGTGCCGGGTAAATGAACGCTTGACATTTTTTGGAGGAACGCATGCGCATTGTCAAACCGTCTTTTTATCTGTTAATTTTATTCATTCTGGGTGGATGTGCCGGGGTCAGGGTCAGCCAGGATTACGAACCCGGTACGGACTTTGCCGCCTACAAGACATTTGACTGGAAGTCGGCAGACCAGCCGCAAACCGGAGATATTCGGATCGACAATCCGCTGCTCGATGGACGCATCCGCAAAGCCGTCGAGCTTGCCTTGGTTTCAAAGGGATTCCGAAAAACCGAGCGGGCGAGCGCCGATTTTTTGCTTGAATACAGTTTGGCCGTCCAGGCTAAAATCGATTCCGCTCCGGTGAGTATCGGCACCGGTTTCGGTATCGGGGGCGGGGGATCCTTCGGCGGCATCGGCGTCGGAACACCGGTTGTGGACAGTTACGAAGAGGGATTGTTGATCATTAATATTTACGATACGAAGACCGGGCAGCTCATCTGGCGAGGCTCGGGCACCCGACGTCTGGGTTGGCAATCGGAGCCGGCTAAAAATACGGAGGACGTCAACACTCTCGTGGATAAAATTCTGGCGCAGTATCCGCCGTCGTCGAAAAGTTAATTTCTGGTTTTTGTTGTTTTTGCGATCCACTTTGAGCGCTTTCATCCCATTGAAAAAAACCTGGAAACCCTGTTTCAGCGCAAACCGCACCATTTTCCGGCAATGTCGGTATAGGCGGCCGTCGCTTCTTCGATCCTGGAAAGGCGGCAGAATTCATCGGTTTTGTGGGCCATGCCCGGTTCTCCGGGGCCGATAATGACCGTTGGGGGATGGCCAAAAGCGGCCGTCAGAGCCGATGCATCGGTAAAATACGACGCTCCGCGGGGAACGGGACGCTCAGCGATGTAGGATTCCATTACGTCAAACACTTCCCTCACCCACCGGTCTTCCGGATCGGAATACACTGCGGGAGATTCGGTGATTATCTTCAGCACAACATCTTTTCCAAGCCATGTCTGAAGCGCTCGGCAAATCCGGTCGCCGCTCTGCGGGGGAACCGTGCGGACATCGATTGTGAAAGCGGCGCGGTCCGGTACTGAATTGATGTTGATGCCGCCGGTAATGGTCCCAACGTTAACGGTCGGACTGCCGAGCACCGGATGAGGCGCGGTGTCGAAATCGAATCCGTCGAGCCGCACGATCGCACGGGCCGCCTTGCAGATGGCATTGACACCCTGCTCCGGCATAGACCCGTGAGCCGTGACGCCGGTAGCGACGGCTTCCAGCCAAAAGGCCCCTTTGTGCCCGAGGACCGGGTAGTTGGATGTCGGCTCTCCGACCACCAGAGCTCCGGCCCGACCGAGGATGTCTCTGTGCGCAGCCAAATAGGCCGCCCCTTCGCAGCCGTTTTCCTCACCTGCCGTCAGAACCAGCACAATCCCCGACGATCCACCGGACATCGAAGCAATCTTTAGCCCGGCGAGTATCATGGCGGCCACGCCGCCTTTCATGTCGGAGGACCCCCGGCCGTATATCCTGTCGCCGTCCGTATCACCGCCGAAAGGATCGCCGGCCCATTGTGACAACCCGAGGGGCACGGTGTCCAGATGACCGGAGAAACACAAGGGCGGTCGGTCGGCGGTGAATATTTTCCGGGCCACCAGGCTGGTTCTGCGGGGCGCAAATTCATGATACCCGACATCGAAACCGCCTGCACTCAGCAGGTCCCCGATGAAAGTGGCGCACTCCTGCTCGTTTCCCGGCGGGTTGACGGTGTTATAAGAGACCAGTCGGCGGGTCAGCGATTGGGGGGTGTAGGTCGAAGGCATTTTTTGTGTTCCTGTCATGAGCGTTTAGCCGTTCAACAGCCGATCAACTATGTTCCAGAAGACCTTCAGACCCGGCTCGATCAGCGCTTCGGGGAAGTCGTAGTCCGGACTGTGCAGGGGTGCGCTCTTCTCGCCAGCACCCAGCGCGAACATGGCCCCCGGGGTTTTCGAACTGAATTGTCCGAAGTCTTCCGACCAGCGAAACGGCTCTTTGAGCCAGGCGACCTCCAGGCCGCTCTCAGCCGCGGCCTGGGCAATGGTTTGAGCGGCGCCGGTGTCGTTGACCCCGGCCGCAAAATATTCCTTCCAATCGACGGCCCAATCGAGATGGCCCGCCCGGGCGCAACGGCGCGCTGTTTCGATGGCCCGATCTTTTAGTCGCTCGAGGTCTTCATTCTTTTCGGCGCGCAGCGTCGCGAGTATCCTGGCGTTTCCAGGCGCCGTTCCAAAGGCCTCTTCCCCCAGGCAGGCATGCACCAGAGTGACCAGCCTGAATCCATCCGTCTCGGCGGCCGCCGGCAGAGCTGGCAGCAGGCGCATGATGTCGCACATGGCCGCAGCGGGACTTAGCCCCTGTTCCGGGTAAGACGCATGTGCACTTTTTCCGACCAACCGGACCCGCATCCCGACCGAGGCGCAGGTGAAGGCGCCTGTTCTCACAAGAATCTTTCCGGCTCGCTGGCCGGGGATATTATGAAGGGCAAATACCAGGTCCGGAGAGAGGCTTTCGAATTTCGGGTCATGAATGATCCGCAAGGCCCCTTCGCCGGTTTCTTCGGCCGGCTGAAAGAGAAGGACCGCCCGTCCGCGACGCGGGGGCTGTCGATGCAGCAGCATGCCCAAACCGGCCAGAATCGCCATGTGACCGTCATGCCCGCATTTATGCGAAACGCCCGGCTTGAGGGAACGGTGTTGCACGGGGGTTGCTTCATGAATCGGAAGGGCATCCAGCTCCGCCCGCAACATAACGGTCGGTCCCTCTAAACGGCCTGGATAGCAAAAAGCCAGCCCGGTGCCGCCCAGGTCGGTCACGGTTTCGGCAGCAGGTGCATGCCGCAGGATGAATTCCCGGATAAGAGCCTGTGTATCGACTTCCTTTCCTGAAAGTTCGGCATGCCGGTGCAGGTTGCGGCGCAGCGCCGCCAGCAAGTCGAGGATGTCGTCGGAATTATTTCTTACCGTGACCCTCATTCCAACACTTCTAATGGGGGGTTGTATCGGAGGTTGCTATTGATGGGCTCGATTTTGCTTTTGGATTTCTTGAATCATCTCTTCCGACAAGGCCTTTATTTCAGGCATTATCTTCATCATTCTCTTTTGACCGAGCTGCATGGATTGCTCCATCAGTACCGGCATCTTCTCGATTACCTTGCGCCCTAATGGGGTGCTGTAAAATTGGATCAGCTGATCCAACTCCTGTTCGGTGAAGGCGTCGGTGTATAATCCGATGTAATCATCTTTTATCTCTTCCCACTGCATTTCCCTCGCTACTAAATCGTTGATCCGCTGCAGGTATTGTTGGGCAGTCGCATACGCCTCGCTTGACAGATCCATCTGCCGTAGCTGTTGGATTTGGACCTGCTGAATCTGCTCGATCAAAGGCACCAGCATCTTGTCGACTCTTGTCAGGCGAAGCACTTCCTCGGCGGCCTGACGCTGGGTTTGGCTGTCGGCATATCCGATTGACGCCAGGCACAATAACAGCAGGACGGAAACACCGACTCGAGGCATGCGGCATTCTCCCTTATCTCCGCTTCAGGAATCGAAATCTGAAAAGGCAAGTAAATCTGATGCATAGCGCAATGGCGCACCATCGTGTGCCACACAGACGATGCCACGCGTTTGTCCGCATTCGACCTGAATGAGGCGAAATTGTAGAAAAGGCCCATCGGGGGACGGAAACTGATCCGTGCTTCAAATAGAACCGCGGATGGTCACGATTTAGTATCGTCGACCGCCACCGCGTCCACCTCCGCCACCACCGCGTCTATCAGCGCGCGGCCGTGCTTCATTGACATTGAGATTTCTGCCTTTAAGCTCATGTCCGTTCAAGCCTTCGATCGCGGCACGGGCTTCATCTCCGGAGGGCATTTCGACGAAACCAAACCCTTTGGATTGACCACTGTATTTGTCTTTGATAATCGTCGCCGTATCGACTTTGCCGTAGGCTTCAAACGCCTGTCGCAACTCATCATCGGTGATCGCAAACGCTAAATTGCCCACATAAATGTTCATCTTGATCTCCTTTTACATTGAATGTCGTCAGTCGCACCCGTCCGATTGAACGGTTCGACCGGATGCCCGCAGCCTGGCTGCGCGCCAGTTGTTCAGGAAACGCCTGCGGAAATGAAGCGTTCCGAAACCGGATGGTTGTCGGCTGATTTATGGCGAGCCGATCATTGCAGTTCCAGCATGGCTTGTCAACACCATCCGGTGCGTCAACAGGCAGTTGAAGAAAAATTGGAAACTGAAGTGCGCCACTATCGGTGGCCGATCAGCGGCGGATGCTGTTTCAGTCGAAGAGAAATTTGCAGGCAAGGATGGCGAAGATCAACCCGAAGAGATCCGCCGTCAATGCCGCAGCCAGGGTGTGCCGGATGCGCCGCACCTGCACGGCCCCGAAATAAACGGCCATAACGTAAAAGGTCGTTTCGGTAGAGCCTTGCAGCGTGCTGACCAGGTAGCCGGTGTAGCTGTCCGGCCCGATGGTCGGATCGTTGATAATCGACGCCAGAATGCCGTAGGCACCTGAACCGGACAGGGGTCGCATGATCGCCATCGGCAACGCCTCTGCCGGGAGGCCGACCATGGCCGTCCAACCGCCGATCCAATTGACAACGGCGCCGAGACCGCCGCTGGCCCGGAACATGCCGACCGCCACCAATATGGCCACCAGGTATGGAATGATCCGGATGGCGACCTGGAAGCCTTCCTTGGCGCCCTCGACGAACACTTCGTACACACGAACACGGCGGATAAATCCGAAGACCAGGAAGAACACCATCAGGGCGGGCAAAATCCATGGGGATATTGTCCGGCCGAAGAAAATGGCCAGTGGAATCAAGGCTGCCACCGCACCCAGTGCAAACAGGCTGACCCACATGGGATACCCGGTGGACGGCACGTCGATTGCTTCTGCTTTCTCGTCAGCAGGCCCCGCGGTAGGTTTAGCGGCCGCCTTTCGCGACGTCTTCAGCGGAAAGAAACGGCTGTAAAACGCGGCGGCCGCAATGGCCGCGACTGTCGAGCCCATCGTCGCGAAAAGGGTGGTGGGAAGGATGCCGGCCGGGTCCAGAGAACCGGCCGCGGCCCGCAACGCTATGACACCGGTGGGCAGCAGCGTCACGCTGGAAGTGTTGATGGCCAGAAAAAGGGCCATGGCGTCGGTGGCCGTTCCCGGTTGGGGGTTCAGCTTGTCGAGCTCCTGCATCGCCCGGATGCCGAAGGGCGTGGCCGCGTTTCCCAGGCCCAGGGCGTTGGCGGACATGTTGAGAATCATGGCCCCCATGGCGGGATGGTCCGGGGGCACTTCCGGGAACAAACGGACCATCAGCGGTCGGATCAGGCGCGCCAGGATCTTCAGCATGCCACCGGCCTCGGCAATCTTGACCAGGCCCAAAAAAAGAGTCATCACCCCCACGAGGCCGATGGCCAGTTCGACCGCCCCTGAGGCGGATTCCACCATCGCCTTGGAAACCGCTTCGATGGGCGCCGTCTGGCCTTCGACCGGGATCCAAAAGAGTTGGTGCCACCCGGCGAATCCGACAGCGAGCACGACGATGAGAAGAAATATGATATTCATGCGATCCCGATTCGTTTGCAGCGACGGCAGATCTCAACCGACGATATAAGTCCCCGTTCCGACCGCAACCAGCACACCCTCATCGTTGTGCAGTTCCATGCGCGTCACGGCCACCTTTCTGCCGGTCCGCATGATGGCGCTCACGGCCCGAAAAGTCTTGCCCCGACCCGGCCGCAGATAATCGATCCTCAGGTCGATGGTGCCGATATGCGCCATCCGTTTTTCGATTTCTTCCACCGGCTCACCCTGCAGTTTCTCGAGCAGGCTGACCGATACGCTCAACCCGCCGGTGGCATCCAGCACGGAGGAGATCACCCCGCCGTGCAGCGTTTCCAAAAGCGGGATTTTTTCTTCGTACATGGCCTTGAGATATTGCACCTGCATCTCGAATGCGGCAGAGGTCCCCTTCATCGCTCTCAGCTCCTGTGGTGGTGTGGGGTTAAGTTTATTCTTCTCTCGCCTGAGGTGTCAACGGACTTTTACCGACACCGGGCCAGATACGAATCATTCCGAAGAGGGCCCGCACGAAAATCCAACCGGCGGTGACGATCCAGATAAGGCTGAGGGCATCCGTCCGTCCCTTGTCGATCAGCACCAGGGCCGCCGCTCCGCAACCGGTTGCCACGGCGACGGCATTACGCAGGTAGCGGAAATCACCCGTGCCCCAGTGAATCCCATCGGTTGCAAAAGAAAGCGCACTGAGCGGCTGCGCGGCAGCCGCCACGAGCCAGGCGGGCAGGAAGATCTGCACGGCTGTCTGCGGCCGGTGGCCGCGCTCCAGACGCAGACGACCCCGGCCACCCTGCGGGCTTCGGCCACACGTCCGGAACCGATGAAGTAGCCGACCAGGCTCTGTCCGGTGATCGCAAATGCGTCCAGAAAGAGGTTGGTAAAAACCCACACCTGGCGGATGGCCTGATGCGCCGCACCGGCGTCGGCGCCGATGCGGGTGGCCGCCCGGGTGGCGAGCAGCAGGAACACGATCAGCAGGCCGGTTCGAAGGAAGAGTTCACCGCCGACCCGCAGCAGCCGCTTTGCTTCTCCGATCGGAATTCGATCCGGCAACCCGAGCCGTCCGCGGACAGCGATCGCGGCCCACAGCGCCCCGACCCACCAACTGACCGAACTTGCAGCAGCCGCCCCGCTGATGCCGAAAGCCGGAATCGGTCCCCACCCGTAAATCAGAACAGCATCCAACAAAATGTTCAGAAGGTTGACGCCTGAAGCCACCAGCAAGGGCGTGCGCATGTCCTGAATTCCCCGCATACTGCCGAAGGCGGCGATGGTGGCCAGGACGGCCGGAGCGCCGAAGAGCCGAATGCGGATATAGCTCTGGGCCTGGACCGCTATGGTGCCGGTGGCGCCCAAAAGCCGCGCCGCCCCATCTGCCGCCGGATATCCGATGATCGCGAGCAGGAGTCCGAAAATCAACCCCAGGCCGAAGGCCAGGCTGCTCATGCGGGCGGCCCTGGCGGGCGACCGGCCCCCCGTGGCCTGCGCCACCTCGGTCTGCGTGCCGATCGCGAGGAAGTTGAAGATCCAGAAGATGCTTGACAGGGCCATCGTCCCGACGCCCAGCGCTGCCAGAGACTCCGAGCCCAGCCGCGCGATAAAGGCCGTATCGACCAAACCGGTAACCGGTTCGGCGATTAAGGACAGCAGCACCGGAAATGACAGGAATACCAGCGTCCGGTGAGGGGATTTGACAAAGACATGCTCATCGGCACTTATCGTGTTCATGTAGCGAACATTTCAAGCCGTAAAATTATCCGCACCAACATGTGATCGCCTTTACAAATAAGAGAGCTAAACCAGCAGACGCGACCATTCCGCGTGCCGGACGTTTCCGGTGTCGGGGTCGAAATGGGTGATCGTTTGGTTGTCGAACCAACTGGGCACCGTGTGCAGGGTACGGCCCTGCTGGTCGCTATAATGGTATGTGTGATGAAAGTGGCCGACAAAGACCATCTGTGCCCCCTCTTCAAACCGCGCCTTTGCAAAGGCTTCGAGTTGCCGCTTCGGCAGATAACGCCGGAAAAGCGGATTGGTGTGTTTCAACCGCACTTTGACCTGTTCGACGAACCCGGGTCCCAGCGGCAGCCAGCGCAGGGCCGTTTGCGACAGGTCGTTTTTTACCGCACGCCTGAACCAAAGATAATTTCTGTCCAGGCGGTTGACCTGGTCACCGTGGCAGAAGATGTTTCCGCGCCCATCCTTCCAGAAAGCACCATTTGTGCACCAGGAGAAAAAACGGCCCTTGCGGCGGGCCAGGAAGTATTCGTGGTTGCCTTCGATGAAGCCGATGCCTCGGCGCAACTTCTGGTCTGCGCACCAGGAAAGGAAACGATGGTGAACAGCGCGTTCATAACGCGGCAGGGCAATCCACAAATCGAAGATATCGCCGAGAAAAACGATATCTTCCGCGTTTTTTTCGAGGGCCCGAAGCATGTGAAAAAATGCGCTGTGGTTGCCCAGAGCCTCATTGACATGTGCATCGCTGATAATGAACATCGCTAATAAAAAATTTTTGCTTATTAGAAAACATCGCCTTGCGTCGCCGTCACAACCAAGGATTGCAACGGAGCGGATACACCGCGGAAATACACGCCACTCCGAGCAGGGCCCTCACTTCGAAACGACGGCAACATTGCCAAGTACCAGAAGCGGCTGATCGATGCAACCGCTCAAGCGGGTGACCAGCGGTTCCCGGAGAAGCCTTATTTTTTAAGGAATAGATAGGCCGCCAGTCCCACGAGAACACAGGCAAAAATCTTTTTGAAACTGGCGGTCGGAACGTGTTCGACGAGCCGGGCACCGATCTGTGCGCCGATGATGCCCCCGATACCGAGCAGAATGCCCGCACGGTAGTCGATGTTGGCCAGTTTGTTGTGGGCGATCAAGGCAGAGATCGAGATCACGAGGATCGCCAGAAACGATGTGCCGACGGCCTTTTGCGCCGTGTATCCCAAAAACAACAGCAGCGGCACCATTAAAAAGCCGCCGCCCAGGCCCGTAAACGCGCCACCGATGCCCACGCCCACGCCGATCACAATCATCAAGAGCACATTCCAGTTCAAATAAGCCATTGCATTCCTCCAGCCCCTCTCGAAGGGCGTTTGCATTTCGTTCGCCATGACAAACTGACTTGCTGAACCTACGGCCGGTTTGTGCTTGGTTGCCTTCGTATCGAACAAGCTGAATCTTTTGGACAATATCGGTCTGAATGTCAAATCAAAATATTTCCATTGACATCCCAGACCGGGTTACATAAATAATAATTTATAAATTATTATTTATTATTATCCACAAATATCCGTCTGCCATTCGATGGCCGCATTACATGAAGATTAAAAAATCCACCTTGCATACACAGATCGTCGATGCATTGCGAGAGATGATCATGATCGGCGAACTAAAACACGGGGAAAAAATTAACGAAAACGATCTGTGTGCCTCCATGGAAATCAGCAAAACGCCCTTGCGGGAAGCCCTTCGGGTTCTCAGCGCAGAGAACCTGATCTCACTTGTCCCCAACCGTGGCGCCTTTGTGACAAAGCCGTCAACCGGGGAAATCAAGGAAATGTTCGCTGTGATGAGCGTTCTGGAGGGCGTTTGTGCGCATGCGGCGGCCGAAAAAATGACCCCGGCGGATTTCTCTCACCTGGAAGGGCTGCACGCCAAACTGGAAGAACAGTTCAAGTTCCGCAACCAAAAAGAATACATCCGGGTCAACAACCGGTACCACTCCTTCCTACAGGAATTGGCCGGAAACCGGACATTGAATCAAATCGTCAAGGGACTCCGGAAAAAAATCCTGCTCTATCGTTTTCAGTCCTTGAATCTTCCCGGCAGATTTGAAGATTCCATAAAAGAACATCGCGAGCTGTTGGCGGCATTCCGGGACAGGGACGCGCCGAAGGCCGAAAAGATAATGAAAAATCACTTGCGCAAACAGTCACAGGCGATAGAGGCGCTTGCGAGAAGAATGGGAGAAGATAAATCAGAGTCCCAAGCAACCTCAGGTCAGAGTCGCCGCAAGAAGTAATCCACCACTAAAAAGGAAGGAGGGCAAAATGAAATCGAGAAGTATGGGAGTAGTGACGTGTTTGTCTGTTGTGATGGCGTTGGCAATCTTTTTGAGCCCGATGTGTGCTGCAGACGCTTCGATGACATTGAAAGTGTCGCATCAGTTCGCAGCGGGGGACGTTAGAGACAAGATGGCTCACGTTTTCGGCGACATGGTCACCGAAAAAACCAAGGGCGACATCAAAGTCCGCTATTATCCCGCCAGCTCGCTGTTCAAGGCCCGAGAGCAGTGGGATGCCTTGCGAAAAGGCGCCCTGGACATTTCGGTGTTCCCCCTGGATTATGCATCCGGCAAGGTTCCCGAACTCTCGATTACCTTGATGCCTTGTGCTGTAACCAGCGTCAAACAGGGCCTCACCTGGAGGAACAAGCCGATCGGGAAAAAAGTCGATAAATTGCTGGAAGAAAACGATATCAAGAATATGGTCTGGGCTTGGTTCGATGGGGGCATCGGCAGCAATGTCAGGCAGGTCGTGCTGCCGGACGACGTGAAGGGCACCAAACTCAGAGCGGCCGGTAAAAAATTCGAATACATGTTGAAAGAAGCCGGCGCATCGATCACCAGTATGCCGTCTTCTGAAACCTATCACGCGCTGTCAACCGGCGTCATCGATACAATGCTGACCTCTTCCGCATCGTTTGTTTCCTACCGGCTTTACGAGGTGTTGAAGTACATCAACGCGCCCCGGGATTATTCAATCTGGTACATGGCCGAAAATTTAATTGTATCAAAAAAACCTGGGACCGGCTTTCCCCGGAGCAGCAAAAAATCTTTCTGGAAGTCGCTGAGTGGATGCACACGAATTGGGTCGATCAAAACACGAAAGACGGAGTGGACAAGCTGATCGAAGAATACTCCAAGGCCGGCGTCCAGATTCACTATATGAACAAGGCCGAATTTGATCAATGGCTCGAATTCGCAAAAAAGACAGCCTGGAAGGAGTACGCCGAAGCAGTTCCGGGCGGACAGGAGTATCTGGACCTGGCGTTAGAGGCCATGAAATAAACCCCTTAGTTGCATAAACAACATGGCAAAGGGTAGTTAATGGTTTGTCATTATACCCAATATTATAGAGAAACCACTCATTTTAGGATATACCCATCGGTGAATTCGAAGGATGGAATCGATTTTGCCATGTTGATTACCCTGCGGGAAAGCCGGAGGACGTCAGATCCTGCGTTGTCAAGGGTTCCGGGCGGCCAGGAGTATCTGGACCTGGCGCTAGAGGCCATGAAGTAAAAACGGGAAATGAGACCGCAACGCGGTTTTAGGACCGTTGCGGTCTCACTTCTCTCCGACCACGGCTCGTCTCGCCAACAGCCCATTTTCTTCGCTGGGGTAAAGACCATGAAAAAACTGGCCAAAGTCCTATCGCAGCTGATAGAGGGCCTGACGGCCTTAACCGGCTGGGTGTCGGCGTTATGTCTCGTCGCGGCGGCATTTATCATAACCGAGGCCGTTATCGTCAGAAAGATCTTTGGTGTTTCGACGATATGGCAAACAGAAGCATCGGTCTTCTTGCTGATCCTGACCGTTTTCGTCGGCGCGCCATTTGTTCAAAAAAACGAACATCATTTGAACGTCGATCTATTGATCATCAACCTTTCGCCCAGAACGCGCGAGATGACGCTTATCGTTGTATCCGTTATTTCATGTCTACTGGCGGGGATTCTGGCCGCGTACGCGTGGCCGATGTGGTGGGAAGCGGTTGTCAACAATGAGCACTCCGAATCCCTATGGGGCCCTCCGCTGTGGATTCCTTATTTGTTCCTTCCCCTTGGCATGACACTGCTGTTTTTGCAGTATGTCGTGCAGATATATGGAAAAATCACTGCATTCATGCAGGGCAATTTTGACGCTGAATCAAAGCGAAAAGAGGTCTGAGGACAAGGCAGACGTCAGAAAAATTTAGGGTCACGGTAAGACATAATTCCACAAGATTGCGCCGGATTTGGGTTCGTCTACACGGCACGGCCAGCGGCGCATATCGAGATATGCGTCGGTGGCTGTAACGCAGTAGACGGACCAAAAGACAAGCAGATGTGGAATTATTTTTTACTGGGGCCCTTAAATCCGCGCGAGAGGTCGATCCGGCATGAACGAATATGTCATCGCTGCTCTATTATTCGGTAGTGCATTTGGTTTACTGATTTCCGGCATTCCCATTTGGGCTGGATTGGCGGCCATCTCGGTTGTGTTCATTATTATATTTTCGCCGCATCTCCTGACAACCTTGCCGTTCGTTTTTCATGGGAGCATGGACAATTTCGCCTTGCTCGCCATCCCCCTGTTCATTTTGCTCAGTGCGCCGATAGCCGCCTCACATGCAAGCAGGGATCTCTACGAAACCCTTCACAAATGGCTCCACAGAGTCCCCGGTGGCCTGGGCATTGCCAACATGGTGGGTTGCGGCATTTTTGCCGCGCTGTGCGGCTCCAGCCCGGCCACGGCGGCGGCCATCGGGGGGATCGGCATACCTGAGATGCGCAAGCGCGGATATGCGCCGGCGCTGGCCACCGGCTTGATCGCGCATGCGGGAACCTTCGGCAT
>JARROL010000132.1:0-9785 GCA_037383965.1 Desulfobacterales bacterium | reverse complement strand
TCTGAAGCAAGAGGGGCTGTATTTCATCGACAGCCGCTCCACCGCCGAAACCGTCGGTCGCCCGTCCGCCCGTTTGTTTCAGCTGCCGTTTGCCGAACGGGACGTTTTTATCGATCACGGTCAAGACCCTGATTTGATTCGGTTGCGGGTCAAAGAGCTGATTCAGATCGCCCGGAAAATCGGCGAGGCGATCGGCATAGCCCACCCCTCGAAAACGACCCTCCGCATTTTGGAAGAAATACTTCCGATGCTGAAAAAAGAAGTTCAGCTGGTGCCGGCCTCTCACGTCGTCCACGTCATTTCCTGATACCCGGTTACTCCTCTGCTCACCAACCGATAGATCCCTTTTCTCCTTTTCAGATACCCAACAAACCGGTTGGAAAATTTCCCAGGGGTGATTACCATAACACTGGAGTCGATTGACGATTTTTCGGCATTGCCGTTGTCGCCGTCGGTCAGGGAGAAGACCTCGATGCTCGAAGCGCTGTTGAAACCGCGATTGCCCACTGTCAATTTCAGCTCCAGGAGCTCCGGCCGCAAGCCGGAATTGTATTCAGCAGTATCGATTTCGATCACAAGCTGGTGTTGACGAAAGTCCTGCGCCATTTTCCGGATATAGAACTGATCGGCTGTACTACCGGCGGAGAGTTTTCTTCCGATTTCGGCTTCAGTGACGACTCGATCAACTTGATTCTGTTCTGCGCTGACGCGATTGAAATCAAAGCCGGTGTTGGACGACAGGTCTCTGTCGATCCCTCGCTCGCGGTTGAATCGGCCGTCGAACAGGCCCGCGAAGGTCTGTCCGGACCGGAAACACTGTGTATCGTTTTCCCCGAGGGAATCGTGGCGTCACCGGATGCGGTCATACGGGCGTTGAATCAGATGCTGCCGCCGCTTTGCCCGGTATTCGGCGGCGTGCCGAGCCGACACTATGAAATTCCTGCCCCCACACTTCAATTTTTCCATAACGAGGTGCTGGAAGATGCCGTTCCGCTGCTGCTTTTTACCGGCCCCCTGCGGCATGAATTTGCCATCAGCAATAGCTGGAAGCCGATCGGGACGAAAGCCAAGATCACGGAATCACGCGATTATGAAATCTTGCGGATCGGAGACAAACGGGCGCTCGATTTTTATCGCGATTATTTAGGCGCCCACCGTTATCCGGCCTTGGAATTTCCACTGGCAGTGTACGACGAGAATGATCCAGCGCATTTTTTGATTCGGTCACCGGGTGACTATGCTGAAAATCAGGGAAGTATTTTTTTCTCGGGGCCGATATCGACCGGTACCACCGTGCAACTGACCGAGGTCACCCGGGAGCGGATCATCGCCGACACGGAAGCATCTATAGCGACGATGATAAAGCGCTACCGGGACGACTGGCAGCCTGCGGTCGCCCTGGCATTTTCCTGCGCCACCCGCAAACAGATCCTCGGCACGCGCACTCCCGAAGAACTCCGGATCCTCAAGGGTTTCCTGCCGGCTCCCCTTCCGATCTGCGGATTTTATACCTTCGGGGAACTGGCGCCGCTGCAGCCGGGTGACGGCAGCCGGCTCCACAACTGCACTATGGTGACACTGCTGATCGGCGAAGAAAATGCGGTAGCTGCGATGGATGCTACCGGGATCGGTCCGGGGTTGTCTCTTCCAACCCATCATCGCGCCGCCGAAAAAGTGGAGCGGTTGGGACGCGAAAACCTCTTTCTGCAAAAAAAGCTGAAGCGTTCGGAACACTACCGTGAAAGGTTGGAGAGAAACAAAGATTTGAGTGACGCCCTGCTGAAAAAAATCAACCGGGACATGAGAAGGGCTCACCGGGAAATCAAGCGAAAAAACAGCCTGCTGAGGAAATCACTGGCCTTGGCCAATGAAATTCAATTGAATCTGCTGCCCCAGGAAGATCCGGTCGACGAACACCTGGACATCACTGGCAGAATTATCTACTCTAGTGCCACTGGCGGAGACTACTATGACTATATCCGCTTTCCGAAAAGCGCCGGAGACCGACTGGACGTAGTGGTGGGGGATGTCACCGGCCACGGCATCGAGGCGGCTCTTCTCATGACAACCGCACGCGCCTTCCTGCGCGCCCGGACGTTTCAGCCGGGTTCTCTGGCGCAGGTCGTCACCGACGTCAACCGGCACTTGACCGCCGATCTCTACGAGACCGGCCGGTTTATGACGCTGTTTTACCTGACCATCGACCCGATGGCCGGCCGATTGGGCTGGGTTCGGGCCGGCCATGATCCCGCTATCTTATTCGACCCGGCAACCGGGCATTTCCAAGAGCTGGACGGCAAGGGGATTGCGTTGGGCGTCGACCGGAGCTGGCGCTACGAAGAACACCAAAAGTCCGGACTGGTTGGCGGACAGATCATTTTTATCGGCACGGACGGCATCTGGGAAACCCGCGCGCCCCGGGGCGACATGTTCGGTAAACAGCGGGTCTACGAAATCCTTCGCGCCCATGCAGCCGCCAATGCCGCAGATATTGCCGACCGGGTCATCGACGATCTCGACCGATTCCGTGAAAACCAGGACCCCGAGGACGACATCACTCTGGTCGTCATCAAGGTTAAGGGCCGATATGCGCAGGTGGATGGGCCTTGCAGACAAACCATAATCCGGCGCCGTGTGGAATAGTTTCTTACCGTGACCCTTTAGAGCGGCCATCCGGACACCACAATGGCGATTGACAGTCCACTGAATTTGATCTAACCCTTGACACCACATTATTGGGATCGCCTACTCAATAATTTTATCAATTTAATTTGACTCCGATACCGATCTCTAAAGATTATCTTTCTATTGGGTAAGGATCAACACCTATGGGACTCTCTTTTATCGAAGGCAACGAAGCCGTTGCCTACGGTGCGGTAACGGCCGGCTGCCGTTTTTTTGCCGGATATCCCATCACCCCGGCCACCACAATTTTCAACACCATGCTCAAACTCCTGCCACCAAAGGGCGGCATCTGCCTTCAGGGCGAGGACGAAATTGCCTCGATCGGATTTTGTCTCGGGGCCGCCATGAGCGGTCTGAAAGTCATGACGGCCACCTCCGGTCCCGGCATCAGCCTCTACAGCGAGCAAATCTCTTTTGCTGTCGGCAGCGAAATCCCGATCGTCATCATCGATGTCCAGCGGTTGGGGCCCTCCACCGGTTCGGCCACGCGCGGGGCCGACGGTGACATCAACTTCCTGCGCTGGGGCAACAGTGGCGGACTGCCGGTGATCGTTCTGGCGCCGGTGGACGTGAGGGATTGCTTTACCCTGACCGTGCGCGCCTTCAACCTTGCGGAAACCTTCCGCTGCCCGGTTTTTATCGCTTCCAACAAGGAAATCGGCATGACGCGTGAAAGCGTCGACCTGGAAGCCCTCGAAAAGCCGGCGCTCGTCGACCGAACTGCGCCGCCGGACAGGGCCCACTTCCAGCCGTTTCAGATATCAAACGGTCAAACCGTGCCGTATTTTTTGCCCATCGGCGACAGCATCCCGGTCCGCCAGACTTCCTCAACCCACGGTGCCGATGGATACATCACCACCGACGCCGAAGAAATCAGATCCTTTCAACGGCGGTTGCAGGACAAGCTGCAGAGCAGCATCGAGCACTACAGCTACCACGAATTCATTGCTGAAAACACCCGGACCCTGCTCATCACCTACGGGGTGACGGCCCGGGCAGCCAAGGCCGCCTGCCGGCTTTTAAAACAGCAGGACAGACCGGTATCCCTGCTGGTCCTAAAGACCCTCTGGCCGCTACCGGAGGCCCTCATTCGCCGATCGGCCCGACAGGCCGAAAGGGTGGTGGTCATCGAAATGAACCTCGGCCAGTACGTCAATGAGATCCGCCGCATACTGCCGGACAAACCGATCGAGTTTTTCGGTCAGATGGATGGACACCTGATCACACCCCGGCAGATCGAGGAGGTGATCGACCGTGAATAGCCTGCTGAATAAAAATCGTCCTCCCGTATTTTGCCCGGGGTGTTCCCACGAACGAGTGACCCAGGCCCTGGACAAGGCCTTTCAACTCCTCGAGCTTCCGGGTGACAGAATCGCCATCGTGAGCGATATCGGCTGCTCCGGTCTGTTCGACACCTTCTTCGATACCCATGCCCTGCACGGCCTCCACGGTCGGGCGCTGACCTATGCAGCCGGTATCAAGTTGTCACGACCCGAATTGCACGTGGTCGTCAGCATGGGCGACGGCGGGCAGGGTATTGGCGGAGCGCACCTGTTGGCCGCCTGTCGCCGGAACTTGAATTTGACCCTGCTTGTTCTCAACAACTTCAACTTCGGCATGACCGGAGGCCAGTTCTCCGCGACCACTCCGCCTGATGCCAGGCTGGGCTCCGGCTTCCTGAACCGCCTGGAAAAACCGCTGGACATAAGCCGCCTCGCCGTTTCGGCCGGCGCGGCTTATGTGCGACGCTGCAGCAGCTACCAAAAGGACCTCCCGCAGGAGATCGCCCGGGCGATCGGCTATGAAGGCTTTGCCGTCCTGGATATCTGGGGCATCTGTCCCGGTCGCTACACCCGCTCCAACAAGCTGACACCACGGGCCATCGAAGAGGCCATTGCCCGGCTGCCGGCTGCAGCTGGCGAAGTCCCGGAAAATCGGCGCGAAGAATACGGCACCCATTATCGGGAAACCGCTTCGGCTTTGGTAGCGGCCTCACCGCCGGTAGTCGTCGAAAAACAATTCGACCCGCCCCAACCCGGCCGGCACTCCGTCCTTCTCCTGGGAAATGCCGGGCAGCGCATCCTGACGGCCGGTGAAATCCTGTGCCTGGCCGGATTGACCGCGGGTCTGCACGCATCACAGAAAAACGAATACAATATCACCGTCCTGAGGGGGCCTTCCATCAGCGAGTTGATTTTATCCGAAGAGCCGATCGAATATGCCGGTATCGAGCGACCGGATGTCATCCTCGCCCTGAGTCAGGAAGGCGTTGACCGCCGCAGGTCGCTGTTCGCCGGTTTGAAATCAACAACACGCCTGCTTCAAGTGCCGGAAATCACGCTGCCGCCGACAAGGGCCGAGGTCAGCAGCATCGATCTAAGGTCCCTGGCAATCAAGCCCCAGGACTGGGCTCTGGCGGCCTTGGCCGCGCTGGCAAAAACAAAACGAATCATTTCGAGGGACATGTTGCGGTCCGCTTTGACCACCCGCTTCCGGGACGACGTTCTGGCCTCTGCCTTGCAGCTGGTCGAGAATGTCTTTCAGAAGCAGGAGTAAGTCGGAAACATATCAGCGCCCTTCATGAAACCGCGTATGGGCACAAGATATGGATATTTAGACGGATTGCCGGCCCGTCATTGCTGGAGTTTCCCATTGACAACGCCATACCGGTGTGGTTTTTCAAAAGTCTTAACATCCGTTTGGCGTCAACCCCTGGTAAGGAAGGAGGGAAGATGAAAAAATCACCTGGTAGAGCGGCCCTTTTGGCCGCCTTAATGGTTTCTGTTTGTCTTTTGTTTGCCGGTTGCGCGGGAAAAGGGTATACGCCCGGAACGGCCCCCGACAGTTTCCCGTGCGTACCGGAGAGCAAACTGGAAAAGGACATCGCTCCGGAGGCCGCCCTGGAGAGCCTGTCCTGTTCTTTTAAAAAATACGAGGGCAAAGACACCTTGCACCTCACGGTCGCCGTCAAAAACGTCAGCGACAAACCCCAGCGCTACCGGGTCAACATTTTCATGGACAATGGTAAAGCCGTGGGCGGTCTCATTCCGCGCACCACCAAGAAGGGCCTCGTCGAGCCGGGTCAATCCCAGTCGTTTGACTATCCGGTGGTGGATATGCCCCAAAGCCCCAAAGCAATGACCCTGATCATCAAGACCGCTTCACAATAGCAGCCGAACAGTTAAATGGAGGATGTGCACATGAAACGAATCTGTCTTATTATGATCCTTTGCATGATCGTGGCCCTGGCCGGACCGGTCGCGGCAAAAACGACTTTCATCGGTATCGGTACCGGTGGGACCGGCGGCATCTACTATCCTTACGGCGGCGGTGTGGCCGAGATCTGGTCCAAGTACGTGCCGGGCATCCAAGCCGTGGCCGAAGTGACCGGTGCCAGTGTGGAAAACGTCAAACTGGCCGACAAGGGCGAGACCGTCATCGGAGAAGTCATGGGGGATGTCGCCGATGCCGGTTACAACGGACTGGGCAAATTCAAGGGCAAGAAACACGACATCCTTTCCATGGCCGTCATGTATCCCAATCTGTTGCAGGTGGTCACCCTGAAAAGCAGCGGCATCACCAATATCGAGCAGGTCAAGGGCAAGCGCATCAGCAGCGGCAGCCCGGGCAGTGGCACCAATTTCATGGCCGAAGCGGTGTTGAAAGCGGTGGGCATCCCGCTCGACTCATTCAAGGACAGCCGGTTGTCCTTCACGGAAACCGCCAATGCGCTGCGGGACGGCACCATCGACGTTGGCTTCTGGTCGGTAGGTCCCGGTACCAGTTCCATCCTGGATCTGGCCACCACCCATGACATTGTCATCATCCCCATCACGCCGGAGCAAACCCAGAAGGTCCTCGCCGCCAACGACACTTATGCGTCGGTCGACCTGGCCGGTGGCGTCTACCGGGGGGTCGACAAAACGGTCCCGACAATCGGTGTTTGGAACGTGATGATCTGTCAGAAATCCCTTGCGGAGGATATGGTCTACAAGTTGGTCGCAGCACTTTATGAACACAACGACTACCTGCGCAAGATCCATCCCTCGGCAGCCTACACCACACCTGAAAATGCCGTCAAGTATTCGCCGATCCCCCTTCATCCGGGCACTGTCAAGTACCTCAAGGAGAAAGGAATTGCGGTACCGGCCAAGCTGATGCCCTGAAGGCGGAACAGTGACCAGGCCGGCGCGGTGGATACTTTTCGCGGTTTCCGGCCTGGTCTTATTGGTGCTGCTTGCCGCCGGTCTGACATCCGGCGGCCTGGAACTGCGGGTGGTCCCGGTTGAGGGAGGACCGCCCCTGCTGGTGCTGCCACTGGAGGTTGGCGAGCGTTTTACCTTACAGTATTATCACTCGGTGGAAAACGCTCCCATCTGGGAGGAGCACAGCCTGGATCGCGCCGGCCGAATCTACATCGAGGAAGAACGCTATCTGAAGTTCGGGGCCGGCATGGGCCGCATGCCGGGAGTAGGGCGGATGGTGCAGCGCGGTCCCTATGAAGCCATCGAAAATATGCACTTGCCGACCGGTAACTTCATCCTGCGCATCGGCAGCCCCGGGGTGGACCACACCGTCATTTGGCGGCATACCCGCACGAACCTCTCCTCAGTGGCACCCCACAGGGCCGTTCGATTCTCGGCGCGGCCGGTGAGTCGACTCTACCGACTCTGGCGCAGGTTCTGCCCCCATCCAGCCACTCCCAGGTGAAGCGAGGCCAGGAGCCATCGATGTCGGAAACACATCTGCTAGGAAACCGAGAAGATCAGGACCGGTCGGTTTCGCCAATCACCGCCCCAGCCGACCGCAATCGGAATCTGGTGCAATGGACCGCCCGCCTGGTAGCGGTTCTGGCCGTCGGCTTGAGTCTTTTCCAGCTCTACACGGCCGGCATTACCGCACTGACGGCCCTGGTCCAGCGCTCGATCCACCTGGGTGCTATCCTGAGCCTTACTTTTCTGCTCAAGGCGCCGTTCAAAAGTGCTCGCAAAGACAAGCTGACTGTATGGGTACTGGTGGACTGGGTGCTTGTCCTGGCTTCGGTAGCCTGCTCGTTTTACATCTGCTACAATCTCACCGATATTTTCGAGCGTCAGGGCGACTGGCTTAAAAGCGACCTGGCGATCAGTATCATCGGTACCTTGCTGGTGCTGGAAGCTTGTCGGCGGGTGATCGGCTTCGTAATGACCGGTATCTGCCTGGCGGCCATCCTCTACGCTCACTTCGGGCCGTACATGCCCGAGTTGATCATCCACAAGGGGTACAGCATCGAGCGCATCGCCACCACGCTGTGGCTCACGACCGAGGGCATCTTCGGTCTTCCCATCGGGGTGGCCGCCACCTTCGTCTTTGTCTTCGTCCTGTTCGGGGCGTTTCTGGAGTCTACCGGCGGTGGAAATTTTTTCATCGAATTGGCCTACTCCATCACCGGTCGTTTTTCAGGTGGACCGGCCAAGACCGCCGTGGTGGCCTCGGGTTTCATGGGCTCGGTTTCAGGCTCGGCCGTGGGGAATGTTGTCGCCACCGGCTCTTTCACCATCCCCATGATGAAAAAAGTCGGCTACCGGCCGCATGTGGCCGGGGCCATCGAAGCGGCCGCCTCCACCGGCGGCCAGTTGATGCCGCCCATCATGGGGGCCGGTGCCTTTCTGATGGCCGAGTTTACCGAAACCAGTTACCTGACCATCGTAAAAGTGGCCCTGGTGCCGGCCGTCATGTACTACCTCACCGTGCTCCTCTTTGTTCACTACGAGGCCAAGAAATACGGTCTCGCGGGCCAACCCCGGGAAAACCTGCCGCGGGCCGTGAAAGTGATCAGGGAAGGGTTGCACTTCATCATCCCGGTCGTGATCTTGATCTACGTGCTGATGGCCAACTACTCGCCCATGATGGCCGGTTTCGTGGCAGTGCTGAGCACTGTGGCCGCGAGTCTGGCGGCCAACAGCATCCGCTGGGCAGCCAGCGCCCGTCGTCACCCCCACGATGATCCCGATCGCCTGAGCCTGACACAATTCGGCCTCCGGGAATTCAAGCAAACGCTCGGAGCATTGGAGAAAGGCGCGCGCAATGCCGTCATGGTGTCGGTGGCGTGTGCGGCGGCCGGTATTATCGTCGGCATGGTTACCCTTACGGGTATGGGGCTGAAATTTTCCAGCCTGGTGATCGACCTGAGCTTCGGTATCGAAGCCCTGGCGATTTTGTTGATCGGGGCGGCTTCACTGGTGCTCGGCATGGGCCTGCCGGTGACCGCCAGCTACATCGTTTTGGCGACCCTGGCCGGCCCGGCCCTGCTCGACATGGGTGTCCCGCTGCTGGTCACCCACATGATCGTCTTCTGGTACTCGCAGGATGCCAACGTAACGCCACCGGTGAGCCTGGCCAGTTTCGCCGGCGCCGGGATCGCGGGGGCCAATCCGATGCGGACCGCTTTTACGTCCTGGAAGCTCGCCAAAGGACTCTACATCATCCCCCTCATCATGGCCTACCGACCGCTGCTCGGCATGGGTGAAAATTATGAACTGCTGCACTGGGGGGTGGTCTTCGCCATGGTGACCACCACCCTGGGTCTGGTGGCGTTCACCTCGGCCCTGGAGCGTTATTTTATCCGCCGGGCCACCTGGCTGGAAACCGGACTGTTCACTGTAGGAGCGGCCGGACTTTTCTGGCCGCAGGCATGGGGGGACCTGCTGGGCTTCATTGCTTTTATGTCGGCGGTCGCGCTGCAGAAGTTCCGAAAATAAATTCTGCACGAACAAGTTCGTGCAGAATCTATCCGAGTATCAGCCGCTGAGGGTCGCATTTTTCCCTCAGAATGGCCAGCTCTGCGGCTGACGGCGGCGGTAAAATCTGCGCCTGCGAAATGTCCACCTCAAATTCCATGTGATCGAGCACCTGCGCCGGCTTAATGCCGGGAAAAACCGCCATCAGATACATCTCCCGCGTGGTGTCGTCGAAGGCCATTACCGCCATGTTGGTGATCACCACCGCCGGACCACCCGCCGCAAGCCCAGCCTGTTCCCGCCGACCGGACCCCTGGAGCCAGCCCGGACTGGTCAGGTAATCCAGGCGATTGACGAACTTGCGCTTTTCGTGCTGCATGA
>JARROL010000131.1:0-7246 GCA_037383965.1 Desulfobacterales bacterium | reverse complement strand
GCTGCCGCGATGCTGAAGGAGGATGGTCAAGCGATCCAGGTCATAGCGGTAGTAGCATCCCGTTGACGTGTCCGGAGTGGTGACCTCGTACTCCCGCCCCCTAAGCACCAGGGGCTTGTCAAGCGTTGAAAGAGACTTCCAGATTTCGATATCCCGTGCGACCAGGTCGCTTTCCGGATATCGACCGCTCAGCCTCAGCGGTTTGGGTAGTATCACGTAGCTCGGTATTTTTGGATTGAAGCCATAGCGCAAAATGCGCTCCAGGGGAGCCTGGATGTCGCTGCGCAAGCAAACGCCGTAACCACTCGCGCGCTGGGCCGGGTCGGCTGACCGGGCGCTCGCGTCATCGACATCGGCATATTCGAGCAGGGACTGAACGCGGTTCGGGACGAATACGGTTTCCGGCTGTTGGGCCAGATCGATGAGGTAGCTCAATCCGTTCTCGACTTCGGCGTCCAGTGCCGGCTGGCGCGACGGATTCGTAGACTGTTGTTCCGATGCCTGAGTAATGGGAAGCCCGAATGTTGAGATCGATAATGCCAAACAGATGATAAACAGCCAAGATTTGTTTTTTGATCGTTTCATGATTTCTAATCGCAAAATTTACTTGAACTTTCATTATTGTTTAGAGTGTTCATTGAATTATTTTCTGAATCCATGGTTTGACAAGCGCTCGCCCGCCGCCGATTCTACTATGATATTTAGCAATCATCTTAAGGCTATTGGCGAAAATGTCAAATACAAGCCTCAGAAGTGTACTACTTTTGTAAAACCAAACTAAATTCTTTCGCTGAAGACCGCTGTCCTCTAAACTGCCTCAAAACGCCCATCCGCGCTAAACCCCACACTTGGAGCCCCAAATGGATAACCATCCTGCCCCCCCGCACCCCAAAAAAACGCTCGCCAGGGTTCTGTTGTGCGGCGTGTTCGGTCCGTTCGCCCAGGATGATGAATACGGCAGCCGCACCATCAACCCGATGGAGCTTTACCACAATCAGGTCACGCGTGTACAGGGGCCTTTTTCCCTGCGTATGTTTCATCGGTCTTTCGCTCTGTTGCTGCTCCAGGCGAACATCGACGCACCGTGCACGGTCCTCGATTTTGCCACCTTGGATCGCTTCATTCAGGAACTCGAAGAGACATCGTATGACATCATCGGAATAAGCGCCATCATACCCAATGTCGGCAAGGTCAAAAAGATGTGTGAATTGATTCGCCATCACCAGCCGAACGCCGCCATTGTCGTCGGGGGGCATGTGTCCAACAAGGAGCGGTTAGACGAGACGATAGACGCCGATCACATTGTCAAAGGCGACGGCATCAGATGGTTCAGACAGTTTCTCGGTCAGCGCACCGATTCACCGGTTCGGCACCCGGCGGTCTACTCGGCCTTCGGTTCCCGTGCAATGGGAATCACCATGCGGGACAAACCCGGCGATACGGCTGCCATACTGATCCCATCGGTCGGATGTCCGGTGGGGTGTAACTTCTGCTCGACCTCGGCGCTGTTCGGCGGCAAAGGCAAGTTTGTCAATTTCTACGAAACGGGCGAGGAACTTTATGCCGTTATGCGGCAAATGGCGCATGAGCTTCAGATTCAATCGTTTTTCGTGCTCGACGAAAACTTCCTGCTCCACCGCAAACGGGCACTGAGGCTGCTGGAGTTGATGCAGGCTCATAATGAAAGCTGGTCGTTGTGCGTCTTTAGTTCGGCGCGGGTTATCTGCTCTTACTCCATGGAACAGCTCGTGGGGCTCGGGATCGGCTGGGTTTGGATGGGAATCGAGGGGGAGAGCAGCGGCTACAGGAAACTCGAAGACGTCGACACCCGTAAACTGGTGAAACGGTTGCAGGCCCACGGCATTCGCGTCCTCGGCTCCTCCATCATCGGGCTCGAACATCATCGTCCCGATACGATAGAAAGCGTCATCGAACACGCCGTCGGCCACGAGACGGATTTTCACCAGTTCATGCTCTACACGCCGAATCCCGGTACAGCCCTGTATGAACGGCACAGGCGAGCCGGCTCGCTCTTGAGCGAATCTGAGTTTTTACCCGCGGACGCCCACGGACAATACCGGTTCAACTACCGCCACCCCCATATCCGAGACGGCCAGGAGGAGAGGTTTCTCCTGGATGCCTTTCAGCGGGATTTTGAGGTCAACGGCCCCAGTCTGGCGCGGCTGATAAGAACCCTGCTGACCGGTTGGGTGCGCTACAAGAATCATCCGGATGAGCGGATCAGGGCCCGTTTCGCTCGCGAGGCGCAGCCCCTGAGGTACTCCTATGCCGCCGCCGTTTGGGCAATGCGTCACTACTACCGCAAAGACGCGTCGATGTTCGTGAAGATGGATCGCCTGTTGAAGGACCTGTGCCGTAAGTTTGGGTGGAAAACACGCCTGTCGGCCCCGTTGCTCGGTCGTCTGGCCTATGTCAAACTGGTTAAAGAAGAAAAGCGTCTGGCCGCCGGCTGGAGATACGAGCCGACAACCTTTTACGAGAAAAACGCGGCGGCATCGGCTCTCGAAGGCAGCGACAGGGCGGCCTCGCGCATCCGGGCCGGCGGCATCCGCGCCGTTCAGGTAATTCCGGCCGCTTCGACGAGAACCTGAAACGGGTCATTTCAGGACGAATCTTTCCGGGCACTACCTTATGGACGTGGATACGTCATTTCTCCAAATAATTTTTCTCCGCTTGAAATCTATCTGGTATTCGAAGTTCCGCAAGAAATTCATGCCGAGCAACCCTTGACGCTCTACCGATGGGTCTTTGTGCTCGATGATACTGACCAAGACATTTTCTTTCTTCAGCGGGCCAACCTTGATGTAGCTCAATTGGGCCAGGCGGGATTCGATGCGATGTCCTTCGGCAGAGAACAGCACGGATGGTGTCATTTGCTGAATGGCTAAATTGTTGGCGACATCCCCGTGCAATACCGTGATCGAAGCGCCGGTGTCCAAAAGTAGTAAAACTGTCGTTTCCCTCGACTGGTAGCCCAGGGTGACGGGAAGCAATATCTGATTGTCTCGAATGATGATCGTGGTCTCGATTTGGCCGGTGAGTTTGCTGAGCAGTCTGTCGTTTTCCCTTAATTGCCTTGCGATACTTTCTCTGGCTTCTAAATCGGTGTAGAATTTTTTACGATTATCGATCATTATGAAGTTGCCCGTATGATCGACGCCGATTTTGAACAGTCCTTTTTCACCTATTTCAAATTTTCCCGCATCGTCTTTGTCAATATACCAGCTGCCGTAGTTGTCGGTCTGCAAATAGACGCCCCCTTCATCCCGGCCGATAAAATACGTATTTTCGGCATGAAGGAAAGGAACCCACCAGCAGCTAAAGAGGATAAAAACAGCTAGCCTACAAGTGTTCGATTTAGCTGCCATAGGATTTCTAAATGCCCTCTTACAAATTCAATTCAAAATAACAACTCTTGCGATGGTAGCTCTTTAAGTATTACTTTTTTCTTGCATTTTGCACTAAACTGAACGCGCCTAATTAACGTGGTACATAGAAAAGTAATGCTGCAGCAAATGCCCACACTGATGCCGTAGCATGCAAAAATCATGGTAAATATTCATTTGTTATAATTACAAACAGTTAACGGAGAACAAAAGGTTAGAACAATGGATTTATAAATTTGCTTACATAAAAATTGGGAAGATTACTCCACATACGGGTAGATTGAGATAGTATAAAAAAACCTCCCGAAATGAGAGGAGACGTTTTTTGACGATTGAGAAAAATACTTACGAAGATAAAACTTTCACTTCATATATTTATATAACCAAAACATCACACCGGTATTTCAGCCCCCCTGTTTAATAGACTTTTCACAATTGCATGGTTCTTGCAGTTCGCCGATCACACCTGTTGAGTGCTGAAGGTTCAGACTGATATTATGACTCTGAGAACCGAAAGATATAGTTGTAAGTGATCTCTGTAATTACTACTCATGCTTGTGCGAAAGGCCACTGTCCTATCGGTTCTTTACCACCTGCTCGAGAGAGCATTCGCTTTAATGCATGTTTTCTCTTCTCGAGACGGCTTTTCAATTGATTCTTTTGAAGCCGTCGATTTATCGGGAGATTTAATCTTCCTAAAGTGCGAAAAAGTTCCCCTCGCTTAAAACGTTGCCCTAAAAAATTTTCGGCCTTGCTGCGGTCATTGTCATCGTGGTTAAGCCTATATTTTTTTACGCATAAGATCAGGGTTTTATTTCAAAGGCAGTAGCGTCGACAACCAACTGTTTTGTAAGTTGTTACGCAATGACACCGGCTATTCCGTTTTCTAAAGAAAGGACTTTTGCGCATGTTAAAGAGACCGGTTTTCTTTATCCTTGTCACGCTAATAACCGGCTCGGCAATTATAATTATCTTTCAAACAAAAAATCTCGATCTCTTTTCTTCAGGCAGCTCCAAGCATTTAAAAAGAATATCTTACCGTTTTGTTGTTCAAAATACCTCAAACCACGTCGTTAACCGGGCGGAGCTATGGGTAAACGCACCGGTGGCGGAAACACCAACTCAACGCGTCATAAAAATATCGTCCTCTCACCTTTACGATGTTGAAGGAGATGACTTCGGTAATCGGATTTTTCATTACACTTTCAATAATCTGCCGCCTTTTGCATCCAAGGTCATTACCATAAGGGCCGATCTGCTAATGCGTGAGCGACCCCTGCGAAGCGTACGAGCAACCAACGAAGTTTATCTCGGTGAAGAACCGTTTATCGAAACCGACGACCCTCTAATTCGTCATCTTGCTCTGTCCCTAAAGGCCGGAAATTCTCTGGCTACTGCAAAAAATATGTATCGCTGGATAACAGGCAGCATCCGTTACGTTGGCTACGTCAAAAATAAACAAGGTGCCAGGCAGACCTTGCAAACAAAACAGGGCGACTGCACTGAATTGATGTACCTCTTTGTTGCCCTTTGCCGTGCAGCGGGTGTTCCAGCGCGTGGTATCGCCGGTTTCCATTGCTCGGAGAGCGCCGCACTCGATCCGGCACAGTATCACAACTGGGCCGAATTTTACGCCGATGGCCGCTGGCGGCTCTGCGATCCTCAAAAAAGGGTCTTTATGCAGCAGACCACCGACTATGCCGCCCTTCGGATTATCAGCCACTTACCCGAGACATCCGGTTTTGATTTCGATCGCTTTAAAGTGGCGGGAGAGGGCGTGACGGCCCGGATATGCTCCTGAAGCACTCATTTCGCAGAGGTTAAGGAGGCGGAGGAAAGAGATGGGAAAAAGTTTCATATGGAAGAAGTCCCGCAGGTTCTTTATGGCATTGAGCGCGGCCTTTATGGCCGGCCTCGGCCTGTTTCCAACGGTCCGGACGGCCGCAGCGGCGGTGGATACCGTGTGCGCACAGGTCAAGATCGAGGTCAAACAGGAGCTGACACTGGAACGGCAGGCCTTCGACGCTCACATGCGCATCAACAACGGCCTTTCCAATATTTCGCTTGAAAACATCGATATCAAGGTGTCGTTCACCGATGAGGACGGAACACCGGTGCCGGCCAGCTCCGATCCAGGTAATTCAGAGGCACTTTTTTTCATCCGGCGTGATTCAATGGAGAACATAGATGCCGTAGACGGCACCGGCAGCATCGGTCCTGCTACCTCGGCCGACATCCACTGGCTGATCATACCGGCCCCCGGCTCTTCCAACGGCCTGCAGCAGGGCAAACTTTACAACGTGGGGGCCAAGCTCACTTACACCATCGGTGGCGAAGAAAACGTTACCGAGGTGACCCCGGATTACATCTTCGTAAAGCCGCTACCCGACCTGGTGATCGACTATTTCCTGCCCCAGGAGGTGTACGGCGACGATGCTTTTACCCCAATAGTCGAGTCGCCGGTTCCGTTTTCGCTGGGCGTAAGGGTCAAGAACATCGGCAGCGGAACCGCCAGAAACCTCAAGATCGACTCGGCCCAGCCGAAGATCGTCGAAAATACTCAAGGGCTTTTACTTGGATTTTCGATCGAAGGCAGCGAAGTCAACGGCAGTCCCGCAACCACCAGCCTGCTGGTGGATTTTGGCAATATCGAGCCTGCAGCTGCGGCAACAGCCCGCTGGAAGATGACCTGCACCCTCTCGGGTCGGTTCATTTCCTTCGATGCCCGGGTGTCGCATTCAGACGAATTGGGCGGAGAGTTGACCTCACTGATCAAGCAGGAAAACACCCGAACTCACACCCTGGTTCGCGATGTGCTGGTGGATCTGCCCGGCCGGGATACCGTGCAGGATTTTCTGGCGTTAGACGAAGACACCTACCGGGTTTACGAAACCGACAGCGACGACACGGGGGTTTCTGATCAATCTGGCGCGAGCACTCTCGTGATCACCAACCCGGTTGGCTCGCGGCTGCGTTACTCAGTGACCACACCGGTGACCGCAGGGTTCATGTTCGTCAAGTTGCCGGACCCCAGCGGCGGGCAGAAAGTTATCGTAGAGGCGCTTCGAAGTGACGGCAAGACGATCAGGAAGGAAAACATCTGGCTTTCCAAGACACGCAACGGTCAGGGTTGGGATCATTTCATCAATCTGTTCGATGTTAACACTACCGGCGTTTACAGCCTCATGCTGGATGACGCGACGGTTATGCCCCAGCCGCCGGTGATCGATTTCATTCCAGACCGCACCGGCGTCGAGAGCCAGGGCCTTGCCTTTACTGTTACGGCCAGTGACCCCAACGGTACCGTCCCGGAATTTGGGGTCGAACAGATGCCTTCAGGGGCGGTTCTATCCGAACAGGGGAACGGCACGGCCGTTTTCAGCTGGACGCCCTTCGTGGGCCAGGCCGGGTGCTATGAGGTGGTCTTCACGGCCACAGACGGCGCGCTGACCACCTCACGGAGGGCGGCGCTCATTATCAACTCCGTGCTTGACAGCGACGGCGATGGCCTGCTCGACACCTGGGAGTTGGAGAAGTTTGGCAGCCTATCGCGCGACGGCAGCGGTGACTATGACGGCGACGGTGTTTCCGATCTCGAAGAGTTTCTGCTCGGTTCAGACCCCGCCATCGGCGATCACGCACCCACCGTGCCGGCGATCCAGGAACCGGTGGACGGGTCAGAGGTGGCGACGGTGCAACCGCAGCTGCTGGTGGTCAACAGCAGCGACGAGGACGGGGACAGCCTCACCTATCACTTCGAGCTATACGACGATCCGGGATACAGCGAACCGGTCGCGAGCGAAGAGGGCGTGCCGCAGGAGGCCGAAACCACAAGTTGG
>JARROL010000130.1:0-7309 GCA_037383965.1 Desulfobacterales bacterium | reverse complement strand
CAGATTTTACGCCCCGCTCATTTGCGCGCTTTTTATGTTCCTGTTGCTATCAAACTGGTTGGGGATAATCCCGCACCTCGAAGAGCCGACTAAAGACCTCAATACGCCGTTGAGCCTCGGTCTCATGGGATTCGTTCTCGCCCACCATGCCGCCATCAAGTCAAAGGGGTTCAAAGCCTACATCAAGGAGTATTTTCAGCCCATTTTCTTCATGATGCCGTTGAACGTCATTGGCGAGCTGGCAAAAATAATTTCCATTTCTTTCCGGCTCTTCGGCAATATCATGGGGGGCTCCATCATTATCCTGGTGGTGTCCTACCTATGCTACAGCATCATTTTGCCGCCTTTTCTCAACGCTTTCTTCGGACTTTTCGTTGGAACGATTCAGGCTTTTGTGTTTACCATGCTCACAGTCGTCTATATCTCCGTACAGGTGAAGTAGGTATGCAACTCGACGTTCAGACAATCATAAAGTTAAGTGCATTTGTCGGCGGCGGCATCGCCATGGGGTTGGGTGCCATCGGCGCGGCGATTGGGGAGGGCTACACTGCCGCGCAAGCCAATTTAGCGGTATCCCGCAATCCTAAAATTTCCGATGACATCTTTAAAAATATGCTGGTGGGTCAGGCGGTGGCCGAATCAGCATCCATATTTGCCCTGGTGATTTCAATTTTACTGCTTTTTATGAATATCCCCAGTACAAGCCCCTTGAAAGCGGCCGCCTTGTTCGGTGCCGGCCTAAGCATGGGCTTCGGCGCCATCGGCTCGGGCATCGGCTCCGGGCTGCCCGGCGGTCAGTGCTGTCTCGGTATATCACGACAACCAGCCGTCGGAACGCGCTTAACCACCAACATGCTCATCGGTTCCGCAGTTTGCCAGACACCGGCGATCTTTTCCATGGTGGTCTCCCTGATGCTGATTTTCATGGATTTCAGTCGCGAGCCGGTTTCTCCGACGTGGGCGGCCCTTATCGGCGCCGGCTTCAGCACCGGACTGGCGGCAATTGGTTCGGGGTATGGCGGCGGCATGGCCGCTGGTGCAAGCTGTGCGGGCATCGCCCGGAATCCCGAATCGGTCGCCAACGTGACCACCACCATGTTGGTGGGTCAGGCCGTGGCCCAGACACCATCGATCTTCGGGTTGCTGGTCAGTTTCATCCTTTTGTTCAAAGCCTTTCCGGAATCTCAGGCTCTCGCCGCTGCGATGGCCCTTTTGTCGGCCGGTATCTGCACTGGATTCGGCGGCATCGGTCCCGGAATCGGCAACGGAATGGCCGCCGAAGGAGCGGTGAAGTGGGTTGCCAGGAATACGGCCTATGCCGGAGATCTCATGCGAACCATGCTGGTCGGGCAAGCGGTTTCTCAATCCACCGCAATTTACGCCATGGTGATCAGCTTGGTGCTCATATTCGTGGTTTGAACCTATGCCGGAACGATTGATTGTTACACCATCAGTCGATAACCGTTGGGTGGTCGGCTCGGCGAGTTTTATTTAGTGCCGGGCATCGTATTTTTAAACAAGCAAAAGTGAACCAGTTAGAATTAATGAGGAGGTAGATATGGCAATCGAAGGTGCAGACATTGTCAAAGCGGCAGCATTCATCGGTGCAGGAATCGCCATGGGACTCGGTGCTATCGGCCCGGGAGTCGGTGAGGGCATGACGGCTGCGAAAGCCTGTGAGGCTATCGGCAACAACCCGAAGGAAGCCGGTCTGTTGACCCGAACGATGCTCGTCGGACAGGCCGTAGCCGAATCGACCGGTATTTACTCGCTGGTCGTTGCATTGCTGCTTCTGTTTGTCGTCTAGCCATAACGGATATGCCGGCGCCAGAGTCAATTCGCCAATCGTTCAGGTGAGAATTCTCGCTTGCAGTTGCGAAACCCGCAAGCGCAAAGCAGTTATGGGCTTTAAGGATAAAGTTGGGGGGCAAAACTACAGGGAGATGGCTTTCTTGTCATACGCCGACGCCAGATAAAGCAGCCCAGATCCTTTATTTTAAAGCCGATAGCGATTACTACCGGCCCTAAACTGTTAACCTGTCGCCATGGCAAGGCAATTGATCGGTGTCAGCGGAATTTTTGATTAACCGGACTCGTTTCATATCGACGAAGTCGAAGACGTCAAAATAACGCGGACGGGTACCATGCAGATTATCAGCACCATAGCAATGATCAGCATTAATGAAACGCTCATCATCCAATTGATATCTTTTCTGATTTTTCTCTATATCATCAATCGGATCATGATCCAGCCTTTGCGCAGCGTCGCTCAGGAACGTGAAGCCCACATCCAGAAAATTGAATTGGATACAGTGGCGGCTGAAAAGAAAGTCGAACAGGTGGTGAAGCAGATCAAGAAGCAGGAGACCAAGGCTCTCGATACCGCTCACGAGATTCGAGAAAAAATCGAGGAATCCGGCAAACTCGAAGCCGACGAAATAATTCACGACACACTCCGGGAAGTAGAAAACCTATCGAAGGAGAATCGCCGCCATGTTTCGGCAATGGTTGAAGAAGTCAGAAAGTCCGTCCAGAAAGAAGCCGAAACACTCGCCGTTGGTATGATGGAGAAATTGCTGGATCGGAGGCTTTCGTTATGAAATTCAAACAAGTCCATATCGGCCGAGCCAGCTTAATCATCTTGACGGCACTTTTTTTGCTTTCGACCGGGGCCGTTGAGGTGTTCGCAGCCGAGGGCGACGGGGGATGGCGGCCTACCTACGATATTGTCATGAAATGGATTAACTTCGGCATTCTTGCATTCATATTTTTTAAGTTTGCTCGCCGACCGCTGAAGAACTTCCTTTCCGATAAAAAGAACGAAATTTCACTTCAAATTGAGAAGCTCGAAGACGACAAAAATCGATTGCTTCAACGTGTGCGTGACGCCGAGACGGAGCTGGAAGAAAACGCACAGCGCTTGGAGGAATTGAAAGAACGCATCGTTCAGACGGGTGAGAAGCGCAAACTTGAAATCATCGAGGATGCCCGGCAGGAAAGCCGTATGATCATCGAGAGCGCGAAGCAGAAAATGGAAGGACGAATTATCCAAGCGCGCAACCGCCTGAGAGCAGAGATGATCGATGCCGCGACCGAAATGGCCCTGGATAAACTGCCCGATCTCGTGACCGAGGATGACAACCAAAAACTACTGGAGCAGTTCATGGCCCACGCTATCACAAAATAGCCTGTCATATTTTTTCTTCACCCGACCGGCCGTCCAACGGCCGGTTTTTTTGTGTGTTGCGATCCGCCGGCAACGGCTCGTCCGGCGACACGAAGCTCGGCTGCAATGCACGTCGTGCTATTTTTAATTAAGGAAATCGACCTTAGAATTCACTCAAAAAAACGAATTTACCTTTTCGCGAGCCCTTAAACAGAATCTCTTCTGAGTCCGCATCGATTAACGCAGGCCGACCTTCCCCTTCACTTTGCTTTTGAGCCACTCGAGCCAGTGTTCGAAACCTTCCTCGGTCTTGGCGGAAATTTCGAAAATGGGCATACCGGGGTGGACCTGGTGGATAAAACCGATTGCCGCCTGCCTGTCGTAGTCGAGGTAGGGCAGCAGATCGATCTTGTTGAGAAGTGCGGCATCGCACTGACGAAACATCAGGGGATATTTGGCCGGTTTGTCTTCACCTTCGGTTACGCTCAGCACCACCACGCGTGTGTCTTCACCAATGTCGAATTCAGCCGGGCACACCAGATTGCCGATATTTTCGACAATGAGCAGATCGATCCCATCGAGGTCGATGCCGCCGAGCGCTTTCTCGATCACATGAGCGGCCAGGTGGCAGTCACCGCCGAATTCGTCGGTGTTGATCTGTACCACCGGTGCTCCGCTTACAGCCAGACGATCGGCATCATTCGTGGTACAGATGTCCCCCACGATGACGGCGCTGCGAATGTTCGGCATGACATGCGTCAAGGTCTTTTCGAGTACGGTCGTCTTCCCGGAACCGGGACTGCTCATCATATTCAAAACGAAAACGTTTTTCTCCTCAAACAACTGGCGGTTCTGCCGTGCCATGGCGTCGTTGGCATCCAGAACCCTGCGAACGACTTTGATTTCGCGCGTTCCGCTTTTGCGGGTGTCCGTCCCGCCCGCCGGGTGTTCTTCATGAACATGCACATGGTTGTGGGTATGGTCGTGGTGCAGTGCCCTAAACGTTTTAAATCCGGGTAGCAATGAAGATATCATTCGGAAAATTTTTCCTTTTCGGCAATTTCGATTGATTCGATATCCAGCTCGCGGCCCGACAGCAGTTCGATGCTGCCGCTGGTGCAGTGTTTGCAAGTGAACACCGGTTCCTCAATGGTCCACTCAAAACCGCAATCGTTGCAGTGGGCCACGACCGGTATTTCATCGATTTTCAGTTCGGCCCCTTCCAGTGGGGTGTCCTTGGCGGCAATCTCGAAACAGAACCGCAAGCTGTCCGAGACGATAGTCGACAGTTTGCCGACTTTCAAGTTGACCCGTTCCACCCGGGCGAGCGCCATATTTTTCGGAATCGACGCGGTTGCAATCTCGATAATCTGCATCGCAACCCCCATTTCATGCATCGACTGGTTTCTCCGAATTGGTATTAGGCATTTAGGTTGAGGTGTGTAAGGTCTCGCAAAAAAGTAGTTTGGTGAATGGTGAATTTGGGTGTCGTGGCGTCCGGACGGAAAAGTTCAAAATCTCGGAAATTTAGGATATTCCGAGACCTTGCAAAGCAGTCAGACCGAGCGAATTGGGGTCCAAAATGGCCCGTTGTTTTTCAGCGAGCCTTAAACAACTAAGAAGCGAACACGAAAAATTAAATTATTACGTTGGGAAATTAACCACGAAACACACAATCAACATTAACCACCAAAGACCTCGGCACACAGCTTCCCGAACGTTCCCAAATCCTCACATACGTGGATGCCGCTTGCTTTCATGACGTCAATTTTACTCTGGGCGGTTCCACTCTTGCCGCTGATAATAGCACCGGCGTGTCCCATACGGCGGCCGGGGGGAGCCGTCAGGCCGGCAATGAAGCCCACCACCGGTTTGGTGACATGCTCGATGATGAAGGCAGCCGCATCTTCTTCGGCGCTGCCGCCGATTTCCCCCACCATGACGATGCCGGCAGTCGCCGGGTCTTTCTCGAAAGCCTCCAGGCAATCGATGAAATTGGTCCCGTTGACCGGGTCTCCGCCGATCCCAAGGCAAGTGGTCTGCCCGATGCCTTTTCGAGTGAGCTGATGGACCACCTCGTAGGTGAGGGTTCCGGAGCGCGAAACCACACCGATGGGACCACCCGGCTTGTGTGTCGGTCCCGGCATGATGCCGACCTTGCACTCTCCGGGGGTAATGATCCCGGGGCAATTCGGCCCGATGAGACGAACGGGTTTGCCTTGCATGTAATTTTTAACCCGCATCATGTCGAGCACCGGAATTCCTTCTGTGATGGCCACGATCAGTCTCAAGCCCGCATCCACCGCTTCCATGATGGCATCGGCTGCAAACGGGGGCGGAACAAAAATCATACCGCAGTCGGCGCCGGTTTCAGCAACCGCATTTTTAACCGTGTTGAAAACCGGCACGTCATCCATCTTCTGACCACCTTTGCCCGGTGTCACGCCGGCCACCACTTTGGTACCGTACTCGATGCACTGGCGGGTGTGAAACATGCCTTCACGGCCGGTGATCCCTTGGACCAGGACTCGCGTGTTCTTGTCGACAAAAATGCTCATGGTTTCACTCTCCAAGATTCGTAATGTCAAATATTCATTTCACGATTCCGGCAACTTTTTGCGCCGCATCCTTCAGATCGACCGCCGTGGTCAGATTCAAACCGGATTCGGCCAGAATCCGACGGCCTTCCTCGACGTTGGTGCCTTCCATCCGCACAACCACAGGCACGCTGATGCCGGTTTTCTTGGCCGCTTCGACCACGCCTTGCGCCAGCACGTCGCAACGCAGGATGCCGCCGAAGATGTTGATCAGAATTCCCTTGACGTTTTTATCGCTGAGAATGATCCGAAATCCGTTTTCGACCATCTCTGCGCTGGCACCGCCCCCGACGTCCAAAAAGTTCGCCGGTTCGGCACCGGCCAGCTTGATGATATCCATGGTCGCCATGGCCAACCCTGCGCCGTTGACCATGTTCCCGACATTGCCGTCAAGATTGATATAGTTAAGATTGAATTTTGAGGCCTCGATTTCCAAGGGGTCCTCTTCATCCAGATCGCGGTACTCCAGAAGATCTTTATGCCGAAATAGGGCGTTGTCGTCGAAATTGACCTTGGCATCCAAAGCTATCACGGTGTCATCGGTCGTCAACACCAGGGGATTGATTTCCAGCAGCGAGCAATCATAAGCGACGAACAGGCGGTAAAGGCTGTTGAGCATGGCGGTGAACGGTTTTACGGCCGCCGCAGGCAGATTCAGGCCGAAAGCCGCCTCGCGACAGTGATAGGCCTGGATGCCCTGGAGGGGATTGATGTACACCTTGATAATCTTTTCGGGCGTCTTCTCGGCCACCTCCTCGATATCCATCCCGCCGGCTTCGCTGGCCATGACGACGACCTGGGCTGTAGACCGGTCCGGGATGATGCTCAAATAAAGCTCTTTGGCAATGTTAAGACCTTGTTCCACGAGGACTTTTTTCACCAAACGGCCTTCCGGTCCCGTCTGATGGGTCACCAGGGTCATGCCGATGATCTGATCGGCGGCACCCCCGACATCTTCCATCGACTTGGCCAATTTAACACCACCGCCCTTACCGCGGCCGCCGGCATGTATCTGTGCTTTCACGACCACCGGAAAAGAGCCCAGTTCTTCGGCGACCCCTTTCGCTTCCGAAGTCGAAAAAGCAACCGCGCCCTCGGGGACCGGAACGCTGAATTTCTTGAACAGTTCTTTGGCCTGGTATTCATGAATTTTCATTGCCTTAACCCCTTCTTTGCAGTCCGTATTTTATCACGTCGAAGTCGGCTCTTCCAATTGGATGCGCTCTATAAATAGAAACGGAGAAACAGCGAACAGTTTTCCCGAAGTCAATATTTTCTCCGGGTTTTCATTCAGCCATTCTCCGCTTCCGGCCAATTTGACAAGCTGCGGCGTTGATTGAACTTCACCTCTCTATTGATGGCGATGGCCGTTTTTAGACGAAATTCAGCCGATGACCGCCAGCACGTCGTTTTTCTGCACCGAATCGCCGCTGGCAAAGTTGACGGCCTTGATGGTGCCGCCGACCGTTGCCGGCAGGGCGTTCTCCATTTTCATGGCCTCGAGCACCACCACGGTTTCCCCCACCGTCACCGCATCGCCGACGCT
>JARROL010000129.1:0-7348 GCA_037383965.1 Desulfobacterales bacterium | reverse complement strand
TTTGTCATTCAGACCGTGATAACGGCACAGATTTTTTATCTCATTAATTCGAAGCGCCCATTTTGTCAACAACCATAGCAGGTTTTGCGATGCCGACCTGTCCCCGGCTCGGGGGGCGGGATAAAATTTCAACTTGCATTTATGGTGCGTAGCAACTAATTTTGGGTACTCGAATAATCCGCGATCGACCTAAGTCCATCGGTTCATATATTCGATGACAGATTTATATTATCCGGACTTTGTGCTGAGTGAGCATTTGATCAATCTTATTTTCGGTTCGATATCATGTTTGCGAAGCGAAGCACTAAGGAACGTAATGTAAAGGGGAAAGCCGCAATGGAACTGGTAAAAATTCGCTTCGGTGAAGAGACGGATGCCATTGAAACTACGGTCGACAAGAACCTGACGGACTTATATCGTTCCGCCCATCTTCTTTTCAGTTGCTCCGACTGCCTGTGGCTGCCATCGATGGACATGATCGAATCGCCAAAGGAAATCGTGATCATTTCCGAAATCGCGGGCTTGGAAAAAGAAGATCTTGAGGTAGAAATCACACGGCGAGCCGTCAAGGTTAGTGGTAGACGCCGTCCACCCTTCTCGGCTGGTTCGGCGACCTATCGTCTGGCGGAAATCAACTACGGCCATTTTGAACGGGTCCTCTACCTGCCGGAGGAGGTCGATGCGAACAATATCAGCGCTTGTTATTCCAATGGGCTCCTCACCATCCGATTGGCCAAACAGCCAGCACAGGAGCGCCATCGGGTCCCGATTGCCGAAGATTAATCTTTTATGACAGTATCCAGGCGGATTCGCGATGTCGAAGCCCACACAATTCAGAGACACGAAAGATGGAGGTTACTATGCCAGATCCGCAATCTTCCGGTGAAAAAGGAGCGGACGCCATACCGGAAACGCTTCCCGTTCTGCCCTTGTCGGATGCCATTCTTTTTCCCAAAATGGTTCTTCCGTTGATTGTCTTGGAGGAAATCTCCATTCAGCTGATCGATGATGCCATGGCCGGCAATCGAATCATTGGATTGCTTGCATCCAAACAGCAGGGCGAATCGCACGGCTATCCGCGCGCCGAGGACCTGGCGTCAGTGGGCGCCAGCGCGCTGATTCTCAAGATGGCCAAGACCCGCGACAACAAGGCCCAACTGCTGGTTCAGGGGCTGAAACGGTTCAAGATCCAGTCCTTCGTGCAGGGGAAACCCTATCTCCAGGCAAAGGTGAAGCACATCGAGGAAGTCGAGGAAAAGGACCAGGAGATCGAAGCGATGATGAACAACCTGGTCGGTCTTTTTGTTCGGATCGTCGAACTCGCGCCGGGGCTGCCCCAGGAGATGGTGCAGATGGCCCAATCGATCAAGGATGCCGGTACGCTGGCCGACATGATCATTTCCACGATCAATTCTTCGATAGAGGAAAAGCAGCGGATTCTGGAAACCACGAACGTTCGCGAACGCCTTAAGGATGCCTCCCGCATCACCAATCGCCAGTTGGAAATCATCGAACTGGGGAACAAGATCCAGCAGCAGGTCAAAGGTGATCTGGACAAGCGTCAGAGGGAATTCTACCTGCGTGAGCAGCTCAAGGCGATCAAAGATGAGCTCGGGGAAAAGGATGAGGAGACGGTCGATATCGATGAGTTTCGATCACGGATCGATTCGGCCGGACTGCCGGAGGAAGCCCACAAGGAAGCCGAGCGGGAATTAAAACGCCTGTCGAAAATGCACCCTTCGTCGGCCGAATATACCGTGTCCACCACTTACTTGGATTGGCTGACGACGCTGCCGTGGAATACGAGTACCACCGACAATCTGGATATCAAGAAGGCCAGGAAAATCCTGGACGATGAGCACTACGGTCTTGAAAAACCGAAAAAGCGGATTATTGAATATTTGGCGGTGCGCAAGCTGAAACCCGACTCAAAGGGCCCGATTCTCTGTTTTGCCGGACCTCCGGGAACCGGTAAGACGTCTCTGGGTCAGTCGATTGCCCATGCCCTGGGGCGTAAGTTCGTCCGGATCTCGTTGGGCGGGGTGCGCGACGAGGCTGAAATCAGGGGACATCGACGCACTTACATCGGCGCCCTTCCCGGCCGAATTATCCAGGGCATCCGGCGGGCGGAGTCGAACAACCCGGTTTTCATGCTGGATGAAATCGACAAGGTCGGCAGTGATTTCCGCGGCGATCCGTCAGCCGCCCTGCTGGAAGTGCTCGATCCCCAGCAGAACTTTTCATTTTCCGACCATTACCTGGATGTGGCTTTCGATCTGTCGAAAGTCATGTTCATTACCACTGCCAACATATTGGATACCGTGCCGCCAGCCTTGAGAGACCGGATGGAGGTCCTGCAGCTGCTCGGATACACCCGAGAAGAAAAGCTCAAGATCGCCAATCGGTTTCTAATTCCGCGACAGCGCGCCGAACACGGCCTCAAGGCAAACCAAATCACCTTCAACCAAGGGGCGGTTCGACACATCATCGAAGGCTACACGCGCGAAGCCGGCCTTCGAAACCTGGAACGCGAGATTGCCAATATCTGTCGCGGCGTGGCCACCAGAATAGCAGGCGGGGACGTCAAAAAAGCGACCATCAAGGCCGGAGATGTCGCCGGTTACCTGGGTCCCGTCCGGTTTACTCCGGAATCCAAGGCCCGGGTCCTTATTCCGGGGGTTGCGACCGGGCTGGCCTGGACTCCTGTCGGCGGAGAGCTGCTCTTTATCGAGGCCACTGCCATGAAGGGCCAGAACCGCCTGACACTGACCGGACAGCTGGGAGACGTGATGAAGGAATCGGCCCAGGCGGCCCTCACGTTTATTCGCACCCACACCAAAGAGCTTGATATCGATGATGACTTTTTTGAGAAGAAAGATTTTCATATTCACATCCCAGCCGGAGCCATCCCCAAGGACGGCCCCTCGGCCGGCGTTACCATGCTGACGGCCCTGGTCTCATTTGTGACCGGTCGCAAAGTCAAGAAAAACCTGGCGATGACCGGAGAGATCACTTTGAGAGGTCAAGTGCTGCCGGTGGGCGGCATCAAGGAGAAAATGCTGGCGGCTTACAGGGCAGGCATCAAAACCGTGATCCTGCCACAGGAGAACCAAAAGGATTTGGAAGAACTTCCCGCAAACGTCCGCAAGCGGATCACCTTTCATTTCGTGGAAAAAATGCTGGATGTGGTCAAGCTGGCATTGGAGAAAAAGTAGGCAGTGGATTCAAGGTTCGCGCGTCGATGAACGCGCGGTTTAATTGCAGGCGTCTGGAACGGATGAACCGTCAGGGGTTGTTTGCGGTTCCGATCGCGGGTCGAGGACGGCCACGACCGGAGAAGAGGTGCGCATGGCCTTAAATGCCACTGGGTATTCAGCCTCCAGCCGCTCCGGCCGCCGGCGTCGATATACGGCCACGATGCCGCCGAAGATACTTCCTGATAGGGCAATAAAGACGTACAGTCCCGAAGGCCCGAAGAATTTCATCATCATTGCGGCAGCCGGGGGACCGAGACTGGCTCCAACGCCGAAGCTCAAGATCAGGGCCGAGCTGACCGCCACAATGTCATCCGGCGGAAAGAAGTCGTGAGTATGGGCTACGGCCACTGGATAAAGCGTAAAGGCCACCCCTCCATACAGGATCGTAAGCATCAGTAGAAGTGGAAATGACTCCCGCATCAGCAGCGTTATCGCGAGACTGATCGCCGCCACAGCCAAGCCCAACCCGGCCATTACGATGTTACGGTCGAAGCGATCCGAGAGAAGACCCACGGGCCACTGAAGTATCAAACCGCTGAGAACCGTGACACCCATAAAAACAGAAATTCCGGAGACCGTTAAACCGATCAGGTGTCCGAAAACCGGTCCCAGTGTGTACAGCGCTCCATTGATCAAGCCGGCCGCCAGGCAGCCAAGCATTCCCATCGGTGCTGTTCGCCACAGAGACATCAGGTTAAAATGCAGGGTTTTCGGCACCTGGGGCTGAACCGAATGCGTGGTGGAAACTGGCACCAGGCAAAGGGCCAGCAGGACACCCGTTACCAGGAAGAGGTGAGGCCCGTTCACTTGACCGGTGTTCAGTAGAAACTGACCGGCGCCCATTCCGGAAAAACTCACCACCATGTAAATCGAAAATATCCGCCCGCGGCTGGAGGGATCGGCGCCAGCGTTCAACCAACTTTCGACAACCATGTAAAGACCGGTGACGGCGATGCCGGTCAGCAGTCTCAGACCAGTCCAACTGACCGGGGAGATAAACAGGCCGTGCATCATGACCGAAGCGGTGCAGACCGCCGCGAAGGTCGCAAATGCCCTGATATGACCGACGCGACAAATCACGCGGTAGCAATAAAAACAGCCGAGCACAGTGCCCACGTAGTAACCCGACATGACCATACCAGTGACCTGTTCCGAAAAACCCTCGAGGCTCATGCGCAGGCTCAGGAACGTTCCCAGAAGGCCCACACCGGTCACGAAGATAAATACTGCCGCATAGAGAGCGACAAAACTAAAAAGGGTATGGGCCATATGGTGAACGTTTCTTCTTATACCGATTTTTATCTAACTTTTAATTCTACTCAATATACTCTTTTTTGCAGCGAAGGTACATCTGAATTAGGCCTGTTTATTTTCTTCTCTTTTGGTGACGACGGGGGGACACCTGCGGACCGAACGGTTATCCGGAGGGGGCCCACAGGAACATGGGAAACTTTTTTCTTGCCGGGATCAAGTTTTGTCGTCTTCTTTGCGGATGCCGGATTTGAGCATCAATTATTGAGTTGCGGAGGGGTGATGCGGGCATCGACGGCAGATTTTTTTACAGGGCCCTGATGACATGTGCCTAAAAGGTGAAGTGATTTTACATCAGGATCTCGACCGGCGCGAGCCGATTCAACTCCTTTATAATCCTATGTCATTACACTCTTGAACGCCTGTCAGTAAGGGACGACCAGTTGTCGCCGCAGCATTTTTTCATAGAGGGCGATGTACTTTCCGGCCGTTACGGCGTGGTTGAAGCGGGCGGCGCTCTGGGTCATGATCCGACAGATGTGGGATTCTCTGACGTCGCTAGGCAAACTGTAAAAACGCATTGCTTCTCCGATGGCCCAGGAGAGACCCTGGGCATCGAAGAATTCGAACAGAAAGCCGTTGCCGGCGGCAGACGGGATGTCAAGGTGTTCCACCGTGTCATGAATTCCGCCGGTATCATGTGCGACCGGCAGGGATCCATACAGGCATCCGATCATCTGGGGTAAACCGCACGGCTCGAACCGTGAGGGCATCAGCACAAAGTCCGCAGCGCCATAGGCCAGCCGGGAGAGGCGCTCATCGAAGGGGCACGCCGCCACCCGCTTTTCAAAACCATGAATGTCAATAATGTTGAGGAAATGGGACTGGTATTCGCCGTTGGCTACAAAAACGATCTGCAGGTTTTGCTGCCAGTAGCGTGAGACGACCGGGTAGAGGTTGTCGGCCAGCAACTGGCAGCCTTTCTGGTAGTTATCGAGGCGATGGGGCCAGAAGAAAAGGGGCGCATCGGGATCGCTGATCAGGCCGAGGCGGTTCTGCAGAATCCGTTTGTTTTGTCTTTTGGCGGCGGCATGATTTCGGGGATCGTATCTGACGGGCAGCGCTTCGTCCGTTGACGGATCGAAAGACGGGTCCGGTGAGTTGAGGATCCCCTCTGCGCATCCGGCAGCCCACTTGTTGGTAAATTCCCGGCGCAGGGGTGCATCCACGAAGCTGTGGCGGCCCTGAATAATTTCCGCCAAGAAGGTCGGGCTGACTGTGTTCACGTAGTGGGCGGCAAAAAGGCCGCTGCCCAGAAAATCGACCCGGTTGTATTCACGGGTTTCCTCGTAGCTGGCCGGTACGCGTTCATAAAAGAGGTGATCCCAGAATTCGGCCGCATCGATGCCGCGGTCTTCGATGGTCGCCAGGTTGGTCTTGACGGTGTGAATGTTGTGGACCGTAAACAGGCTCGGGATGCCCATGTGCAAGGCCGCGCCGGGAATCAGTCCGGTCATCCAGTCGTTGCAGTGAATCAGGTCCGGTTCGACCTCCGGAATGATTTTGTTGAGGACCTCGCGTTGAAACGCCAGGGCGATTTTCAGGTTTTCCCACTCGATATTCGAATACACCTGATCCTGGTAAAAGAACGCCCGGTCTTCGGCCAGGTGGAAACGGTCCTCCGGAAGCACCTTTTTGATCATCCGCATTTCGTTGTTCAGCAGAATCGAAAATTGATCCTTGAACAGGGTGCGGTAGTCTGGCAGGGCGATGTGGACATCGGCGCCCTGCTGCAGAAGCGCATTGACGAGAGCGGCCGACACGTCGGCCAAGCCGCCCGCCTTGGCCGAGAGGTAATTGGCAACGTTGCCCATACCCGGCTGCAGATAGGTGACTTCCGGCGTTACGATGAGGATCGTCGCGTTTTTCTTTGAGTTTGCTGTCATGTCATGCGGTCATTCTCTACGGGTTGCCTGCGGCTGTGGCGAGTCGATCGAACCCGGTGTCTTCTAGCGAATTGGAGTCTTAGGACCCTTTCAATTTTGGCGTCGTTTCATTCGAGTAAGCCCCTAGCCCATCAAACCCATGAAGCATACCATAAAAAACCCATCGAGGTGTCAAAATAAAGCAACTGGCAGCATCAAAAGCCGGCGGTCTACAAGAGGCGGTACCGGGCCGATTCAAAAGGAATCGTATTATCTTAAAAGTCCAACTTCCAGATCAGGTCAAGGCCGCTCGACAATTCATTGCCCACTTGGGCGGCGACGCTGAAGTTTTTATTGAGCTCGTATTCTATTTCGACTTCACCGAAACTCTGACCGGAAAATGTATACCGATAGGTTACGAAAAGGTTCCGGGCAACATATTTTCCGACTGCCAGCGAGCCCGAACTCCAGTCGTTTTCTCCCGGGGCGATGCTGAAGGAATCCACTTTAAAGGTATCGCCCAGGATTGAGTTCAGTTCCTTTGCCGCCATATTTCCGGCCAAATTCAGGGCCGTCGATTGTGCGCTGGTCGCTTGTTGAGACCGCAGCTCATCGGTGGGTCGTCCGAAAACCAAGTAGGAAACGATGTCGGACTGGTTCATTGCTGGATCGCTCTCGAGGGACAACTCGATCTTGCGAACGCTGCCGGTAATATGAACAATGATCGTCACTTTATTGATGCGGGTTTCAGCCTTTATATCCAGTTCGGGATCCGGGTCCGGCAGGCCTTGAAATTCTACTACTCCCCGGGTGATCTTGAAGCGACGACTCTGAAAATCGTATATGACAAGTGGAAACAAGATCGCCAGGCGGATCAGGAGTTTCATGAGGGACTCGCAGTCGTTTTCGCGGGTA
>JARROL010000128.1:0-7385 GCA_037383965.1 Desulfobacterales bacterium | reverse complement strand
CAACGCGGCCGTCACCTTCATCTCGAACACCAAGATGGATTACGAGACGGACGTCAAGCGCGACACCCTCGGCATTGCCCCGGCTCTCGGTTTTGCAGACGGCTCGACCCGGCGGATCGACATCCCGGGCCTGCTCGGCTTCGGTGTCTCATACAGGTTCCTTCCCCAGTTGAAGGTGGATCTCAACTACGTCCTTTACCTCGAAAAAAACGCCTCTATCGACACGTACGAAGGTGAAGGCAACAGTTGGGACCTGGGCCTGACTGCCGAATACACCTTTTCGCCCAAGTGGAAGGCCAGCCTCGGGTATCTGTACACAGACATCAAACTTGACAACGACCAGCAAATCAACGAACCGGAAGAACCGAAACTGAGTGCCAACACCCTCGGCGGCGGTTTCGTGTTCAGTCCGACCCCGGCTTGGGACATCACCTTCGGCGGCGCATACGTCTGGTACAAATCCGTGACCGGTGTGTCTCAAGATCCACTTCAATTATATGGTGTGCCTGTAGATTACGACAAAAAGGTGTGGAATCTTTCGGCCGGTGTCACATGGAAGTTTTTTTAATAAATTTTACGGGCCGGGTTAACTCCGGCCCGTAAAATTTATCGCTTGAAGGATTTCTCCAGCTCCCGAATGCTCCACCGCAGCCACGTGGGGCGGCCATGGGGACAGTGAGAGGGATTCTGGCAGCCATCGAGTTCTTCCAGCAGTTCGCGGATCTGCCGGTCCGACAGCGCCTGCCGGGCGCGGATGGCACCGTGGCAGGCCATGAGCTTCAGGCTCTCATCGACGGATGATTCCGGACCGTCGCCGAACCCTTCCGCCGCCACCGCCTCCACGATCTCTCGAACCAGCGGCGCAATGTCCCGGCCGGCCAGCATCGCGGGCACGGAGCGCACCACGAAGGTGTTGGTTCCAAAAGGATCGATCTCGAGGCCGAACGCATCGAACTCGGCCGCGAGCCGTTCCAGGACGCCGGCTTCGTGAAAGCTGAGTTCGATGGTTTCGGGTACCAGCAGCCGCTGGGACTCCTTTTTCAGCCTGTCGGAGCGCCGCTTGAGCCGCTCGTACAAGATGCGTTCATGAGCGGCATGTTGGTCCAGCAGGACAAGCCCGCCTTCGGATTCACACAGCACGTAACTGTTGTGCAATTGGCCGATCACCCGCAGGCCCCCAAATTCTGTTTTCTTCCATAGCGCCGCCTGCTCCGGCGAGCGCCTGTCGGCAGCTTCCGGTGCCATCTCCCCCGCGCTGCGGGATAATGTGCTGTTAATTGCGTTTTGGAGGGGGTTGGCTTTATCGTGATGGAGACGGCGGAACACCTCAGCGTCACGGCCTCTGATTCGTCCCGCAGAGTCTGGGTCGTGAGAGTCGGCGTTGGCCGTTTCCGTTTCGCGCCCCGATCCTTTGGTTTCGTATGAAATGTCCAGGTTCTCCGAAATGCGCGGTTGTTTCTTCAAGAAGCCAGGGCGAGACTCTTCAGGTCGGCCCCATTGCGGCCGATCCCGCCGATCGAGCGTTTCGGCCACGGCCGACTGCACAAGGTCGTGAACCAAGCGCTGCTGGGCAAAGCGAACCTCGTTTTTGGTGGGATGGACATTTACATCCACCTGGTCATGCGGAACGGTGATAAAGAGCGTCGCGACGGGATACTGCCCTTTCACCAGGCGCTGCCGATACCCTGCGAACAGCGCGTGCTGAATGACCCGGTCGCGAACATGCCGGCCGTTGACGAAAATAAACACGCCTCGCGACGTGCTGCGAAACTGCTTCGGATCGGACACCCATCCGTCGATAGCGCCGAACTCGGCGTTCCGGGCAACCGGATAGAGTTCACCCCTCAGTTTTGCCCCCAGGACGTCGGCAACCCGGTCGAGCCGATCGGCGGTAGCGGGCCAGCTCTTCAGAATCCGGCCGTCGTGCATCAGACGGAAATGGACCTCGGGTCGGCCCAGTGCGATGGCGGCCACGATGTCGGCGACATGCCCCATTTCTGTGGTGACGCTCTTCATGAATTTTCGCCGGGCCGGTGTGTTGAAAAACAGCTTCTCGACCGTTATCATCGTACCCGGTGGCGCCCCTATGTCTGCAACCTGCTCGATTTTTCCACCCGTAACCCGAATCTCGGTGCCGGCGTCGGATCGTTTATCACGGGTAACGATTGTGAAACGCGACACCGCCGCGATGCTGGGCAGTGCTTCACCCCTGAACCCAAGGCTGCGGATCGAAAATAAATCGGAGTCGCTGGCGATCTTGCTGGTTGCGTAGCGTTCCAACGCCAAGAGGGCGTCGTCACGGCCCATGCCGCCGCCGTTGTCTGAAACCCGGATCAACCGCCGACCGCCCCTTTCCACTTCGATGACGATCTTGGTGCTATCGGCATCCAGGGCATTTTCAACCAGTTCCTTGACCACGGAAGCCGGTCGTTCAACCACTTCGCCGGCGGCGATTTTGTTGGCGATGATTTCGGGAAGAATGCGGATATTGGACATTAAACTTTTTCATCCCTGATAAACCGCTCCAGAAAATCCGTTTCGAGCGGAGACAAATCGAATTTACTGCCGGCCTCTTCGATCAACTTGCCCAATGATTGATTGGGATTGTATTTACGTTCCTCGATAACCCACTTGGCGGCCTTTCTGATGTTTTCGCTGTCCGGTTGTACGGTCGTCATATGCGGCTCCTTTTCATTAATTGTGGTGTTGGCCCCTACGAGGGCGCTGAACAAATCAAGTGCGCCCGAATGTTGGTCGGAGGTTAAAGAACAAGCTCTGCATTCTGGGCAAGATGTTCGAAGCATGAATGGCCGGCCGACCGGAAACCGAGTGCGTTTATAACAAAGGCTTTCTATTGTGATGTTCCGTGCTCTGCTCGAAGCCGTGAGCCACCTGAAGCAGGCGCTCCTCCTCGAAGTGTCTGCCCAGTAACTGAAGACCGATGGGTAAACCATCGATGGAATAACCGCAGGGCAGAGAAATTCCAGGGATGCCGGCCAGGTTGGCGGAGAGGGTAAAGATGTCCGACAGGTACATGGTCAACGGGTCACCCGTTTTTTCACCAATTTTGAATGCGGGCGTAGGCGTTACGGGCGTCAGGATGACATCGCAACGGTCGAAGGCTTTCTTGAAATCGTCCGTGATGAGCGTTCGAACCTGGGATGCTTTGCCGTAGTAGGCCTCATAGTAACCGGCGGAAAGACAATACGTGCCGATGATGATGCGCCGTTGAACTTCGGCCCCTAAGCCTTTGGAACGCGTACTGCGATACATATCGATTAGATCTGACGGCGCCCTGTCCCGAAACCCATACTTGACACCGTCGTACCGTGCCAGATTTGAACTGGCTTCCGAGGGGGCAATCACATAATAGACGGCGACAACGTATGGCGTATGGGGCAGTGACACCGCCACCCGCTCGGCCCCCAGTCCCTCGATCACCTGGGTTGCCTCTTCGACCGCTGCGGCCACTTCCGGGTCGAGCCCCTCGATGCCGTAGTATTCCCGGGGAATGCCCACCTTTAACCCTTTCAAACCGCGCCCTAAGACGGCGGTGTAGTCCGGGACCTCCGCCGGCACCGAAGTGGAGTCGGCCGGGTCGTAACCGGCGATGGCGTTCATTACCAGGGCGCAGTCGGCGACACTTCCGGCCAGCGGTCCAATCTGATCGAGAGATGACGCAAAGGCCACCAGGCCGTAGCGTGACACGCGGCCGTAGGTGGGTTTCAAGCCCACCACTCCGCAGTGAGCTGCCGGCTGTCGGATAGATCCACCGGTGTCCGATCCCAGGGCGGCAAGACACATATCCGCCGCCACGGCTGCCGCCGAGCCGCCGCTTGAGCCACCCGGGATGCGCGTCAGGTCCCAAGGATTGCGGGTCAGCTTAAACCCCGAATTTTCAGTAGAAGATCCCATGGCGAACTCGTCCATGTTGAGCTTTCCGACAAAAACGGCTCCAGCCGCTTTGAGCTTTCGGATCACGAAAGCATTGTAAGGCGGCTCGAAATTCTCGAGAATCCGGGAGGCGCAGGTGGTCCGCAGCCCCTTGGTGCAAATCAAATCTTTTATGCCGAGCGGGATGCCGTTGAGCGGTCCGCAGTGACCCTTTCTGATGGCGTCGTCGGCTCGGCGGGCCTGCTCGATGGCCTGTTCGGCAGAAATCGTCAAAAAGGCCCCTACCTTGCTTTCAATCGCATCGATTCTCTCCAAGACGGCCCGGGTGATTTCCTCTGACGTCACTTCTTTCTTCTGCAGCAGATCATGGGCCTGGTGAATCGTTAATTCGTAGAGATTCATCACTTCATCCTTTTAGGTACCGCACGCTTCTCATTCTAATTTTTGGCCCGATAATTTCATAAGATCTTTGGGCGGAAAAGTCCGTGCTATTTGAGATCCCGAGGAGCCGCTTCTATCTTTCCTATCGATCGAATCAGCCGCATCGCCGATATGCGGACCCCGTAACCCGCAACCCGTAACTCACCCGACCACCTTCGGCACGATAAAACTGCCGTCCTCTTTTTCGGGAGCATTGGTCAAGACCGCATCGGGGTCGAGGTGACCGCTTTGCTCGTCTTCCCGGAAAGCGTTGGTCCGTGAAATAGCATGCGATGTGGGCCGGACACCCTCGGTGTCCACGCCTTTGAGCTGGTCCACATAATCGAGGACCGTTCCGATTTGATCGACAAATTTTTCAATGGCGGCGGCATCGAGTTCCAGCCGGGCGAGTTGGGCCACGTACAAAATTTCTTCCTCGGTGATTTTCACGCACACCTCTCAGCACTATACGATTGTCAATTCGGATACTAATTGGCTTCTACCAGTATCGGACGATACCCCTCTTTTTTCAGTTTTCTGGCGACATCACCGGCCGCATCCCGGCTGCCGTACCGACCGACTCGGATCCGAAACCAGATCCCTTTACCCGGGACCAGGGCAATGGTTTTATAGGCCGGATAGCCCCGCGCCTTCAGTTTCTTCACCATTGCGTCTGCCTCGGCAAGGTCCTTTAACGAGGCCGCCTGGATCGTCACATTCCGGGTATTTCCCAACAGTCGGTCGGCAGCCGCATTCGCCGATCTTGGATTTCCCCCCTCCGACTGTCCGACCGGTTTGGTTACGGATTTTTTTGCGGCAGTCGTTGCGGTCGGCTCTTTTTGCTCTAGCGGCGAAAAGTCCTCCGCGTGGGATGAATTGTCAGCCGGCTGATTTTCCTTCGGCTGCCTCGACACATTGCGCGGTGGCGGATCGGGGGCAATCGGTCCGCTTTTTTTCAATTCCTCGTAAAACTCGAGTTCGGTTTTGGTTTTCGTTTCGGCGGTTTCCAACTCAACCGGCTCGAGTTGCTTCTTCACATCGGCTGCGATGAGATCCTCGAGTTCTCTGGTAAGTTTTTGAATATCGAACTTCACCGGAGCCGTTCCGCGTCCCACCAATACACCGAGGCCGAACATCCACGCCGCAATCAGGAAGATCGCCACATACCGGCCCCAAGCAATTCGACGGTTTCTGCTTCGGGGAGGGGATTTGCTCTTGGCTTTTTGTTTGCTGTCACTGACCACTGCGCTAACGATTGCCCATCCAAGATGCCATTAAAGGCAGGAAAGCGCTACATTTTGTCGGGAGCGTCGACCCCCAGCAGCGCCAGACCGTTTCGGATTACTTTGCGGATCGATTCCACCAGAACCAATCGCCCGCGGCTCAGTACCGGATCTTCCGACAACACCCGGTGTTTGTTGTAATAGGCATGAAATGCCGCCGCCAGATTCATGAGGAAAAACGTGATGCGGTGCGGTTCCAATTTTTCCGCACTGGTGGCAACTGTCTCGGGATATTCGGCGAGGGTTTTGATCAACCGGGTTTCTTCGGGTACCAGGAGGCGCGCGATGGCGGTCTCATCCCACTGGACCTCAGTCATGCCGTTTTCAGCTGCCTTGCGAATGATACTTGAAATTCGGGCGTGAACGTACTGGACATAATAAACCGGGTTTTCGTTTGTCTGTTGTTTGGCCACCTCCATGTCAAAATCAAGGGGACTCTCGTAATGGCGGGTCAGAAAAATAAAGCGGGCCGCGTCTTTGCCGACCTCGTCGATGACATCTCGCAGCGTGACGAATTCACCGGCCCGGGTCGACATGGCCAACGGCTGCCCGCCCCGCAGCAGATTGACCAACTGGACCAGGATAACCTGGAACTGGTTCCGCTTGTGACCGCAGGCTTCGATGGCGGCCTGCATGCGGGGGATGTAGCCGTGGTGGTCCGCACCCCAGACATCGATGACGCGTTGGAAACCGCGCCGGTATTTGTCATTGTGGTAGGCGATATCAGATGCAAAGTAGGTGGTTTGGCCATTTTGCCGAACGACCACCCGGTCCTTTTCGTCCCCTAAATCGCTGGTCTTGAACCACAGGGCCCCGTCTTTTTCATAAATGATGTTGCGCTGCCTGGATTCGGCCAGGATGCGGTCCACTTCTCCGGTATCGTACAGACTCTGCTCGCTGAACCACTCATCGAATGACACGCCGAACAGGGCGAGGTCTTCGCGGATACCTTCCATTATAACGCCGGCAGCCGTCCGCGCGCAATACATGACAGCCTCGTCTTCTTCTCGATAGAGCAGGCCGTCGCTGTGTTGATCTTTGATCCGCCCGGCAATCTCGCAAATATAAGCGCCCTGGTAGCAGTCTTCGGGAAAAGGGGCGCTTTTCCCGAAAAGCTCGCGGTACCTGAGATATACCGATCGGCCGAGGGTTTGAATCTGCCGGCCCGAGTCGTTGATGTAGTATTCCCTCTGCACGTTGAAGCCGCAGAATGACAGAATATTGGCCACGCTGTCACCGACGGCGGCGCCGCGGCCGTGTCCGACATGCAGCGGACCGGTCGGGTTGGAACTGACGAACTCCACCTGAACTCTTTCGCCCCCGCCCAATTCCGAGGCACCGAAGCGCCGATCGGTTTTTTGAATTTCCAACAGGACCGGGTGCCAGGCCGCGGGGGTGACGTAAAAGTTTATAAAGCCCGGTCCGGCAATCTCGATTTTTTCGAGCAGCCGCCCGGAATCGTTCAGCTGATCGACAATCGCCTGGGCAACCTTGCGGGGTGCCATCTTTTGCGGGGAAGCGATGACCATGGCGAAGTTGGTTGAAAAATCGCCATGGGCCTCGACCTTGGGTTTTTCCACATTCACCTCGGGAAAATCGGTCGGGGACAACAGCCCTTTCGTCTGGGCTTGCGAAGCGGCTTCGATGATCAATTTCTTTATTCGATTTTTCATAAGATAAGGTGATGCTAAACGGTGGTTTTGGAAAATGATTATAAAAACTTTATTAAGTAATGAATTTTGTGGGTCAAGTCAAGAAAGTTCAACCCAGCTTAGCCGTCGTGACCGA
>JARROL010000127.1:0-10862 GCA_037383965.1 Desulfobacterales bacterium | reverse complement strand
TATTTCACGCGCCCCTCGCGCCAGGCCTTGATCAGGTCGTCATAGTCGACCGTAATACCCTTGGGTTTTTCATTGGCCAGCTTTTTCTTAGGGGAGCCGGGTTGGTTCAGCCAGTAGGATTCTTCCTTTTCGGGATTCAGTTTGGGACCGCATTCTCCCTGTGTCTTGGAACGGGCGATGCGCTCCATGACGCGATCCATTTCGCGCGCCAGGTTGTCCATGGCGGTATCCACGGTCACTTCACCGGAAACCGCCTCACCGATGTTCTGCCACCACAACTGGGCCAGTTTGGGGTAGTCGGGGACGTTGACACCGGTAGGCGTCCAGGCCACGCGGGCCGGACTGCGGTAGAATTCAACCAGACCGCCGAGCTTCGGTGCCCGATCGGTAAACGCCTGACTCCGGATATCGCTGTCGCGGATCGGTGTCAGGCCCACGAGGGCCTTCTTCAGGGAGGTCGTCTTGGCCACGCAGAACTGTGCAAAGAGCCAGGCTGCTTTGCGACGTTCAAGCGGGGTGCTTTTCATGAAGGTCCAGGAGCCGCAGTCCTGGTATCCCAGCTTCATGCCCTCTTCCCAATAAGGGCCATGGGGCGAGGGAGCCATGCGCCATTTGGGGGTCCCGTCCTCATTTACCGTGGGACCCGGTGCGACCATGTTGGGGACGAAGGCCGTATACCAGAAAATCTGCTGGGCTACGCTACCGCTGGCTAAAAAGGGCAGATAGGTGTAGAAATCCATGCCCAGACTGCCCGGCGGTGCATATTTTCTCAGCCAATCCATATACTTGCGCAGGGCATACTTGGCGGCCGGGCCATTGGCGGCGCCGCCGCGGGCAACGGTTGCCCCCACCGGCCGGCAGCCTTCCATGCGGATACCCCATTCGTCCACTGGTTTGCCATTGGGGAGGCCTTTGTCACCTGCACCTGCCATTGAGAGCCAGGCGTCGGTAAAACGCCAGCCCAGGTCTGGCGCCTTTTTGCCGTAGTCGTTGTGTCCGAAGACGGCCTTGCCGTCGATTTCACGGACATGTTCGGTGAAAAACTGGGCAATGTCTTCGTAGGCCGACCAGTTGACCGGAACGCCCAGTTCATAGCCGTAGATTTCCTTGAACTGCTTTCTGAAGTCCGGGCGCTTGAACCAGTCGTAGCGGAACCAGTACAGGTTGGCGAACTGTTGGTCCGGCAGCTGATAAAGTTTGCCGTCCATGCCTGTGGTAAAGGATTTGCCCATGAAGTCGTCCACGTCCAACGTCGGCAGGGTCACATCCTTGCCTTCGCCAGCCATAAAATCGGACAGGGGTACCACATAGCCATAGCGGGCATGCGTTCCGATCAAATCAGAGTCGTTGATCCAGGCATCATAGATGTTCTGGCCCGACGCCCACTGGGTCTGCAGCTTTTCGATGACATCACCTTCCTGGATCAGGTCGAACGAAACCTGAATACCGGTGATTTCTTCAAACGCTTTGGCCAATGTTTTGGCTTCATACTCATGCGTGGGAATGGTTTCAGATACGACCTTTATATTCATCCCCTTGTACGGTTTGGCAGCATTGATGAACCATTCCATCTCTTTGAGCTGTTGCTCTTTGGTCAAGGTCGAGGGTTGAAACTCTTCATCGACCCACTTCTTGGCGGCCGCCATGTCCGCCATGGCGGAACCTGCTGCCAGTGCCAGCATGACGGTCAATGCGATTGCCAGAAGCATCGACTTTTTCATTGTGACTTTCATGAGTCTCCTCCTTTTAGCCCTCAAGGGTGGGATTGGATTTGGGACGGCATCGTCGGCGTGAAGGCTTGAACCGCCGTCGATGGGAACGCGTCCTTGTTACGTTGTATTTTTATCCCCACCGCATCACCACAAAGACCCAGACAGCGGAGATCGGAAGGGCGAACCACAAACTCAGATCTGTAAGTCCGAGCCAGGCCAGATGGATATAGGCCGTGCCCAGCAGTCCCACAAAAAAACGCGTTCCTCTGGTGGTGGGTATCCTGAGGAATCCACGGCGTTCGATGGTCGGCGACACCAGCTCCCAAATGAGCATGCCGGCTATCATTAAGAAAAGGGTGATGAAAAATATCGCCGTGGGTACGGTCCAATACATCCAATCGAAGCTCATGGAGATGCCTCCCTACACGCGGCCCAGCGCGAATCCCTTGGCGAGATGGTTGCGTACGAACCAGATGACCAGGGCCCCCGGCACGATGGTCAGAATACCGTTGGCTGCCAACAGGCCCCAGTCCAGGCCGGTGGCGCTGATGGTCCGGGTCATGGTGGCTACGATCGGTTTTGCTTCGGTGACCGTCAGTGTTCTGGCAAACAGCAGTTCGACCCAGCTGAACATGAAACAAAAAAAGGCCGTGACGCCCACACCGGCGCGGATCAGCGGGATGAAAATCGTAATGAAAAACCGCGGAAACGTGTACCCGTCGATAAAGGCCGTTTCATCAATCTCCTTGGGAATTCCGGACATGAATCCCTCCAGAATCCATACCGCCAGCGGAACATTGAAGAGGCAGTGGGCCAGGGCAACGGCAATGTGCGTATCGATCAGATTGAAAGTGGAATAGAGCTGAAAGTATGGCAGCAGGAAAACGGCTGGAGGGGCCATACGGTTGGTCAGCAGCCAAAAGAACATCTGTCCGTCGCCCAGAAACTTATAGCGCGAGAAGGCATAAGCGGCGGGCAGTGCAACCGCCAGGGAGGTGACCGTGTTAATGGTGACGTATATCATCGCATTAATATAGCCGGAATACCAACTTGGATCGGTGAATATCTTGATATAGTTTTGAAAGGTGATGTCGGACGGATAAAGCGAAAATGTGCTCAGAATATCCGCATTGCTGCGCAGCGACATGTTGAGCATCCAGTAAATCGGCACGACTAGTATGATAAAATAGATTATCAATGCGGTACTTCGCTTGCGGATTCTCATGATATCTTCTCTCCTTTGCCGACGTTCAGTAGCGCCTGGTAAAAGATGAAACTGAACAGCAACACGATCAGAAAATAGATCAGGGAAAAAGCCGCCGCCGGTCCCAGGTCGAACTGGCCGGTGGCCAATTTGACCAGATAGATGGACAGGAAAGTGGTCGAGTTACCTGGCCCTCCGCCGGTAAGGGCAAAGGGTTCGGCATAGATTAGGAAGCTGTCCATCCACCGAAGCAGCACGGCGATGGTCAAAACACCGCGCATCTTGGGCAACTGGATGTAGCGAAAGACCGCCCACGCAGAGGCACCGTCGATTTTGGCCGCCTGGTAATAGGCCTCCGGGATGGCGCGCAGACCGGCATAACAGAGCAGCGCCACCAGCGGCGTCCAATGCCAGACCTCCATGGCCATCAGGGTGATCCAGGCGTAAAGCGGCCTGGCCGTATGATCGAAGGGCACATCGAGCATATTCAAGCTGTTGATCCCCACACCGAACAAGCCGATATCCGGCCGGGTAAAGATGATCCAGATCGTGCCGATCACATTCCAGGGGATCAGCAGCGGAATAGCCAGAATGACCAGGCTGGCCGAGACGCCCCAACCCTTTTTGGGCATGGCCAGCGCAATGAGAATGCCCAAGGGTATTTCGATGAGCAGGACCAAGCCTGAGAATAAAAATTGACGCCATAAGGCATCGTGGAGTCGATAGTCGGTCAACATCTCCTTGAACCATTCGGTTCCCACAAAGACGGCATTGCCCGGGCCGAAGATATCCTGGATCGAGTAGTTGACCACCGTCATCAGCGGTATGATGGCGCTGAAGGCCACGATAACAAATACCGGCAAAACGAGGTACCAGGCCCTGTTATCTTCCCATTTTTCCATTGGCAGGCTCCGTTTCTGTTCGACTGAAGGCCAATTCCATTACGGGGTGGTATGCGCCGCTTCGGGCGCGGCGCTTACCCATGCCGGCCTTCCCGGTTCGCAGCCGTCAGATCTATCACCCTTAAGATCAGATTCAGCCAATCATTCGTTCGTCAGCAAAGAGCCGGGTCCATTGGGGCGGAAACCGCAGCCAGGCTTTTTCACCGGGCGCCGGTTGTTCTTCAGGAACTCTAGCACGAACGATCTGGCCGTCGATCGACATCGTGACAATCTTGCAATTGCCTTGATCTTCCACCGATTTGACTGCGACCGCGATTCCGCCATCCACTGCGTTGGCGTGTACTTCCAGGTGCATGGGGCGGATACCCAGCTCCAACTTTCCTTTGGCCCCGCCGGCCAACCCGGCCAGCGCATGATCCAGGGGAATGGCGGTCCCGTTGACATAGGCCAAGCCGCCTTCCACCTTGCATTCGAGAAAATTCATGCCCGGGCTGCCGATGAAATAGCCGACAAATTTATGTTTCGGTTTTTCGTAAAGTTCTTCGGGCGTGCCGACCTGAACGACTTCGCCTTCATACATCACGACAATGTTGTCCGCAAAAGTCATGGCCTCGACCTGGTCATGGGTAACATAGATCATGGTCGTACCGGCTCGCTCGTGAATTTCCTTAAGCTTGCGCCTCAGCTGCCATTTCAAATGAGGATCGATGACCGTCAGGGGCTCGTCGAACAAGATAGCGGCTACGTCGCTGCGCACCAAACCCCGTCCCAGGGAAATCTTCTGTTTGGCATCGGCGGTCAGGCCGGCTGCTTTTTTATTCAGTACGGTCGAAAGATCCAGCATGTCGGCCACCTCTTTTACCCGGCGGCGGATCTGGTCGGCGGGGACACCCCGGTTGCGCAGCGGAAAAGCCAGATTCTCGGCGACGGTCATTGTGTCGTATAGCACAGGGAATTGAAATACCTGAGCGATGTTTCGTCTTTCCGGTGGCAGACCGGTCACGTCGGATTCATCGTACAGCACGCGCCCTTGACTGGGTACGAGCAGGCCCGAGATAATATTGAGCATGGTGGTTTTACCGCATCCCGAAGGCCCCAGGAGGGCGTAAGCACCGCCGTCTTCCCAGGTCATGTGAATCCGCTTGAGGGCATACTCCTCGAAGGTCTGGATTTTGGGAAGATAGCTGTGGGCAACTTCCTGCATGCGGACGCACGCCATGGTGTAGGCTCCAGATTCCCCTCATGCGGGGCAGCTTTTGAGGTTAAAGAGAAATTAGTGTCTCAGCAAAACGCCCTAACAGGCCCGATCCGGGGAGGCCGCCAGCCGGCCCTGTTCGTTGTAAACGAAAAAGTGGCAGGGATTGACGTGGAGCGCAATCTCCCGCCCGATTTTCAATTGGTGCACTCCTTCATCCTGCACCACCAGCTTTTGGCCCTCGTATTCCACGTGGATAAAGGTTTCGGAGCCGTTGATTTCACACAGTTCCACCACGGTCCTGATCTGGATATCAGAATCGGTCGACGCCTTGAGGAAAAGATGGGAGCAGCGGACACCGAAAGTGTAATTTCCCTCGGCAAGCCCGGCCAGATGTCCCTTGAGCGGCAATTGAATCTGCTCCCCGAGCCAGGCCCGGCTTTGTAACACTTTGCCGACGAGAAAGTTGATAGGCGGATCGGAAAATATTTCCGCCACGTGCGCGGTGTCCGGATGCCGGTAGACCTCGGCCGTCGGCCCGGCCTGCAGAATACGTCCTTCATGCATGACCACGATATTGCCGCCCAGCATCAATGCTTCGGTCGGCTCCGTGGTCGTATAGACGACAATGGCTTCACGCTGCTTGAAAATATCCTGCAGCTCCTCCCGCAGTTCCTCGCGCAGTTTATAATCCAAGTTGACCAGGGGTTCATCCAGCAGCAGCAGGTCGGCGTTTTTGGCCAGGGACCGGGCGATGGCAATCCGCTGCTGTTGACCGCCGGAAAGCTCGGCCGGCAGGCGGTCGAGCAGATCATCGATCCTGAGCATGGCGGCGGTATCGCGAACGCGCCGGTCGATCTCGTTTTTATCCATGCCGGCCAGTCTCAAAGGCGAGGCGATGTTTTTATAGACGTTCAGCGAGGGGTAATTGATGAATTGCTGGTAGACCATGGCGACGTTGCGCTTGCGCACGGAAGTGCCGGTAACGTCCTGTCCATCCACCAGCACCCGGCCCCGGGTCGGTCGATCGAGACCGGCCATAATCCGAAGCAGGGAGGTCTTGCCGGCCAGCGTGCGGCCTAAAATGACATTGCGGGATCCGGGCGCGAGTTCGAGGTCGATGGCCTTGAGGTGGGTTTCGCGGCCAACAATCTTATCGATCTTTTCAAGGGATAAGGCCATGAACAGTCTCCCGGCAATCTGTAGGCTTTATGATAACGGTTTTGAGCTGCATTATCGGTCGTCGGCGTATTACAATACAGCCTTCTCCCTCTGGCCTTGCCAAAACCGTTATCTTAAAGCCTGCGAGAAAACGGAACCTTGAGTTTTAATATAACGGTTTTAGGCTGCGTTATCGGACGTCGGCGTATTTACAATACAGCCTTCTCCCTCTGGTCTTGGCAGAACCGCTATCTTAAAGCCTACAGGCTAATGGAACCTCGAGCTGTAAAACCGATCACATCGTCGACGATGCTCTCCATTAGCCCCTATAGACAACAGCCATAGCACCGCCCTTTTATTTTCACAAGCGAAAATATAGCCGCTTTACTTTCTGCTGACCGGCTTTACACGTCGGCTTTATCGGTCCTGGCCGCTACGTAGAGTTCGATATTCGCTGTCCCCAACACGTCCGAAAGAGACTGGGGGGGCGGCCGGTCGGTAAACAGAGCATCGATCTCATCGATACTGCCCAGCCGGACCATGGCATTACGTCCGAATTTGGTATGATCGGTTGCCAGAAAAATCCGTCGTGAATTGTCGATGATGGCTCGCGAGACACGGACTTCACGGTAATCGAAATCGAGAAGCGTTCCGTCCATATCGATGCCGCTGATGCCGATGATGCCGAAATCAACTCGAAACTGCTGGATAAAGTCGATCGTGAGCGGGCCGATGATGCCGCCGTCACGATGCCTTACCAAGCCGCCGGCCACAATGACCTCGAAGTTTTCGTTGCCGCTTAAAATGGAGGCGACATTGAGGTTGTTGGTGATCACTTTGAGACGTTGATGGTTGCACAGTGCCTTTGCAATTTCCTCCGTCGTGGTGCCGATATTGATAAAAAGAGACGCATTGTTCGGGATTTTATCCGCAACCATTGCGGCAATCTGCTGTTTTTCTCTGAGGCACAACACTTTTCGCTGTGTGTAGGCAACGTTTTCGGTGCTGGAGGAAGCCCCGGCGCCACCATGATACCGGTTGACCGACCCTTCTTCACACAGGGTGTTGATGTCGCGTCGAATCGTCTGGGGGGTCACGTTGAATGCCTGTGACAGAGACTCGATCGTCACAAATCCCCTGCTTTGAACCAGTTCGCGGATTTTTTCATGCCGCTTTCGCATCGGTGCCGTCTTTTTACGCGATGCGGCGTCCTGCCGGATCGGATCGGTCGTCGCGAGCCCTCATATGTCCTCCAATCAACCGGATTCAGGGGCAATATTTTCTTTTGTGAAAATTGACAGAAATTAAAATTCACAAACGAAAATTTGTCGTGACATGATTTTCCGGTTGTGTTACGGCTGAAAAGAGAAATATGGCTGCACTTGGTTGCTTATTTTCGTTTAACAGCCCGGTTGTATTTTCACAAGTGAAAATAAAAGGATTTCATCGGCCGTGAATTTGATGTGGCCTCAATGACCCAGCCAGCAACAGATTTGTTAAAAACCGGTGTGCTCATCATCGGTGCCGGTGTGACGGGGACTGGTCTCGCCCGTGATCTATCGTTGCGCGGCATTCCCTGCATACTGGTCGAAAGAATGGATTTCAACGCCGGCGCATCCGGTGGTAATCACGGGTTACTCCATTCCGGTGCCCGCTACGTGGTATCCGATCCTTCGGCGGCCGTCGAATGCCAAAAGGAAAACCGGCTGCTCAAAAAACTGGCACCGCAGTGCATAGAGGATACCGGTGGACTTTTTGTCGCCGTAGAAGGCGACAACGAGAACTACGTGGCTGATTTTGCCGCTTTGTGTGCACGATTAGGCATAGAATCTCAAGCATTGGAAGCTGCGGAAGCCCGCGACGCGGAACCGGCTTTGTCGGAGAAGATCATTGCGGCCTTCAAGGTAAACGATGCCGCCATTGATCCCTTTAAACTCAGCCTGGAAAACATTTCGGATGCCCGGCAGCACGGCGCTGTGTTTCTGCCCCACAGCCGGGCGATTAAGTTCGCGTGCCGCAACCATCGCGTTCGAACGGTTCTCCTGACCGATATCAAAACCGGCCGGCACTGCACAATCGAAACCGATTTCGTTGTCAACGCATCTGGGGCCTGGGCCGGAGAAGTGGCGGCCATGGCCGGCATTCGGCTCCGCATGGTTTACTCCAAGGGCAGCCTGCTGGTGACACAGAGTCGGATGGCCGGTCAGGTGATCAACCGGCTGCGGCGTCCGACCGATGGTGATATTCTCGTGCCTGGCGGGACGGTTTCCATCCTCGGCACGACCTCCGTGCGCATCGAATCACTGACCGATTATCGCCCTACCGTGGAAGAGGTCGATCAGATCATTTCCGAAGGCGCCATGATGGTGCCCGCGTTGGAAAACTCCCGCTTCATTCGCGCTTATTCCGGCATACGGCCGTTGCTCGATGCACCGGCCACAGACGATGATCGCAGCGTCAGTCGCGGATTTGCCCTGATCGATCACACAGCGGAAGGCGTTGACAATTTTGCCACCATTACCGGCGGGAAACTGACCACATACCGACTGATGGCCGAAAAGACGGCCGATTTCATCTGCCGTCGATTCGGCACGCCGCGCCCCTGTCGGACACAAACCGAACCACTACCGTCGGCATCCGAAGGGCGATGGACCGAGCCGGGTCTGGCGCCACGATTTTGGCTGCAAAATCGCAATCCAGACGACGTTATCCTTTGCGAGTGCGAAATGATACCGCAGAGCGTGGTCGACAGCATCGTTCAAAGTATCCGCAATCAGGGGGCTCGGATGGACCTCAAATCGATCGGCTTGCGCAGCCGGATCGGGAAAGGTCCCTGCCAGGGGGCTTTCTGCAGCACGCGCGTGGCGGCTTATCTGTATGATCAAGGGCTGCTGGATGCCCGGTACGGCATCGAAGACCTGAAAGCGTTTCTCGATTCGCGCTGGCGAGGACAAAAACCCCTGATGTGGGGCAGTTCGCTTATTCAGGCCGAACTGCAGGAGGCCATGCACTGCGGGCTTCTCGGTCTCGAGCTCGAAGAAGGCTCCTGAGGTCGACGGTGTCACGGCACACAGGAAATAAATGGCTCAATCGGATACCATCCATTGTCAGCTGCTGGTGATCGGCACCGGAATGGCCGGAATGGCCGCCGCCCTTTTCGCCGCCCGCCGCCATGTTGCCACCGTCCAGGTCGGGCTGTCCGCCGAAATTATATATGCCAGCGGTTTGATCGACCTGCTGGGGGTACACCCGATCGAAAAAGGCCGACGCTGGCGAAATCCCTGGGCGGCTATAGCGGCGCTTTCCAAATCGTGCCCGAATCATCCCTTTGCGCGTCTGTCCCGAAGCGATATCCGGGCCGCTTTAAATGAATTTATCGGCTTTTTGGTAACCGCTGGATTGCCCTATCGGTGCTACAAGAATCGCAATGCGGATGTCGTCACGCCTGTTGGAAGCATTAAGCGGACATATGCCGTGCCTGAAAGCATGTGGAGAGGTGTGATGGCCTGGAACCGTAAATGTCCTTGCCTCATTATCGATTTTCACGGCATGAAAGGCTTCAGTGCACGGCAGATCCAGTCTGTCCTGAAGGATAGATGGCCTGCACTGCGTGCCGCCCGCTTGGCTTTTCCCGATTTGCCGGCCGAGCTCTATCCCGAACGAATGGCCCATGCTATAGAACTGAGCCGCACACGCGAGCAATTGGCTTCCGCCGTGAGGCCGCTGGTTAAAGACGCAAAAATGTTGGGGTTGCCGGCGATTTGTGGTACCTACCAGACATCGAGCGTGATGGCTGACTTGCGGGAGAAAATCGGGGTTCCGGTATTTGAGATCCCCACCTTGCCGCCGGCCATCTCCGGCTTGCGTCTGAAGAACGCCTTGGAGCGATCCCTTCCATCCCTCGGGGTCGTCACACTTTACAACAAAAAGGTGATCCGGGTGCAGACAGACGGATGCGGCCATCTCATTTTTGACATTGGGGCCAGGGAAAAAGAGATTACCGTCCAGGCGCACACTGGCACAGTGAGCATTTTCTGGATCTCAAGGGTCATGCCGTCAATCGGGCCGGCCTTGAAATAGATGAGTGTTTTCGGCCCTTGACCGCTGACAGCCGACCGGCTTATGAAAATCTTTATGCGGCCGGATCCATCCTGGCCCATTGTGATTGGATGCGAATGAAATGCGGTTCGGGTCTTGCGATTGCCACGGCCTATGGCGCCGTCAACGCCTATCTGAAACATCGTCGCGACGGTCTCTTGAGTTAGGGCCCCCGGCAAAAAATAATTTTACCTCTTGCTTGTCTTATGGCCCGTCTACTGCGTTACATCCACCCGCACGTATCCCGGCACAGGTGGATGTGCCTGGTAGACAAACCCTAATCCGGCGCAATCGTGTGGACGTATTTCTTACCGTGACCCTTAAGTTCCCCGAATTACCTACCTGGGAGTCGCAAATGGATCCGGCCGAGCGACAAAAGGGGATCGGTGACCGTAAAAAGGCCGTGGCAAGAACGTTTAACTGGGTAGAATAATGCTTTTCGAATTCGGAACGGCGAACCGCATCATTTTTGGTGCTGGTACAATCAAACGCGTGGGGCGTCTGGCTGCAGATCTGGGGCGACGCGCCTTGGTGGTCACGGGCCGCTCACCCGTCCGTGCCGATGCGCTCGTGCAGCAGTTGAAAAATCA
>JARROL010000126.1:0-15727 GCA_037383965.1 Desulfobacterales bacterium | reverse complement strand
CCGGTGGCGCCATTTTTCAACCGATCGTGGGGGCCGTCCTGGAACACTACGGTCGTACCGGCGGGAATTTCAGGCTCGTCGGGTATGAAAAGGCCTTTTTGATCCTGGTTATCTGTGCTCTAGTGGCCATGGGTGCCACTTTTTTCATGCGCGAAACCCTCGCCAGGGACGGCGGGTAACCGTTCACAGGGTTGCAAAGTCCGCTGCGCTTCAAAACACCTAATTGTAAGTGTTTACAGAGTACCGCAGATGACCTTTTGTACTTCAAGTGCCTAGCAGATGCGGCGCCCTGTGAACGCTTATGCGGCTTATAATGCCGCGACCGCCCGGGGGGTTGATTCCGCCGCCGCTTGACACGCGGGACGCGCTTTCTGTATGGTTTCAGACACGGCGAAACTGCGAAAAATGGCTTTCTATTGACGGAAATGATCCAATTTTACCATGAACCTTTAACACCCAACTTGGAATTTGGAGGCGTGATGAAACTGAAACAGATCGTCATATCGATTGAAAACTCACCCGGCCGGTTGTTGGAGGTGGCGGATGCGCTCGGAAAGGCGGGCATCAACCTTCGGGCCTTGAACCTGGTTGATACCGGGGCTTTCGGCCAGTTGCGGCTGTTGGTGTCCGATGTCGTGCGCGCCAGGCAAATTTTAATGGAGATGCACATTTCCGCTTTCGTCAACGATGTCGTGGCGGCGGAGATCGATGACGCTCCCGGCAGCCTGGCCAACCTGCTCAGGCCGCTCAGAGATGCCAATATCAACGTGATTTACATGTATGCCTTCATCGGTTCAACCGCCGGCAAGGCCATCATGATATTCCGGTTCAGCGACAATGACCTCGCAGTTGACGTATTGAAGAAGGGCGGATACCGGATGCTCGATGCCGATACCTTCGGCATCCTCGAAAACGAAAGATGACCCGATTCATATGAAGAAAATCCGGTCTGCAGAAGATTTTACCGTGCAACGCGGCCATGCGGATGATCCCGAGGTCCACCAGGAAAGGTACCGTGTGTTCATCGAGGCAGTTGCCGATGGATACTACGAAACCGATCTGCGGGGCAATTTTACATACTTCAACGATGCCCTGTGCCGCATTTTCGGCTATGCCTGGCATGAAATCAAGGGTCGCAACTTTCGTGAATTCATGGACCAGGAGAACGCCGCATCGGCCTTCAAGCGTTTCAATCATATCTATCAAACCGGCGAGGGCATAACCGATATCGTTTGGGAGATCATCCGCAAAGACGGCCGCAAACGCATCATCGAGCTTTCCGCCAAGCTCATCGTCGAGAACGACGGCCGGAAGTGTGGATTTCGCGGCATTGCCCGTGATGTGACCGAGAAGAACTTGGCTCAGCAGAAGGCGCTTGAATCCGAAGAACTGGCCCAGTGTCAATACCAAGCCAGTCGCAGGGCCGAGAAGCGATACCGCGCGTTTTTAAACTTTCTGCCGGAACCGGTTTTTGTCTTCAACCTCGACGGCAGCGTCTCTTACCTGAACCCCGCTTTTGAGAAGGTCTTCGGATGGACCCTCGCGGAACTCAAGGGCAAGCGCATCCCCTTTGTCCCCGAGTCCCACAAGGACCAGACCCGCGAAGGGATCGCGCGTCTGTTCAGGGAAAAGGTGCTGCACAATTTCGAGACCCGGCGGCTCACCCGCGATGGTCGCCTGCTGGACATCGTGATCGACGGCGCCCTTTTTTACGATGAAGACAACCAGCCCGCCGGACAGGTCGTCACGCTGCGGGATGTCACCCAGGAAAAACGTCTGGCGCGGATCAACGAGACCCTGTTCAGAATCACCAACGCCATTCCCCATTACCGCGACCTGGACGGACTGTTGGCTTTTATCACCCGCGAAACTCAGAACCTGCTAAACATCGAAAGCGCATCGGTCATTCTGCTGGATGAAGACCGGCAGGAATTTTACTTCTTTGCGGTCCACCACGACGATTCGGAGACCGGCAAGAAATTCAGAGAAATTCGGTTTCCCGCCGACAAGGGGGTGGCCGGTCACGTTTACAAGACCGGTCGGCCGTTGATCGTTCCGGACACTTCCGAAAGCCCTTATTATTTCAAACAGGTGGATGAGAAGGCCGGTTTTCACACCCGCAGCATGCTCGATGTTCCCATCCGGATTCAGGACCGGATGATAGGCGTGTTGTGCGCGGTCAACAAAAAGAACGCTGCCTTCGACCACGATGATGTCGATCTGCTTGGCACGGTGGCCGGCACGGTGGCCCTTCCGATTGAAAACGCGAGGATAAACCAGGAACTCAAGAATTCCTACGAAGAGGTCAAAAGCCTCAACCGGGCCAAGGACAGTGTGATTCACCGTCTGTCCCACGAGCTTAAAACGCCGATATCGGTCCTGTCGGCCTCCCTGGAACTGTTGGGTAAAAAGTATGCCGACCATAGCGACCGGGGCATTCATCGCATCATCGAGCGCAGCCGGCGCAACCTTCAGCGTCTGCTCGACATGCAGTATGAAATCGAAGACATCCTCCAGGAGCGTGATGATCGCGACCACCGGATGCTCGCCACCCTCCTCGACGCCTGTGCCGACGAACTGGTGACACTCGCAACCCTCGAGGGTGCCGATGGACGCCTGGTCGACAGACTCCGCAGCCGGATCGACGCTCTCTTCGGTCCTCGTGAGGCGCTGCCCGAGGAGATCCGTTTGGAAGACTTTGTCGCCCAAACCGTCGAGCGGCTGCGGTCGCAGTTTGACCACCGGCGCTGCGAGGTGACCACGAGATTCGAAGCGGTCGAGGCGGTCTGGATTCCGGGTGATGTCTTGTCCAAGATCGCCGAAGGCCTGATTCGCAACGCCGTCGAAAACACGCCCGACGGAAGCCGCATCGACATAGCGGTCCGCAGCGGACAGAGCGGGCCGGAGTTCGAAGTCAAAGACTGCGGCGTCGGCATATCCGCGGAAGACCAGCGCCTTATATTCGAAAAGTATTTTACCGCGGCCGAAGCGCTGCAATATTCCACCCGCAGGCCTTTCGATTTCAATGCCGGCGGAAGGGGCTTCGATTTGCTGCGCATGAAAATATTTTCAGAACGCTACCATTTCAAGCTTTACATGCACTCCGGCCGCTGCCGACATCTTACCGATGGCCTGGAGCAGTGTCCCGGTGATGTCGCAGATTGTGCGCACTGCCGGAGCGACGCGGAATGCTGCGAGACCGGCGGTACGACCGTCAAGGTCGTTTTTCCACCAGCCTCTGAAGTGATGATTTGACAGTCGGGAGTTTGGTAGAAGCTATAGGCTTTAAAATAAAGATTTTGACATGGCCAGAGGCAGGAGGCTGTATTGTATAATACGCCGACGACCGATAACACAGTCCAAAATCGTTATCGCAAAGCCTATACCCATGAGACAGAGGCGCCACCATGAAAGCCAACCACAACCAAGAGCATGACACCGCTCCGGAAGACGGTGAAGCCGGGCGTTTTTTCCGGGAAGTCGAAATCGAGTTTCTCATCCACGAACTCAAGGACCCTATTGCGGTCATCGAGACCGGTGTCCGCACGATTCTGGAGAAAAAAGAAAAATTCGGTCCACTGACACCGCGACAGGAAAAAATCCTGAAACGCACCCTGCGCAACTCGAATAAAGCCCGTACCATGCTAAACAGTCTGCTGGAGATCGGCCGCTCCGAGTCCGGCTGTTTTTTCTGCTGCCGTTTCAAGCCGGTCTCTTCGGCTTACGGGGTTTTGCTGGAGGTGCTGGATGGACTTCCCGAAGACATTTCAGAGCAGTTCAGATCCCTGACCGAAGAAAAGGCAATGCGCGCATTTCTTGACCGGCAGGGTATTAATTTGAATTTCGCGCCGGTGCTTGAACAGACCGAACTGGTGCAAGACGAAACCAAGTTCCGCCAGATCCTCGGCAACCTCATCAAAAACGCACTGCACTTCCGCAAAGAACGGGTGGAAATCCGCATGAAACTCGCAAACGATCAGATTCTTGTGGAGGTTGCCGATGACGGACCGGGAATCGATGCGGCGCACCACCAGATGGTTTTCGAACGCTACAGGCAGGTCAAAGAGTGCACTCTATTGCCCCGCAACGGCCACGGACTCGGCCTGGCCGGGGCAATAATCATGGCCCGCCGTCTGGGGGGCGACATCGAATTGGAGAGCACCAGGGGTGAAGGGGCCACCTTCCGGCTGAGGTTGCCGATCACTTTCGAAACCGGCACGGTGTGAATTGAGGGGACGTTACGCGTTTAATGCGAAGGTAGAATATAATACGGATAAAAGGTGGGTGCCTCGGTTCCGGTCTAAGGCCCTGTAGGCATCTCAGACAGTCAGTCGCCTTCTCAACCGCTCATTCGGGCTCCGGTGCATCATTTTCATGCACGGTGGTGGCCGGGGCATTGAGTGTTTAACACCGAAACGGCATCGTAAAATAAAAGGTATTTTCTGCACGAATGACCGACTCGAGCGAGTGATATGGTGCGGAATGAGGCGACGGTAAGCTTTTTAAAGCTGCTCGATACGAGGAGAAACCTTCGAAGGAGGAAAGCAGATGACGACGGAGTCGAGGTTGAAAGGCAAGCGCATCCTGGCCGTGGACGATGAAGAGGACATACTCGAGACAATCGAAGACATCCTGGACGAGGCGGACCTCGATCTGGCCGGCGACTATGACACCGCGTCCCGAATGATCCGGCAGAACCGTTACGACCTGGCCATCCTGGACATTATGGGCGTCAACGGACTCGAGCTCCTGACGGAAACCGTAGAACGGGGAATCCCGACTGTAATGCTGACCGCCCATGCCATCAACCCGGACACCTTGATGGAGTCCATTCGCAAGGGCGCCATCTCCTACCTCCCCAAGGAGACACTGACCGATTTGGACGATCTGTTGGAGCAACTGCTGGCTGCCCATGAGCAAGGCGACCCCCCCTGGAAACTGCTGTTCGAAAAACTCGGGGAGTATTTCAACGACCGTTTCGGACCGGACTGGCGGGAAAAGGACAAGGAATTCTGGGCGGAGTTCAGCCGCACGTATCAAGTCGGCAAGGGGATTCAGGAACGGCTCAAACATGACGAGCGGATTCTCGGAAAGGGCGTGTAGGGTGATTTCCTGTCAGCGTGAGCTGTTCGATATTCCGCAAGACGTCGCTTACTTCAACTGCGCCTACACGGCACCGCTGCTGCAAAGCGCGGCGGCGGCCGGAAAGGCCGCCCTGCAGGCGAAAACCGAACCCTGGACCATTACTTCCGACCATTTTTTCGCGACAATGGAAGAAAACCGCCGGTTGTTCGCCGAACTGATCGGCTGTGACCCCGCCTGCATCGCCATCATCCCGGCCGTCTCCTACGGTGTCGCTCTGGCGGCGAAAAACCTGCCCATTGAGAAGGAGCAGACCATTTTGCTGCTCCAGGACCAATTTCCCTCCCACGTTTATTCGTGGCGCTTGAAAGCGGCCCATGAGGCTGCCGTGCTGAAAACCGTTCGTCGCCCGCCCGACAACGACTGGACGGCGGCCGTGATCGACGCCATCGACGATCAGACCGCGATCGCAGCCCTTCCCAACTGCCACTGGACCGACGGCACATTGCTCGACCTGGTCGAAATCGGGGCAAGGTGTCGCCAAGTGGGTGCGGCTCTGGTGGTGGATGGCACCCAGTCTCTGGGCGCCATGCCCTTTTCGGTTGCCGCCGTGCAGCCCGACTTCCTGATCACAACGGCCCACAAATGGCTGCTGGGACCCTACAGCTTCGGGTTCTGCTATGCCGCACCCGGACGGCAGCACGGCGTGCCGCTGGAAGAGAACTGGCTCAATCGCGCCGGATCGGAAAACTTCGCCCGCCTGGTCGACTATCGCAATGCGTATCAGCCGGGTGCCCGGCGCTACGACATGGGCGCGGCCAGCAACTTCATCCTGGCACCGATCGCAGCCGCTGCGTTGGCCCAACTGCTCGATTGGGGTGTGGACAATATTGCCGATACGCTGCGGGAAACCACCGGCCGCATTGCCGACCAGGCCGCGGAACTGGGCTTTCAAGTCCCGGCGAATGCTGTTCGGGCGCCCCATATGCTGGGGATGTCGATTCCGTCAGGTCTGCCGGAGGGTCTGCTGCCGAAGCTTGCCAGCGGAAAGGTTTTCGTGAGCGTCAGGGGCAACGCGATCCGCATCGCGCCCCATCTCTACAACACGGATAAGGACCTTGAACGGCTCTTTTCAGCGTTGGCGAGGTCCCTGCACTGACAGCATCTTTTTTCACCACGACCGTCAAGGAGGTGTTTCATGGCAAAAAAAGCGAAGGAACAAAGGAAGAAAAAGGTCATCGAAGTCCTGAACAAGGCGCGCAGCATGGAGCTGCATGCCATCGGCCAGTATATGAATCAGCACTACAATTTGGACGACCTCGATTTCGGCGATATGGCGGCCAAAGTCAAGCTCATCGCCATCGACGAGATGCGCCACGCGGAGATGTTTGCCGAACGGATCAAGGAACTGGGCGGGGAGCCGACCGCAGAACCGGCGGCAAAGGCGCAAAGAGGCCAGGAAGTTAAAGCCGTGTTTTCCTTCGATGCAAACCTCGAGGACAATACCATCGACACGTACAATCAGTTTCTGCAGGTGTGCCGGGAAAACGGCGACAGCACCAGCGTGAAGATTTTCGAGGCCGTTATCGACGAAGAACAGGTGCACTACAACTACTTCGACAATGTCAACAGCCACATCGAAAAGCTCGGTGAAACGTATCTGGCTCAGATCGCCGGAACGCCGTCAGCCTCAGGGCTTCAAACTCAGGGATTCGTCGCTCGTCAGGGCGGCGAAGGGGCGCCGGGTGCTTGAATCAAGGGCATACCTTTGATCCTCTCGATGAAACCGAAGCAACAACCGGCGGCCCAACCGAGAACCGCTCGCTATGGGGAGTCAGGGGAGTGCATTCAATAAATTGTGAAGGCCCGCCAAGGGAGATCGGACACACCATCGGCAAGCGCTTCAGGGCCGAGATCCGCATCACCCTTGACGGGCACGACGGCCTGAACACCCGCATCAACGGTGCCGTTCGATCCGCGGGTTCAGCTCCTCCCTGAGCCAGTCCGCAAAGAGATTGATTCCCACCACAAGCAGTACCAAGGATGCCCCCGGAAAAACGATCATCCACCACATGCCGGCATAGACGTAGTTCTTTCCGATGGCGATCATCATGCCCAGAGAGGGTTCGGTCAACGGCACTCCGACACCCAGAAAGCTCAGGGTCGCCTGTCGGCGATGCAGATTGCGATGATGACGACCAGGATGCCGCCGTGTTTGAAGATGCCGAGGAGTAAAAACGCCAACAACGTGGTTGAAAAAGAGAAAAAGGTGTCGGCCAAGCGCATGGTCACCGCATCGAGCCAACCGCCGTAATAGCCCGCCAGAAGCCCGATGAGAATACCGAACGAACCCGCCGCCAGCACTACCCCAAATCCAACCACCAATGACGTACGGCAGCCGTAAATAATGGTGCTGAGAATATCGCGTCCCTGGTCGTCCGTACCGAGCACAAAGGGTGCGGTCCCGCCTTCCATCCAGATCGGTGGCGTCAGAAAATGGTCCAGGCTGAGAGTGGTCACCCACAATCGCCGATGGATCGTGCAGGTAGCTAAAAAGCATCCGGGATTTGATACGCCGGTTAGTCATAGCGGATTTTCGGGTTTCAAACCGCATAAAGGATGTCGACGATCATGTTCAAGGAAATGACGATGACCGAGGCCAGCATGATGTATGTCACGATCACCGGCTGATCGTTCTCGTAAATGGAGGTGAGCAGCAGGTTGCCCATGCCCGGCCACTGGAAGATGGTCTCGGTAACGATCGAAAATGCCAGGATTTCTCCGAACTGAAGGCCGGTAATGGTGATCACCGGAATCATGACATTGCGCAGCGCGTGTTTGATAATGACCTTGGCGGGGGACAGGCCCTTGGCCCATGCGGTTTTGATGTATTCCTGGGTCAGCACTTCGCGCATGCCCGCCCGCGTCAAACGCAGCAGCACCGCCAGTTGGTAACTCGCCAGGGTCATGGCCGGCAGGATCAGGTGTTTGATGCCGCTGAATGTCAGCAGACCGGTGCGCCAGAAGCCGACCTGGACCGTATCCCCCCGGCCGAATGAGGGCAGAATCCCTAAAAACACGGCGAAGATCATAATCAGCAAAATTCCGGTCAAAAAAGTGGGGATGGATATACCCCCTAAAGACGCTGCCATAATAAAACGGTTGCGCAGAGCAAACGGTTTGATGGAGACGATAACCCCCAACCCGAGACAACTAATAATCGCCAGGCAAATGGCACTGGCTGCCAGTTCGAGGGCCGGTACGCGGCTCACGTACGATTTACCGAAGTTACCGTGGGTTGCATTCCAGATGAATCGCCCGTATTGGACGACCATCGGCTTGTCCAGGCCGAAGAGTTTGCGTACTTCCTCACGCTCTTTAAACGTGGCGTATCGCCCGGCCATAGTGACCACCGGATCGCCCATGTAGCGGAAGATGACAAAACAGATCAGCGACACGGCCAGGAGCACCACAAAGCCTTGGATCAGTCTGCGGGCGATGTAGGTGAGCATGAGAAAATACCTGATGACGATTGTTATTAAGCAGTTTGCGGTGATGCATCCCCTGAAGCGCCCGAAGGACAGTCGAAAAAGTAATTTCCGTTTTCACTCCCGGGCACTTCAGAGGGTACCGAAGACGCGCTATTTAATGCTGATCTCCTTATAAACGACCCAACGGTCGGGCCGCGGCTTGAAGTCGATGCCTTTGGACTTACGGATGGCATAGAGGTCCTCCTGATAGTGCAGCGGAATCCAGACGATCTTGTCCACCATGGCCATCTTGTTGAGATCCTGTAATACTTTCCCGCGTTTGGCCGGATCGATGATCTCGGCCGTGGAATCGAGCAGTTTGTCGATCTCGGGATCGCTGTAGCTGGTACCGTTGTACTCGCCGTAGCCTTTTTCCTGGTCCCGGGTGTGGGCGAGTTTAAAATAGGTCCGGCCCATGTCGAAGGTGCCGTCGAACCAGCCGATGAGGTAGAACTCCAGTTTGCCCTCTGTGACTTCCGGGAAGAAGATCGATTTGGGTTTGACGTCCAGCTTGGCGGTGATGCCCACCTTGGCCAGGTACTTGGCCACCGCTTCGGCGATGTTGGCATCCTGGACGTAGCGGTCGTTGGGACCGGTCAGCGTGACCTCGAAGCCTTTTTCGAATCCCGCTTCCTTGAGCAGTTCCGCGGCCTTGGCCGGATCGTACGGCAGCCGTTTCAGATCCTCGCGGTAGCCGATGGTGGGGGGATCCGGGATCTGGGCGGCCGGGGTGGCGTGGCCGCGCATGACCTTCTCGATGATCTCATCTTCGTCGATGGCCATGTACATGGCCTTGCGCACCCGGATGTCCGCCATGGGCGACCCCGGCTTGTTGCCCAGGGCCAGGAAGATGCTCCGGCGGGCAGGGCGGCTGATCACCTCGACTTGAGGATTGGCCACTACCTTGTCGTAGAGTTCTACCGGGACACCGGTGACCAGGTCCACCTGGCCGGAAAACAGGGCGGCAAAACGGGTGGACGATTCGGTGATCGGGCGAATTTCCACCTTTTTGATGGGCGGGGCGCCCTCCCAGTAGGATTCGTTGGCTTCCATCTTCACGTACGATCCCTTGACCCATTCCACGAACTTGTATGCACCGGTTCCGTTGGGACGGATGGTCACATCTCCGGCGTCGCGGGATTCCGTGTCCTCTTTGTCCATGATGAAGATCTGATGCATGTTGTTGGCAAACCAGGGAATCGGGTCCTTGGTCTTGATCACCACGGTGTAGTCATCGATGATGTCGACCTTGTCGATGGATTTACCGGTGTTGATAAACTCGGAGACTTCGGGGTTGCTCAACCGTTCGAACGTGAACTTCACGTCCTGGGCCGTAAAAGGATTGCCGTTGTGAAACGTGACGCCCTTGCGTAGCCAGAATTTCCAGCTGAGCGCGTCCAGCCGTTCATAGCGCTCGGCCAGCGCTGGTGCGAGGGTTCCATTTGGTCCTTTGCGTTGCAGCAGCCCGTCGAAGAAATTGGCGAAATACTGCAAACCGGCATCGGAGTCGTCTCCCTGAGGATTCATCATGCGGGGCGGGTCGTCCTGGGCCGCCACGAGAGAGGTTTGCGCCAGAGCCGGGCATACTCCTGCCAGCATCACCGTGGCGCAGAGCACCAGCAACACTCCAATACGGGTTTTCTTCATGACTTCCTCCTTTCAGTTGGTTGCGGTGATATAGAGACCATCTATTTTTACGGCCTCGTTACGAAGTCCGACCAGTGTGCCATCCGAAGTGACGCTAGCGTCAATACAGAAAACAGCTGACCACGCGACCGCTCCCGATGTCCTGTAGTTGCGGCTCATGCTTGTCACAGATACCCATCCGGAAAGAGCAGCGGGGATGGAAGTGGCAGCCTGGCGGTGGACGGATCGGGCTGGGTACGTCTCCCGTCAAAATGATCCGCTTTTTGTCCGCTTCGGGATCCGGGACCGGTATGGCCGACAAGAGCGCCTGGGTGTAAGGGTGCTTCGGGTCCATATAAACGTCTCGGTAAGTACCGTATTCGACGATTTTGCCGAGATACATGACGGCCACCTGATCGCAGATGTGTTCCACCACGGCCAGGTCGTGAGCGATAATGATGTAGGAGAGGTCGAACTCTTCTTGAAGGTCGATCAGCAGGTTGATAATCTGGGCCTGAATCGACACGTCCAGAGCCGAAACCGGCTCGTCGCCCACGATAATCTGCGGATCCAGTGCAAGTGCCCGGGCAACCCCGATCCGTTGCCGCTGGCCGCCGGAGAACTCGTGGGGATATCGTCTTCCGTGTTCGGGTGAAAGCCCGACTTTTTCCAACAGAAAAGCAATGCGTTCGGGTTGCTGCTTGCCTGGATACAGGCCATAATTTATCATCGGGTCTGCCAGAATCTGGTTGACGGTCATGCGGGGATTCAAGGACGAATACGGGTCCTGGAAAATGATCTGCATATCCTTTCGCAAGACCCTGACTTTTGATTTTTCCGCACGGGTGATATTCTCGCCTTTAAAAAAGATGGTGCCCCCGGTTGGCTCGATCAATCGCATGATGGCCAGGCCGGTAGTGGTTTTACCGCAACCGCTTTCTCCCACGATGCCCAGGGTTTCGCCTTTCTGCAGCGACAGCGAGACATTGTCCACCGCATAAACATACCCGATAATTTTGTGAAACAAACCTCTTTTAATCGGAAAGTGAACCTTGAGGTTGTCGACGTTGATCAGGGGGTCGTTCACGAGTATTTCCCCGGGGCCAACCAGTTAATGTGATATGTAGAGCCAACATCGCACGCGGTGACCGGTTTCTATCTCCGGCAGATCCGGCATCCTGTGACGGCAGATGTCCATTACGTGAGGGCAGCGCGGATTAAAGGCACAGCCCGTCGGAAGGTTCAGCAGGCTCGGTACGATGCCTTTGATTTCTTCCAGGCGCTTGCGGTCAGCCCGGGAGCGCTCCCCCAGCTTAGGGATCGACTTCAGCAACCCCTGGGAGTAAGGGTGCTTCGGATCCCTGAATACGGTAAGGGTAGCGGCTTCTTCGACGACTTTTCCGGCGTACATCACCGCCACCCGGTTGGCGATTTCGGCAATGACACCCAAATCATGAGTGATCATGATGATGGCGGTGTCAAAATCCTGCTTCAATTGGCGCATTAGGTCAAGGATCTGAGCTTGAACCGTGACATCCAGTGCCGTGGTCGGTTCGTCCGCGATCAGAATCTCCGGATCGCAGGCCAGCGCCATGGCGATCATCGCGCGTTGGCGCATTCCGCCGGAGAGCTGATGAGGATATTCGCGCACCCGTTTCTCCGGCGCCGGAATCTGGACTTTTTTGAGCATATCGATGGAGCGCTTCAAACTCTCCCTGCCGGAGAGGTTCTCGTGCTGGATAAACATTTCCGATATTTGATTGCCGATTGTGTATACCGGATTCAGGGAGGTCATCGGGTCTTGAAAAATCATCGAGATCCGTTTGCCACGAATGGTCCGCATGGCCACCATCGGCAAGTCGACCAGGTTCACACCGTCGAAGAGGATTTTGCCGTGCACGATTTTACCGGGTGGATCAGGAATCAGCCGCATAATTGACAGGGCGGTGACGCTTTTACCGCAACCGGATTCTCCGACAATGCCGAGCACCTCTCCTTTTTCGAGGAAGAAAGAAACGTTATCGACGGCGGCGGCCGTGCCGTCAAAAGTAGAAAAATAGGTTTTGAGTTCTTCGATATCGAGCAGATGGGGGTGGGTGATCATGGTTATGCCTGTAAGGCTTGTCCGATGTTTATAGGCCTATAGCCTATATTAAGCCCCTACCATCGGCCACAACTGTTGGCAAGAAAAAACCACAACCCGTTGAAACACCGTTGAGCCCGCCTGTGAATATTATTGGCCCTATGCCAAACCGGTCGATTTCAGAGCGTAAGGCGCAGCCATTGCCCCGAATCTCAAGCGCACTGTAAGTACGACTATTATAGAACCCATCCACGAGTACTTAATGGCGAGGGTGAGTGCCCAATTCATAAATATGAATATTTTTTCGTTGGACAAGACCGCACAAGGTTTTGTGGCGAGGCACACTGTACGTGCGCCGCAGCCGGAAAACCGCGGAGAACGCAGTCCAGTGGAAAAAAGGTTATTTAGGGATGGACACTCGTTCCGGCGGCTTTTAGAAACGCACGAAAAAGTTTTCCGGAATTCCGGTCGACTTTCCAGGTTCCTTCTGGATGCCATTGAACGCCGACGACGAATTTTCGTGCAGGGTCTTCGACGGCTTCCACCACACCGTCTTCAGCGACGGCACTGACGATCAGCCCGGCGGCCGTGTCCTTGACTGCCTGATGGTGTTTTCCGTTCACCCACACCGTTTTTCGTTTGAAAATACCGGCCAGGCGGGAGCCGGATGCGATCTTGACCCTGTGGGTTGTGACCGATTTGTCGGCTTTTTGGTTGTGATTGATGGCCCCCTCGATTTGGCTCGGGATATCCTGGTAGAGTGTACCGCCCAGACACACGTTTAACGTTTGAATGCCCCGGCAGATGGCCAGGATCGGAAGGTCTTGCCGGTGGGCCTCTCGGGCGACCGCGAGCTCCATCCGATCGAGTTCGTCGTCGATTTCTCCCAGATTTGCACGGGGCGGCTCACCGTAGTGTCTCGGGTGGATGTCCGGGCCGCCGCTCAATATCAAACCGTCGATGTGCTCAAGGATCGTCGCCAGTGTTTCGCCGTCCTGTGCAACCGGCAGCAGGACCGGCGCGCCGCCGTAATGACTTACAGCCCGGCTGTAGTCATCGTAGGTGTAATCCATGAAATGTCCTGGGGAATATAGGCTCCAGGAACCTCCGACAATCCTGGAACAGGTAATGGCGATCAGCGGTTTCATCATTCAGTTTCCCAGGTCTTCGTTATCGCTTGTCGGCGATAATTCTTTTCTTGTAGCCGTTTACAGGGTTGCAAGGTCCGATGCGCTTCATACCAACACATGGATGCTTATGGCACATCGCGGCAACGATTTCAACGGTTGCCGGTCCGCCTATTGACATTCGATCATCTCTTTTATTAGAAGTGGTTACAAAACCTCAGATCGTGCCGAAGATCAAGGCGGGGGCCGACGAAAAAGAACGGCATACATCAGAGTGTGAACGCAGGATCGCGGGGAAAGAGCCCTGAGGCCCGGCCGGATGATGTCCGCAACGCAGAGGTTCTGCGTTTGATGAGGTTTTATAGACGCTTCTAAAAAACTCCTGGCATTGGTACAGCGCAGGCCGCCGGTTGAATCGTCAAGCGGAAAATACGTCCGCTGCGCATGCTACTTCTCAAAAGGTGGTGGGTGGTCCATATGGGAAAATTGGCCAAAGTCCTTGTCGGTGTTCTTCTCTTTGCCGCACTCTGCGTCCTGGTCTACGTCAATGTCATGAAATGGCACAATAAGACCGTTCAAAAGGCCATTAACGCCGAACAGGAAACATGGCAGGAAAAAACCGAAGGGCTGGCGCAACGGGTCGCCGGCCTTGAAAGAAAACTGTCTGAAGCCGAAGGGCCCGCCGAAGAGGATGAAAAACTGACAGAAGCTCTGGGTCAAAGATCGGTCGAAGCTGGAGAGGGAAAGCCTATCTTATTTGCGGATGTCGATGCTCAGGTCAAGACCTTTTTTGCCTATCTCGATCAACAACCGTATATCATAGCCTACAAGCTGAATGGAGGGGTTTATCAACAGTATGTGGAATCGGTTGACCTGCTGTCAAAGAACGAGCCGGTGCTGGTTGGAGAAACGGACAGCCTTCACCGGTTGTTCAAAAACATGGCGCATTTCTACCGGGTTTTAGGAAAGCAGCGGATCAGTGTTATTAAAAGCGTACTCGATGAAGAGTATGAAATCATCGAACCGGTCATGCAGACATTCTACCGCTGGTATACGTTGGAAGGCGGCTCGAAAACGTCAACGGTCGGTCGGCCTTCCCCGAAGGTTCTGTATTCATATTCATGTTATTTCCTGAACACCATTTCGGGCCGCACCTATCTTTTACGGCGGGATTCGAAAATCAGGGTTCTGACTTATTTTTACTGTGTGAAAATAATAGACCTGGCCAACGACAAGAAACTGAATTCGCTGGGAATCGATATCAGGCCGCTGATCAAGACGTCCTATCAGGATATCAGGAACCAGATGGGACTTTCGAATCGCAGGGCTTATCTGGAGGAGTTGGAACAGTTGGACCGGAAGTACAGCGCCCCTTGAAGTTGTTAAAAAAGATTATGCGGCCCGCGAGACGATGGTCCAAGAGATATCATCGACAGAATTGTTCTCAAATTCATTAAGCTTCAGAAATGATCAACACGGGACACGGCGCCTTCTGCAAAACCTTTGCGGTAACACTGTCCCTTCTTGAACATTCGTTGGAGTTGCGGCCCCGTGTGGTCATAACGATGAGATCGGCCGGCAGCACATAGGCCAACGCGTTAATCTCATCGGCCGCCTCCCCGTTGCGGAGCACCTGATTCCAGGAACAACCGGCATATGCCGGCAAACTGACCGACGGGATCCCGCTGGCTTCTCCGACGTGAACCAGCGAAATCCTGACAGTTTTATCCCCCATGGAATGTCCGAGTGCGGCCGCGTCCTTTATGGCCGATTCGGGGCTAGGTTCTCGAACCACGGGCACCATTATATTGCGGAGGGTGGCGGTGCCGTATTCGCTCGAGATGAAGCCCTCGGTTCGCTCGGGGATGAAGAGAATCTGCGCGCTTGTTCGCTGCATGAGATAATAGAATGAGTTGTCGTATGTCCGCTGCAGCAGGTCGCTCTGAAGACTGGCGGAAAGCACGATCAAGTCGACGGTGTGGTTCTCCAGGTGATAGGCGATCGCTGCAGCCGGGTTTAAGGCATTTTGGTCGATCTTTTTGACGGCTATCCCCAATTCATTCAAAACCGCGGCGCGGCGGCTGCCGTTTTTGAGGATTTTCCACTGCTCGAGGGTGGTTCGCACGGGCGGGTTGTGCGGCCAGTTTTTTTCGGTGGCATTGACGGCCTTGGTCAAAACGATCGACAGTTCGGCGCCTAATGTAAGGGCGATTTTAAGTGCATGCACGAAGGCAATTCGACCGGCCTTGGAAAAATCTGCCAGATGGAGGATCGAAAAC
>JARROL010000125.1:0-7422 GCA_037383965.1 Desulfobacterales bacterium | reverse complement strand
GTATTTGAAGCAGCAAAAAACGCGTGAAAAGATCGAAGCCTATCTGCAAGACCTGCGTAAGGACGCCAAGATAGACAAGTTCATTTAGCAACGGCTGACACGGACCCTCGCCTGATTCCCCTCGTGCCGACGACGGGACGGTGCGATAGGGGACACCCGCCTCATGCGAGTCCCCCGTGCGCACCTGGGAAAAGTGTTTTTTCTCGGGACCGTCGATGGCGCCGCGCTTGGACAAAAAAGTGAAGATACTGAACGATGCCGAAGGCTTGCCGAAACATGTGGAGCATAAACTCCAAGAATACGCCGGCGGGTCGGCGGTGTTTGATGACGACATCCTCTATTCCCCGCGCGCATCTGCCGTTCTCTTTCTTCTCGGACGAAGACGCCCCCGTGATTATGGTGATGATACGGGACCCTTCCTCATTCTAAACAAACGCTCGGCAAAAGTGAAACAGCCGGGGGACCTTTGTTGCCCGGGGGGCAGCATCGTTCCGCGACTGGATGTGACGCTGGCCAGACTGCTCCGATTGCGGGGTTCGCCGCTGGCGCGCTGGGCCGGTTGGCCCGAGTGGCGCGAGCGGCGTCAGCAGGAGGCTTTCAGCCTGTCCCTGCTTCTGGCGACCGGGTTGCGCGAGAGTTTCGAAGAGATGCGGCTGAATCCCTTCGGTATCCGGTTCCTGGGATTTCTGCCTCCGGCGCGTCTGGTGATGTTTCGGCGGGTCATATACCCGATGGTCTGCTGGATATCGGGTCAGGTTCGGTTCTTTCCCAACTGGGAGGTCGAAAAGGTTGTCGCGGTTCCGCTGAGCCGTTTGATGGAAGCGACCAACTACGCCCGCTGCGTTATGACCATCGCCGTTTCAAACGACAGCCGACATGCTCGAGACATCAAGGAATTCCCCTGTTTTCTGCACAATTTCGATGGCCGAACCGAACGGCTCTGGGGAGCCACTTTTCGCATCACCATGAGTTTTCTCGATCTGGTGTTCGGGTTCACGCCGCCGGCCGTCGAAAATCTTCAGGCCGTGCAGGGAACACTCGGCCGTCATTATTTAACCGGCCGGCCGGCCGTAAGGATTAACGGCGACCCCTCATGAATGAGATGCCACCAAAGGCAACGGTATCCGCGCCCGCAGCAGTCGGCGACCGTCCGGCGAAAAAATTTCAAGCCGGTCAGGTCGTCACCTTGTCCATCTGCCACTTCATCCACGACGCGTACTCCAGTTTTTTGGCACCGCTGCTGCCGCTTCTGATTAAAAAGCTGTCACTTTCTCTGACCGAAGCCGGCTTTCTCACCACCGTCATGCAGTTGCCGGCCTTGCTGAACCCCTACCTCGGCACTCTGGCCGATCGTATCAGCGTTCGTTATTTCATTATATTGGCACCTGGAATAACGGCCGTCAGCATGAGCCTGATCGGGATGGCACCCGGTTACGGGGTCCTGTTGATCCTGCTGTTGATCGCCGGTGTCAGCGTGGCCATTTTTCATGTCCCGGCACCGGTAATGGTGGCGCGCCTGTCCGGTTCGAAAAAGGGGCGCGGAATGAGCTTTTTCATGACAGGCGGCGAACTGGCGCGCTCGCTGGGACCGCTTATAGCTGTCGGTGCGGTGTCTCTGCTGGGTTTGGAGGGGTTTTATCCGGTTATGATTTTCGGCATCCTGGCCTCGATATGGCTTTTTCTGCGGTTCAAAGACATTCCGATTCGGACCGACACCGGCCGCCGCACATCCGTTATCGGCACCTGGCGGGAAATGCGGCACGTCTTGAGGCCTCTGAGCGTCATTTTGCTTTTCCGCGGGTTCATGCACGCATCCATCACGGCCTTTCTGCCGACCTTCATCAACCAGCAAACCGGCAACCTCTGGCTGGCCGGAATCGGTCTGACCGTTTTTGAAGCCGCCGGAGTGGCCGGGGTGCTCACCGCCGGTTCTCTGAGCGACATGTTCGGCCGCCGCCGGATTCTGCTGATGTCGTTGCTCGGGGCACCGGCCAGCCTGTTTCTATTTACGGCTACCGGCGGCTGGATTGGGTTGGCGGCCCTGATTTTGGTGGGGTTCACGCTCCTATCGACCACCCCGGTCATGCTGGCCCTGGTCCAAGAGCATGCCGAGAGCAGCCCCTCGGCAGCCAACGGCTTTTTCATGATGATCTCTTTCATCGCCCGGTCGGCCGTCGTCGTGCTGGTCGGATTCGTCGGCGATCAGATCGGACTGAAGTCGACCTATTTTGTCAGCGCTTTTTTGGGTCTGGCGGCCGTTCCCTTCGTTTTGAAATTACCCCGGGAGTAAACGATAGCCGGTTTGCAAGACTGGGGTAAACCGAGAGGAGAATGCGGGCGCCAAGGTTAGAACATCCAAACCATCAATCCCCAGGCGGTGAGTGAGAGGATAGCGCCAATTGCGCGACAATGGCCTTGGCGGGGATCAGACCGGTTGCGCTGGCCGAAACGATGTTGCCGGCCACCCCCGGACCGTCACCGGCCACGTACATCCCCTTGATTTTCGTTTCCAGGTGGCCCGTGGTTTCGAGTTGGGTGGCAAAAAACTTTATCTCGGGCGCATAAAGCAGGGTTTCGTCATTGGAAACGCCTGGAATGACGAGGTTGAGCTTGTCGAGGCCCTCGAAGATGTTGGTCAGGGTCCTCTCGGGCAGGGCCATGGCGATGTCGCCACAGACGACGTCGATGAGGCTGGGCTCGATATAGCCTTTCTTGATGCGGTTCCAGGTGCTGCGCCGGCCGCGCTTGAGGTCGCCGAAGCGCTGCAGAATCGGTTTGCCGCCGCCTATCAGCGATGCCAAGCTGCCGATGGCTTCCCCGTACGCCTGGTTGTCGGTCACCGGCTCGGTCAGGACCACCTTCGATAGAAAGGCGAAATTGGTATTTTCGGACTTTCGGTGGCGGAAGGCGTGACCGTTGACACACACGAAACGGCTGTAGTTTTCCTGGGTAACGAAGCCGCCTTGATTGGTACAGAAGGTGCGTGTCTGATCGTCGTATTTGCTGGTCTGGATGAAAAACGTCGGATCGTAGATGACGTTACAGAGATCCTGCATGATGTCGTTGTGCACTTCGACCCTCACGCCGACCTCGATGCCGCGCTGCTTGAGACCGATGTCGTATTTTTGTGCCAGCGAACCGATCCAGTTGGCGCCCACCCGGCCGGGTGCCAGTATGACCTTTCCGGCACGGTATGACCCGCGGTTGGTCACGACGCCGGTCACCCGCATGTTGTCTACAATGACATCCTTGACCTCCTCGGAGGTGTGAAACACCACCCCTTTCGACTTGATGTAATCCCGCATGGCGGCGATGTGACCGGGCAGGCAGTCGCTTCCGAGGTGTTTTTGCCGGATAATCAACAAGTCGATACCGTATCGCTTGGCTTTCTGGCGGATTTTGCGGGCCTCGGCCATGTCCGTCGGGTAGACCGGGCTGTCCATGCCGAAACGGTTGAAAATCGTTTCGGTCTCATCGATCAGGGCTTCCGCCTGGGGGCGAGGCATGAACTGGGTCAGGTCGCTTTTGCCCAACTTGTGTATATAGTTGAGCTTTCCGTCCGAAAAAAGGCCCGCACCGCCGATCCCGGACAGAATGTGACAGGGCTTGCATCCGAGACATTCCTGGTTGTCACTCATCGGACATTTTCGTTTCAGGGGGTCTTTGCCCATTTCGATCAACAGCACGCGCAAGTCCGAATGCTCGCAGAGGTAATAGGCCGAAAACATTCCGGCCGGGCCGCCGCCCACGATGATGACGTCGTATTTTCGCTCCGTGCTGGTGCTACTCGAATCGGGCATGCTTTCTCCTCTACATCGACAGATACGCATTGTCTATCGAGTATAGCACCGAGACCCTTTAGGCGGCAAGATTGAATCCGTCCGGCAGCGGCGCCGTTTTATGCTTGTTTCGCAGCCGGGTTTGTTTTACCTTAACCGCAAAAACAAGAAAACCGCTTTTGGGCGGGGAGTGTCGATTCACATGACGACCAGCGATTATTACAGCCTTCTGGGTGTTGATGAAAACGCCACCACACGGCAAATAAAGGATGCCTACCGCAAATTGGCCTACCGGTTCCATCCGGACCGCAACCCGGACAATACCGAGGCGGCGGAACAGATGAAAAGAATCAACGAAGCCTATGCCGTGCTGGCGGACGCGAACAAGCGGCGTGATTACGACGGCCTGCGGCAGCGGTTCGGCGACACCGCCCACAGCCGTTTTCGGCAGAATTACAGCGACCAGGATATTTTCAGAGGTTCGGACATTCACCAGGTCTTCGAAGAGATGGCCCGTGCCTTCGGCGTCAGGGGGGTGGAAGACATCTTCAGGGAGTTTTATGGTCCGGGGTATCGGCGTTTCGAGTTCAGACGTCCCGGAATGTTTGCCAGGGGGTTTGTCTTCACCGGTTCCGGACACGCCAACACCCGGCAAGGTCCAGTGTTGCCGCAAGGCGGGGTGCTCGGTAAACTCGCCCGCCGGTTTTTGAAAAACATCAGCGGCATTGAACTGCCTGAAAAAGGTGTGGACGTCCGCGATACGATTCACATCAGTCCGCAACTGGCGCAGACCGGCGGGCCGTACGCATATTTTCTGCGTGAGAAATCGAAAAAGCTGCTGGTGAAGATACCACCGGGCATCCGCCAGGGACAACGGATCCGCCTGACCGGTATGGGCCATGACGGCAAGGGCGGGGAGTCGCCCGGTGATCTTTACCTTAACGTGCAGATACGCAAACCGCTTCTGGATACCCTGAAAAACAGGCTGTCACGGTTTTTGGACCCGGCGGGGCGCGCAAAGTAGACCGACTTTAAAAACCCGCCTATGAGCCTGCAGATCCAAAACTTGACCCTCAAATATCCGGGTTCGCCGAACTTTGTTTTCCAGGATCTTTCCTTCGAACTAAAAGAACCGGGGTTCAACTCCCTTTTCGGACCATCGGGCGTCGGTAAAACGTCGTTGGCCAAAATTCTGACCGGCGACATGCCGCATTTTTCCGGCGAGGTCACCCACGAGGAAATGAAGACGTTTCTTTATTCTTACAATACAGAGCGTCTGCCCGGTTGGTCGGGTGTCGGAAAACACCTCGAGAAGATCACTCCGGCCGGAAGACAGGAACGCCGGGAAGAACTGATTTCGATTTTCGGGCTGGAAGACAGTTTGCGTCAACGGTTTTCCCAACTGTCCCTGGGCCAGCAGAACAGAGTCAATCTCCTGCGCTATCTCTTGCAGGATTTCGATTTGCTGATAATGGACGAAAGCCTTGCCAACGTCGATGAACTGACCCGTGAGAAGATCATTCTGCGGATCAAAACGCTTTATCCGCAGCGCCATTTTCTCTACATCTCTCACAATGTCGTCGAGGTGTCGAAATTCTGTTGTGAAATTGTCGTCTTGAGAGGTGCGGAACGTCACCCGCAGTCGATTGTCATCCGCGGGCAGGACGCCCGAGTCGACCGCGACGTCGATAGAGGCAGGCTCGATCAGACCATGCTTGAGATCGTCAATGCTTCTTCATAGACGGATATACCAGTTTCTGATCATCTATGCGGTCGGCCTCGCCATCTTGCTGCTGATCAAGTATGGTCTGGATCTGTCCGATTATGTAATTCCCGGCCCGATCGACATCTGGCATACCGGTACCGAGGAATTCGAACGCTATTTTTTCGATGTCCTGAACACCCTTGCGGTGGCGGTCGTCGGGCAGGTCATATCGATATTCATCGCCTTGCTGGTGGGGATCGCCGGCCGGCAGGCCACTTGGTTTGGATCGTTCATCAAGGTTGCGGCCTACAATGTTCAGGCCTATCCGATCGTGGCCATCGCACCGATTATATTCATTCTTCTGGGGGACGGCCTGCTGACCCGTCTGCTGATTGCGGCCATGATCTGCTATTTTCCGGTGCTGCTTTCCGTTATCGGTATCATGGCCGAACCGGTTGTGGACATCGAGCATTTTTACAGGGTCACCGGCCGCATGCGCTGGCAATTGGAGGTCAAGGTCCGTGCCTTTGAAAATCTGAACAAGCTGACCACGGTGATTGTCGGAAGCGCCACCCTGGCGGTGGCCGGCACCATTGTGGCCGAGTTCATTGCCGCCAATGCCGGTATCGGCTACAGCATTCGGGTCGCCCTCTACCAGAGCAATTTAGCCAAAATTCTGGTGGCGCTCTTTCTCATCGGCATCACCCTCTCGGTGTATCAGGGATTGCTGGAGTTGACCGGGTATTCGGTGAAGAAATGGTGGGCCGCCAAGTAAGGGCCCCGGAAAAAAATATTTCCACATCTTGCTTGTCTTTGGGTCCGTCTACTGCGTTACATCCACCGACACGTATCTGGATATGCGCCAGTGGATGTGCCTTGTAGGCGAACCCAAATCCGGCGCCATCTTGTGGAATTATTTCTTACCGTGACCCTACAAAGCGGCCGCGTGGTGGTTTACTGCCGGTGCGGCCGGCTGTCCGATGAGTGGAGCGGGCCTCTATGCGGACCCGCTGTAATTAGTGGATATGCACTATGGGGGCAGGAAAAATGAAAGCCGTCAATCGCCGCGAAAATTCGCGCACCAAGAAGCCGTTGGCCCTGCTGCTGGCCACGATTTTTTGGATCGGCCTCACCCTACCGGGTGCGGCCGACGAGCAGATAACCTACCGGTTGAAATGGCTGTTTAACACCAGCGTCGTGGGGGACCTGTATGCCGACAGCCACCATCTTTTCACCAAAGAGGGCTTGAGCGTTACCATCAAGGCGGGCGGACCGGAAAGGGATGCCATCCGGGAACTGGAACTTGGGCGGGCGCAGTTCGGCGTGGCCTCGGCCGATCAGGTGATCCGGGCCTTGTCCAAGGGGGCCGAGGTGGTGGTGATCGCCCAGTTCTTTCAGGTCAATCCGCTGCAGTGGATCTACCGGCCCGACAAAATAAAGATAAACCGTCTGGTTGATTTAAAAGGTCAGGTTCTCGGCGTGACGTTTGGCGGCAACGACGAAACCATTTTGAGGACCCTGCTGGCCGAAGCGGGACTCACCGAGGCCGATGTGAAATTGTACAGCGTGCGCTACGACTACACGCCTTTCATTCAAAAAATTGTCAATTTCTGGCCGGTCTACCGCAATACCCAGGCCGTTTTCCTCGGGCAAAAGCTGCGCGGTTACGGTGATAACTTTGCGTTCTTCAACCCAGTCGATTACGTCGTGAGTTTAGTTGCCAATTCCCTGGTGACTTCAGTCGAGATGATTAAAAACAATCCGGATACCGTCCGTAAGTTTACCGCGGCCCTACTGAGGGGTTGGAAAGCCGCCATGGACCCGGTCAATGCGAGCAAGGCCGTTGAGACACTGCGGCGCTACGACAAGGACTCGTCGGTGGAAACCCTTCAAAAGGAACTGACCATCACCAGAAGCCTGGTCCAGCCCGATCCCGCC
>JARROL010000124.1:0-9063 GCA_037383965.1 Desulfobacterales bacterium | reverse complement strand
AAAATGTAGAAAAATAGATCTAAAAAAACAAAAATGTCGTATGGAGGGTTGTGTCAGTTGAGTCGGTTAAGTCAGTTAGTGGATATCATCGATTCAAGATGAGGCGGTTGCATTGCCATCCAGCACGTTTCTGATCATTTTTGATACCTGATACATGTCGAACGGCTTTTGAATGAAATCATCACATCCCAAGGAGAGCATGTCGGAAGCGATCTCCTCGATGCTGTAACCGCTCGAGATCAAGACAGTGATAGCCGGATCAATCTGTTTCAATTGCTCGAAGGTCTCATGACCGTCCATCTCGGGCATGATCATGTCGAGGATCACGAGGTCGATCTGCGCGTCGAGTTCGCGGAAGATGGCCGTCGCCTCTTCGCCGCTGCGCGCCGTCAGGACCGCGTAGCCCAGGTCGGTGAGCATGGCCCGGCAGGCTTTGAGGATATACTCCTCGTCGTCGACCACCAGGATTGTCTCGGTCCCCTTTTGGAGTCCTTCGACCGTCTCGGTTTCGGGCATGACCCTTTGGTCGGTGGCCGGCAGATAGATGAAAAAGGTCGTGCCTTTTCCCGGTTGACTGGTGAAATCGATGATGCCGTCGTGATTCTTGATGATTCCAAATGCAGACGCCAGTCCCAGGCCGGTTCCGCCGCCCATCGGCTTGGTGGTAAAAAACGGCTCGAATGCGCGTTCCTGAACATCCGGTGCCATGCCGGAACCGGTATCCCTCACTGCAATCTTCACATAACGGCCGGGTTCCACATTGAAAGGCCGGATGAACCGTTGGTCGAGATGAACGTTTTCGGTTTTCAGATAGAGCGTCCCGCCCGGTTTCATCGCCTGCCATGAGTTGAGACACAGGTTTACGATTACCTGCTCGATTTGGTTCCGGTCAACCGTCACGGTCCAGATGTCCGTATGGTAGTCCTGGACGATTCGAATTTCCTTTTTAGTGCGTCCGAACAAGTCGGCGGTTTTCTGTACGATTTCGTTTGGGCTGGTTGGTTTGACAATGTATTTACCGCCCCGTGCGTATCCCAACAACTGGCGGGTCAGGTTGGCGCCGCTTTGAACGCAGCGTTCGATGCTCCTGATGTTCTCGTAAAGCGGGTGGGTCACATCCAGGCTCGTCTGCATCAGGCTCGCATTGCCTTGAATGCCCATGAGCAGGTTGTTGAAGTCGTGCGCGATGCCGCCGGCCAATTTTCCGAGGGCTTCCAGTCGTTGGGACTGCTGCAGATGCTCGGCGAGCCGTTTTCTTTCCCTTTCGGCCTGCAAGCGTTCGGTGACGTCGCGTCCGATGCCGCGATACCCCCAGGGCGATCCGTCGACGCCGCGTATCAGTTGGACGGAGAGTTCTATGAAGCGCGTGCTGCCGTCCTTGCGAATGATGTCGAACCCGAAGGCGCTGCGACGACTTCCGGTACGTTGGATGTCGGCCAAGGTCCTGAAGACTCGACGGGCGGTCTGCGGTTTGACGAACTTTCGAAAGCTCATGCCCGCCAGTTCCTTGCGTGACCATCCCAGTATTTCGGCCGTCGCGTTGTTGTAAAAGGTTAATTTACCACGCAAATCGGTTTCGAAATAGCCTTCTTCCATGCCTTCGAGAATGTTGCGGTATTTTTCCTCTTCCTGTCCCAAGGCGTTCTGGGTCATGATCCGGGCTTCGATTTCGCTGCGCAACTCGACGTTGACCCGTTCCAACTCGGCTGTGCGCGCCTTTACCAGGTCTTCCAGGTGAAGACGATAGTCTTGAAGTTCCGTTTCTGTTTTTTTGCGGGCGGTGATGTTGCGCATCGAACCGATTATTTTTAACGGCCGGCCAGTTTCATCAGTTTTGAGAACGGAGTTCAGCGAAATATAAACCGATTCACCTCGATCGCTTCTCAGGACAATTTCGTAATCCGAGACCTGTTTGTTTTGCAGCAGGTCTTCGATAAACCGCTTCCGGCTGTTTTTGTCGATGTAGAATTGGCTCACGTCCTTGCCGATCAACTCCTGCCGCTTGTATCCAACGAATCTTTCAATCGACGGGCTGATTTCCAGCAGCGTTCCAGCCAGATCGGTCTCGTAATAGACATCCTGGATGTTTTCAAATATCGCGCGGTATTTTTCCTGACTGCTGCGGACGGCGCTTTTCATGTGGTTGAAAGCCGTGACCGTTTCGCAGATTTCCTTGAAGCGGGAGCGCAAATCGAAGTCCGACGTCATGTCGTTGTTTTTTATGGCCAGCGCCGCCTGCCCGAGATTGGCGATCGGCCGGATGATGCTGCGGGCCAGGAGCAGGGCGATCAGGGTGGCGAGGGCTGAAATGGCCAGGGTTAATAGAATGGTGTCGCGCGCGTGTTGATTCAACACCTTTTCGGACGAGATGACCATCGAGGTGGTCGTGATCAGGAATGTCCCCCAGATGAGGGTCAGAAAACCGAAGATCAGGGCCCAGCGGATCGAAAATCTCATTTTAGCTCCCCTTGCTCATAACCTTTGCAAAAGTGGACCGGATAGAAGCATTGAACGTTTTTTAAATTCAAGTCCAACGAATGTCCACAATAAATTGGTTTTTTGTAACCATTTATAGGTTTGCGAAATCAAATTCGCTTCGAGCCACCGAATTGTAAGCGTTTACAGGGTGCCGACCCCAGAGAAACAGGCTTCGCATTTCACCCCAGTACCATCTATTGGAGCTACGGGGCAGGCGGGGCAGGCCTGGCTGGATTCAAGTGACCATCGCTTCGCGAATGAGATTAAATGAACAAAGCTGAGATAAACCGAATGGTTTTAGATTTGCCCGAAGGGCAACGGGAATAATATCCGGCCAGGCCTGCCCTGTGAAACGCGCAGCCTGTTTCACCGGGGTCAGCCGGATATTGTCTGCGTCAGTCGAACGAGCGAAGCGAGAGGGCGGCCATTAAAAGTATTCAAATCAAAAATCGTTTTTATCAATTGCATCGATTTATACCGACTAAATTGGAGAAGAGCATTATTTTTTGATGACTTCAGGAAGACAGCGGGTCGGTTCGAGAAACCGGCGGACCAACCGGGACAAGACGATGCCGACGGCACAGCCCAGGACGATCCAACCGTCCCTGTAACCGTCGAAGACGATCGAGTGGATGACGTCCGTCCAGCCGCTGTGGCCCGACGACCAGTACAATTCAAAGGGCCAGAAAAAGGAAACCGGTGCATCCGTGAACACGGCATCGGCAATGACATGCGAGAAAATCAGCAAAGCGGATTGCCGGTAGCTGATCGTCGGGATTTTCAACCAGCGCCGGCCGGCATAATACGCCAAAAGACCGCCGGAAAGGGCAAACAACAGGCTGTGCGTCGGGCCGCGGTGAAAGGCGTTGCCGTCCCACCTGAAAAACAGGCCGATCAGAACGTCGATATCCGGCAGATTGGCCAGAAGGACAATGAACAAGAAGCGCTTCCAGCGGCGGAAAGCCGAAGTGCCGGCGCTTAATTCATATGTTGCCAGGCCGATGGCCGCATGGCCGAGCGGAAGGGGCATAGGTCATCCAGTAGGGTTGCAGACAAAATAGGCCGGCGGGCCCGGCCCTTATTGCGCTGTTGATTACAAGAAGTCTTTGCGTGCCATTCTCTTGGCGGGGTCCCGGAAGAGTTCGACGCCGAATCCCTCGACATTTCGCCACATCACCGTGCCCTTGCGCTTTTCTTTTTCCGTTTCCGAGTACGGCAGGGCGACGGTGATGATCTCTCCGACGGGCAAAAGAACGGGGGACTTTATGAAGAGGCCGTATTTGCTGTAATCTTTGAGTTCGCCTTCGAAGAATTTTCTGCGGGTGGCAAAAAAGACATACCGTGAATACGGGATGCGCCGGTTTCTGCGTTTTTCAAATAGGGCGGCGGCGTCTATTACAGTCATCATCCGGTCCTTTCTGCAATATGAATGGTGTTTATAAAACCGTTTCACCCAATGCGTTAAAGCGGCCAATCCAAACAAAGGCGTATAACGTTTCGGAAATCAGCATTTTATAACCTTTGAGCCCTAAACCCTGAACCTTGAACCGATTCGTTTAGGTATTTGTTTAAGAGGCGCCGGTGTCGATTGCTCAAAAAGCAATATTTGTGCCTAAAATCATTATCATATCATTTGTGCGTCTTTTTAGAAGGTTATAAAGATAATGGTCGGGGATGAGACGGGGGCTGTGAAAAATATTTCACAGAAAACAGGATGGTTGTGGTTATAGACTGCAGAAGGGTTGGCGACAAAGGCTTCATTCGAGATTGCTGAAATAGTCCCGACGCATGTAAGCGTACACGGCAAATCCCCACCAACACAGCAGAATCATCAGCGTTGCGGCCGTGAAAACCGTCAGCAGCAGGTGGCTGTCGACGGCTGCGAGGACTTCCCCAAGCGGGCCCGGTTTGCTCAGTAGATCGGTCAGAACGGCTTTTCGAAAGACCAGCAGCTGCAGCCTGTCCAGCGTGTAGACGCCGGTCGTGAAGAGCACCAGGGTGTACCCCCAGGGTCTTGCCTGCCAGAGGCCGACCCCCAGACCGACATAGAGGCCGGCGTAAAACAGGTGATAGAACAGCGCCACCGCACCACCGCTCATCGCGCCGAAAAGCGCCACCGGAGCGGTAGGCGGTACCATCTCAGTCAGCGCCGAGATAACAAACAACACCGCGGCAGTGCGAAATGTCCATTTCCCCTTGATGGAGGCTTCGCGCGCTTTTCTTTTACTTGGCATACTGGGCGACTGTCTTGCGGAGCTCGGCCGATCCGGGATTGCTGACCGAATGCTTCACAAGGATATCCACCGGTGATGCCGGCTTGCCATAATAGGCGGCGTTCCATTTGTCCCGGGTTGTGATAACGCTCCCATCGAGAGCGAGACCCGCAAAGGCTCCCTTAGAACGCGAAAATGAGAAAATGTCGGCCACGACATTCGACTTGGCCCCGCCCCCCACCGGTCCGACGGCGATCGATGTATCGCCGCCGAGCTTAAAGGAGGAAGTGAGGAGCTTGTCCACGGCCTTTTGGGTTCTGACCATCATGATCACCTCCGCCGACTCGCCGCCGATCTGCAGCCCGAAACTGACGGAACCGATGGTGTAAAACGCCGGCTGGCTCCACTGCCCCTTTTTGGCGTCATTGACGATCAACACGCCGCTGCCGCCGGATCCGCCGAAGACGAAGCCGGCTTTGAGCAGGCTCGGAACGATCAGGATGCCCTTGGCTTCCTTGAGATGCTCTTTTAAAAAACTCATGTTTGGATCGGACATGAAGCTCTCAAACGTAATGCGCGCCTTGTCCACCAGCAACTGTTCATCGGTGGCCTCGGCCGAGATGGCCGGGGAAAGCAGACCGCTGAAAAAAGTGCAGGCAACGACGGCACAAACGACGACAAAACACTGACGACGGTTCTTCTTCATCTAAAACCTCCTTTGGTTGTCTGGGTTTGATGACATTTGGCGGTCTTTTATAAACGGACATAGCCCTTCGGGCCGCCACGGTTCGTGAAAATTCCCATTGCGTGGCAAACACCAACGCAATGGTCATTCACGGTTCAGCTGGTGGCATTGAACAGGTATCGATAGAGAAATGTGTACGTAAATGTGCCCTCCTGAGTGGGTGCTGAACCAGGCAAACCGTATCATTTCTTTTCGTTTATTAACCACAATTCGCCCTAATAATACGGCTGCCGCACCGCTTGTCAAGGCGCATCGCCGGTTCCCCCAAAAAAGAGATCGCGCCTTATTTTCTGCGCGATCTCTTCGAAGCGTCACGATTTCTTTAAGGGTCACGGTAAGACATCATTCCACGCGATGGCGCCGGGGTTGGGTTCGTCTACGAGGCCCATCCAGCGGCGCATAGCGCGATACGTGTCGGTGAATGTCACGCCGTAGGCGGGCCAAAAGACAAGCCAGAGATGCCATTATTTTTTTCTGGGACCCTCAATGTGAGGGCTTCATACATCCAACCAGAATCAGCTGTTGATTTGTTTTATCCGATTTTGGTATATACACGTTAACATTTACCCGCCACGGTACATAAAAATGACGCACCGCAGCCCGGATGAGCGGTTGCGACAGGCGGCTGACTGCCGCCTACGGGGCCTTGGACCGTACCCTAATCCATCGGCCTGGGTAACGCGAAAGCCTGGATACTTAATCCAAAACCTTTTTAAAGCCAAAGCCGAGCCGGGTCCGGGCATAGAGGCCGTTGGCAGCGAGTTTCAGCCGTCTTTCGATATCGCTTATACGCTCCGGGACCCACACATTCCCCCCTTTGTAAAGGGGGGCCAGGGGGGATTTAGGATCATCGTTCTAAAAATCCCCTTCGATCCCCCTTTTTCAAAGGGGGAAGCGTGTGCTCGGTTGTGCCAGTTAGGTCAGTGGCCGGTATTTAATCGACCGACACAACTGACTCAACGGACTCAACGGGCTCAACTGGTTATTTTCGTACGAAACAAGGAAATATGCTGTTCTGAACAACTGGAACACGTAGTCTATAATCGATAACGCTCCGGGGTGCTGTTATGTGGCAATCCTTTTGTCTGTGGACCAATACGCAACCTTTGTTCATGCAAGTGGCCATAGGTACTTTTCTGGCGATATCCGTCGCTTTTCTCATCTGGCATTTGGCAACAATTATCCTTTACATATTCAACAAGATGCGCGGGCCTTAGGGTCACGGTAGGAAATAATTACACAAGATTGCGCTGGATTTGGGTTCGTCTACAAGGCACATCCAGCGGCGCATATCGAGATACGTGTCGGTGGATGTAACGCAGTAGACGGGCCAAAAGACAAGCAAGGTGTGGAATTATTTTTTTCTGGGACCCTTGGCTTCCGATCCCGAAATCGCCATTTTCTGCAAGTTCGAGGAAAATCGGTGGAATTGGGCGGAGGCGCACTCGTGTGTGTCGCACAAACGATTGCGCCGAAATTGCGGAAAAAGGCTATTTATGGACGGAAACCAACTATGTCGGTACCAACATCACCGGACAAGGGGCTTTCTCGAGAATGGTCATGCCCACGTAATTCACCCTCGACAGATTCGGTTTTTCAGAATCGTTGTGGGAGCCCATTAAAATGAGGTCGGCGCCAATCCGACGGGCCATTTTGCAGATTTCAAGCCCCGGATCAGCCGGTGCGCATTCAAATTTGTGAATCGGCAAGTCGCCCACATGCGGTTTGACTTCTTCCTCGAACTTCTTGTTCGTTTCCCCCACCATTTCAACGATTCGCGGATCTTTCAAATCGATTGCGGTCAGCCGGTAGTTGAGCGCATGATAAATAAAAAGTTCGGACTTCTGGTCTTTGGCCAGCTGCACCGCTTTCTTAAGCGCTGCTTTGCAATTAGGGCTGAACTTGAAAGCCATTAATATACGTTCGAACATACGTGCCAAATTAAAGTAGCGCTCACGCGGACACTTTACTGTTATGTAACATTTTGATATTATATAATTTAGTTGGAATAGGTCGACCTGCAGGTTGGTCGGCGACAGTAAAAGAGCCAGCAGGTGTAAAGGGACTATCTGGAAAATTGCACACACTATGTCTATCCAATTGACAGCTGCTGGCAACCAATTAGGGTCGCGGTAAGACATAATTCCACAAGATTGCGCCGGAATTGGGTTCGTCTGCACGGCGCATCCGGCGGCGCATATCGCGATTCGTGTCGGTGGTTGTAACACAGTAGACGGGCCAAAAGACAAGCGAGGTGTGGAATTATTTTTTTCTGGGACCCTTACGCCATGGTTCAGATCAGAGGCCTCTCTGCATGCGACATGGGGCCGGACTTACAGCGATCTCATCAGTGTCAATCCATAAACGGTCTTTTTTCCGCTGGGCGGCCGGTCGTAGCGGGTTTCCGGCTGCGGCGTACATAAAGTACGCCTCACCGCAAACCCTTGTGCGGCCTTACCCAGCGGAAAAAATCCACATTTATGAATTGAACACTTAAAAGCACCATGAAAAGATCACGGATGGGCACTACTCAAAAAATGAAAAAGGACCTGATCGTCAGCCTCTTCGTTCACGACATCAAGGCCCCGCTCGCGGTGATCGATATGGGCGCCAGGTCCTTGTTGAGCGATACCGATCGACACGTTTCCCTGACTTCCGATCAAACAGATTTGCTGCGGGAGATAATTGAGACCAGAAACCGGGCGGTATCGGTGCTGAACCGGATCCTGGGCGAGGGACAATCTGAAGCAACTGATCGCCCGCTTGCCCATTCCGGTTCTCTGATACGGCTTTTTCAAGCCGTGACAAAATGGGGCAACCGGTTCCTGAAAAAACCTGAAAGCCTGCAACACTCCGCGTCAACCGTTTCAGCCTTGGATGAACTCAAGACCTTTCTCGTATCCATTGCCGAAAACATAGATCGTTTACAGAAAAGTGTCGCCTCTCTTGAAGCGCTGACGTCAAGGAGAGCCAAAACAATGAGTCGCATGCTAAGGAACGCAAAACTGGCGGGTCATTTGGCCGGGAACGCCGTGCACTTGATCGGTCCCGGAGGAATAGCCGTCGATCTGGCAGACTGCAAGATCTCCGAGATTACCAAGCGGGCTCTCGTAGAGGTATTCGACGTGATGGATACGGACGTCTCGGAACGCCTGCAATCCTGCGAGGTCCTTGCCGAAATAGATGCGATTCTGGTCGACGCCGGCGTGTTTCTCAGTATAGACGACCGGTTATGGGATACGGCATACCGGCTGGACTGCGGTAAAATTGTTCAGGTCATCTTGAATCTGCTGCTGAATGCGATGAAATTTCGCCGGTCGCGGATTGATTTTTCGGTCCGCCGGAAGGATAGTCAACTGGTTTTTTCCGTGAAGGATGACGGGGAAGGGATAGCGGCCGCCTACCACGACAAAATCTTTGAATATCAATTTCAGGCCGGGCCGCAAATTGACTTTCCGATCAGGGGACACGGAATCGGTCTTGCGGGCTCTCAAGCGTTATTAAAGGAGATGAACGGCCGCCTGCTTCTCGATAGCGACGGCCGCCTGTTTACGCGTTTTTCCGCTGTCATCGACTGCAATTTGGAAGGAGTATCTGGCAGTGTCCATCCATAAACGGCATATTTCG
>JARROL010000123.1:0-7460 GCA_037383965.1 Desulfobacterales bacterium | reverse complement strand
CTGTCATACAATGATGGTCACTGCATGTTTTGGCAAGGATATTGGACAGTATATTTAATTGAATTTGAATTTGGTAGATCAAATAAACAATTTCACATTATTTACGATTAACGGCACGCCATGTGCGTTCGGATCATTGCAAAAACTATTAGACTGCTTTATGCAATATCCATTGTCGACAATTTGGGCGAGACTAGCGCAATAGTCCTGAACAAGACTTATTCTGCCGCATAGAAACATTATGGGCCTCATCATCACAACATTTCTAATAATAAGCGGTATTTGTCTGGCAGTGGGACTGCTGCATTTGACGATCTTCTTTCGCAGGCGAGACCGCAGGGTCGAGCTTTATTTTGCGGTTATGTCTATTGGCGTCGGGCTGAGTTCTTTTTTTGAAACTCGTTTATACGGCGCAGCGCATTTAGACCAGGCTGTCTCTGCCTTAAAGTCGATGTTAACCTTTCAGGGCATCACCTGCATGGCTTTCGCCTGGTTTATCGTGCGCATCACCGGCACGAATCGGTACCGTCTGGCACTCTTTGTGACCGGAGCATACGCGCTGGCGGTGTTGGTCAACATTTTATCTCCCTACAGCGTGATTTATGAAACTGTCAATTCTATCCAGTTTCATATTCTGCCTTGGAATGAAAAGATCGCATACGTTTCCGGTTCACCCAATCCATGGCGGTTCATTGCGGATATCGCCTGGATTCTCCTGGTTGTCATGGCCGTCCAGAGTATTGTGCGTGTAGTCAAACGCGGGTTCAAACGTAGTGCCGTTCTCCTCGGGGTCGGTCTGTTCATATTCTTGGGTGTCGGCTACCTTCACGGCACCCTGATGGATTTTGGCGTCTTGGGACCGCCGTATATCGTGAATTTGACCTTCCTGGCCATGATTCTGGTCTCAAGCTCAGCCCTTGTAGACGAGGTCGTTTCCGCCTCGGTATTGAGCCGTGAAGTTGCCGCCGGTGAGCAGCGCTGGCGCGCGGTCATGCGAAACATCAGCCTGCTGGTGGCCGGCAACGACATCGAAGGAAACATCGACTACGTCAATCCTTACTGCTGCCGCGTGCTGGGTTATACCGCCGACGAGCTGCTGGGGAAACCGGCCATCGAACTGGTTCCGAAAGACGATCGCAGCGACCTTAAGCAGCGGCTGCAAAACGCTCGGGAGGGTCAAATCAGACCCAGGGTCAGCCGCAATATGCTAACCAAGGAAGGGCGGCTGCGACAGGTGGTCTGGTTTCACGTCGTACTGCGGGACGCCGACGATCGGATCAAGGGCACATTGAGTATCGGAGAAGATGTTACCGAATTGCAAATCGCCCAGAAAGCCCTGGAGGATGAAAAAGAGCGGATGGACATCGTCCTGAGCACGCTTGATACTGGCTTGGTCCTGCTCGATTCCGATCTGAATGTCGTCTGGATCAACGATACCCTTCGTAAAATGTTTCCGGAGGGCGTTCCAATCGGAGAAAAATGTTACGCGATCGCCGAAAACCGCACCTTTCCCTGCGAGGATTGTGGCGCCGTGAACGCTTTTGCAGACGGAGCGGCGCACGTGACGGAGCGCTACAATGACGTCATCGACAAATGGCTACAGATTGTTTCTCTTCCAATCAAAAACGAAAGTGGCAAGGTCGTCCAGGTGCTGGAGGCCACCACCGATATCACCGAGCGTAAAAATACCGAAGAAACCCGGGACCGCTACCTGAATGAGCTTGAAACGCTCAAGGCTCATCTGGAAGAAGAAAACATCTATTTGAAAAAGGAAATCGAGACACGCCAGGGGTTTACAGAGATCGTCGGCCGTAGCAACGCCATTTTGTACGTTCTCGAAAAGATCAGGCAGGTGGCCGAAACAGACACCACCGTTCTGATCCAGGGGGAAACCGGTGTGGGAAAGGAACTGGTCGCGAGGGCCATTCATCGCACTAGCAAACGGGCGGAAAAACCCTTTATCAAAATGAACTGCGCGGCTTTACCGGCCAGCCTCGCGGAAGCAGAGCTTTTCGGCAACGAAGCCGGAGCCTTCACCGGCGCCGATCGTTTGCGCAGGGGTCGTTTCGAACTGGCCGACGGTGGAACGATTTTTCTGGACGAGGTCAGCGAATTACCTCTTGATGTGCAGTCAAAGCTGCTTCGCGTCCTTCAGGATGGCCAATTCGAACGAATTGGCAGTTCACGGTCATTGACGGCAGATGTGCGCGTGATTGCGGCCACCAACCGTAACCTTTCCGAGGAGGTGGCCGAAGGTCGTTTTCGCCCCGATCTGTTTTATCGCCTGAACGTCTATCCGATCACAGTCCCACCATTGCGAAACCGCCGGAAGGACATCCCTTTACTGGTGAATCATTTCGTACCCCAAATTGCCGCTCGCATCGGAAAATCCGTCGACCAGATCCCACCACACGTGCTTGAGAAGCTCACCGCCTACGAATGGCCGGGAAATGTGCGCGAGTTGGCAAATATACTCGAACGGGCGGTCATCACCTCGCCCGATTCGGTCATTCGCCTGCCGGAGGAAATCGTTCAGAAACCAATACCTAAAGGGAATAAAACGGATGGCGCAACGCGGTTGGTTGACCTGCAGTCCGTCGAACGGCAGCACATCCTGTCCGTGTTAAACGCGGTCAATTGGCGCATCAGCGGTCCGAAAGGTGCGGCCAAGATCCTGGGGCTCAATCCCTCCACACTTCGCTTCCGTATGAAGAAACTCGGTATCGAAAAAGAGGATGGAGCCACAATTTGACTGTATAATAAAGATGGGACTCGAAAGAAGGTGAAAATCAGCTTAAAATAAAAGTGGATTTCTGATCTTAACATCTGGAAATCTGCTGAAATCCCGGTCTGATGTCCAAAGTTCACTGATCCCGTGAACCAAGCACAATCCGGCGATTCTTGCATCGTGCACCTGGGGACCGGTAATTTTGCTTGCCTCCAGGATCCTGGACAGCACCTGCCAGTACCGACCTGATTCCGCCAGCAAAACCAACGAAGGAGACTCAAACCAGGCATGCACCTGGTCGATCGCAGTCGATAGAGGTGTCGCCGGGGAATAAATCCTGGGATGGGTCGAGATGGCGAAAAATTCATGCACACATGGCCATGGCACCGCCCAGGGCAACCGCCCTTCTGCTAATTCGAGAATGATCGCGGTTGGTTGTGGATGCCACTGCGAGTCCTCTTGGGTGGGCATACACAAGAATATTCGTATCGACGACAATCATCCGCCGCGGCCCTCGTAGGCCTTTTCACGAATCTTGTCCCACGATGCTCCTTCCAGGTCCGCCTGAAACCCGTTTCCCCTGAAGGTCGCCTTTCGCAGCCTAAAATCTTGCCAGTGTCTGCGCTCCTCAATGACCTTTTGCAATCCCTCCTCAATCAATGCGTTGATAGAGGATTTCTCTCCGATCCGCCCATTGGGCGTTTTCATCGTCGACCACCAATATTTTTTCGCAATATTTTGCCAATCCGTAATATGCTGCGAAAAAATCCTAACCAAATATCAACAAATCTCAATAAATATATCCCTCATTCGGTTCGGTTGTCCCTATTTCTTCAATCATTACGGAAGCATAAAAAATATAACTTAAAAGGGTGCAACGCCGGCATTGAACTTGCTCATTACATCACCTGAATATCCAAAACCATGAGGCAGGCAGCGGATGATCGTCCTTGAGATTCTTGTGTCCATTCCATCTAGAAACCAGCGCGAGTTTTTTCAAGCGTTCGAAATGTCATCCGGTGTGGAGAATTTCGACCGGGAATGCAGCCATGAACGCGTTGACCGAAGCATTTTCGAATCAGCTAGCACTCCCAATCTATTTCTCTGGATAGAAAAGTGGACCAATCGTGTTGCACTTGAAAAATACATGAAAACTGATCGTTTTAAATCTCTGTTAGGGGCCATACAAATACTTGGTAATATAGTTTCTATTCACGAGGGTGAGCTTTCGGGAATCAATCCGGTGATCGTCTGAATCTTCTCTCTTTAAGTAGGCAAATCATGACTGACTTACCCACACAGTCCCAATGGCGGTTTCGTCTCGGCGTGATCGTATTCGTCGCCAGCTGGTGCAGCCCCCTGCTCATACCTCTGGTCACGGCTTCCGATCTTCCAACACATTGGAAATCCATCATTTCGGGAGCTTTGGCTGTCGGAATTCCAGAAATCGGCACGATCCTGGCTGTCGCCATTATGGGTAAATCCGGTTTCAACATGATGAAAAGCCGCATTTTCGATTTCCTGAAAAAGCATGGACCACCGGATCGAGTGAGTTTGGCGCGTTATCGCATCGGGCTCGTCATGTTCATTATCCCAGCGCTTTTCGGCTGGATATCGCCCTACTTACAGAACCTGATACCACGATTCGAGGAAAATCGGCTCTTACTGGCCGCAGCCGGTGATCTGCTTTTTATCGGCAGCCTCATCGTGCTCGGCGGTGATTTCTGGGACAAGGTCCGTTCGCTGTTCGTTCACGATGCCATCGCCGTGCTGCCGGATAAAACCGAATCGGAGAAGGCATGAAGCGGTGCCATGAAGAAATATAAGGAGGTCTGTGGATGAAAACATTTAATATTCGATTGTTATCGCTTACGGTTTCGGCGGTCTTCTTATGGATCGCGGCATTCGCCCCGACCCAGGCGGTCGCCCAACCTCCGGATAGCAAAGCTGAGGGCGGCGGGGACCTCCGGGCCGCTGTTCAAAATCCAGTCGGCGCCATGTACAGCTTGCCCCTGAAGTTGACGATGGATTTCGGAGCACCCGACGGCAGCGCCTATTTCTTCAATATCAACCCGGTGATTCCGGTGACGGTGGGAGACTGGAACCTGATCAACCGGGCTCTCATTCCAGCCGTCGTCAGCGTAGATGGATTCATCCAGGGAACGCCCGGCATCCCGGAGGGATTCCCTTCCAAGGATCGTAAAACCGGATTGGGGGACATCAATTATTCGCTGTTCTTCTCCCCCGCCAAGCCCTCCGGGTTCATCTGGGGTTTGGGGCCGTCCATCAACCTGCCCACGGCCTCCAAGGATCAGCTCGGATCCGGCAAGTGGAGTGCCGGCCCCACCGGTGTCCTCCTTATCCAGCCCAAGTGGGGGACCTACGGCGGTCTGGTTCGTCAATTGTGGTCCTTTGCCGGTGACGACGACCGGCCCAGCGTCAACCAGATGCTCATCGAACCATTCATCAACTACAACTTGGACGACGGCTGGTACCTGATCTCAGATATGATTCTCACGGCCAATTGGAACGCGTCTTCCGGTCAGCGCTGGACCGTTCCGCTGGGCGGTGGGGCCGGAAAGCTTTTCAAGATCGGCAACCAGCCGATCAACTCGCGGCTCGAGGCCTATTACAACATCGTCACACCGGATGCCGGGCCGGACTGGCAGGTGGTGTTCACGTTTCAGTTTTTGTTCCCCAAATAATTTTGTTGCACCTATTTGATTGAGATGGACGAAATAAAAGCGACGCGCATATCGCTCAGCCTAAAAATCGAGACGAACCAACAAGCATCGAAAACTGAATGGAGGTTAAAATGGTTAAATACTTTTGGGTAAAACTTGTGGCATTGGGATCGATCAGTTTTTTGATGGGCTGCGCTGCCATGCAACCCAAACCCCAAATAACCGGACAAGCGTTCATTCCTCAGCAGATTCAAATGACCGGCTACGAGCAAAGGACAAATAACTTTCTGGTCCTGCTGGATGCCTCGGGCAGCATGGGGGAAAAGTACAACGGCCAGACCAAATTTACGACCGCCGAGCAGGTCGTCAGCCGGATGAACCAGACCATCCCGGCCGGCATGCGGCTCAACGCCGCCGTGAGGACCTTCGGAGCCGGATTTAGCAGTGATACGAAATCGACCTATGGTCCCGAGGCCTATTCGAAGGGGGGTCTCGAAGCCTCCCTGGGCAGGGCAAACTACGGCGGCTACACGCCGATCGGCGATGCCTCCAGGGCCGGCGGAGAGGACCTGTCATCGATGAGCGGCAATACCGCCGTCATCCTGGTGAGCGACGGCAAGAAGAACACCGGAATGGATGCCGCGAAGGCGGCCCAGGAGGTGAAGAACCGTTACGGTGACAAGGTCTGCTTTTACACCGTACTGGTCGGGGACGACCCGGCCGGCAAAGAGCTGATGGATGGAATAGCGCGCATCGGGAAGTGCGGGTTTGCCACCACCGCCGACTCTATTAACTCCAGCAAGGGGATGGCCGGTTTTGTGCAGTCGGTATTCCTCGCAGAGCCTGGCGACAGCGATGGTGACGGGGTGCCCGACAACCTGGACAAATGCCCCGGTACCCCCAAAGGGACGGCAGTCGACAGCACGGGGTGCCCAAAGGCTCCACCTGCCCCTGTGGCCAAACCGGACAGTGATGGTGACGGGGTGCCCGATGATCGGGACAAGTGCCCCAATACACCCAAGGGGGCCACGGTCAACGCGGACGGCTGCTGGGCCTATCAAGGCGAGATTTTCTTCGACGTCAACAGCGCGACGGTCAAATCCGACGCCTATCCGATGCTAGACGAAGCGGTCAGGGTGTTGAGGAACAATCCGGATCTCAAGGTGGAAATACAGGGACACACGGACAACACCGGTACAGCCAAATACAACCTTTGGTTATCGCAGAAGCGGGCCGAATCGGCCATGAATTACCTGGTTGACAAGGGTATCGACCCGGGAAGACTGACCGCCAAAGGGTATGGATTCGAACAGCCCGTGGCCTCGAATGATACCCCCGAAGGCCGTGCCAAGAACCGCAGGGTCGAGTTCCGGGCACCTCAATAAATCAAGTCGACCTGAGACAACAGGAGGGACATCCGATCAGATGTTCCCTCCTTTATCTCGGGATCGTTGAACATGAAAATTGTGACCTGCGGGCGTCTGAATCTATTTAGAAAGGAACATGATGATGAGAAGACTTCATAAAACGGTCATCTTTTTCTGTGTCCTGGTTCTGCTGGCAGTAGTCCCGCTGCATGCTGGTCAGAACCACTGGAAAGATCTCCAGTCCTTACCTTTCCCGGAAAATTATCCAACAAAGGAATCCGCCGACCGCCTTTACGACGAAGTCCTATTCCAACGCGCCTGCCAGGTCGTCATCTGGTCCCTGCCGGCCACCGCCTTGTGGGCAATGAAGAAGGGCTCGGAAGCCGAGTTCGGCGAGGGCTCCAATGTCTTTCCCATCTGGAAAGACCGGCTCAGCGCCGAGACCATCGTCAGCACCCCGAACTCCGATGTGATCTACGGGATGGGTTACCTTGATCTGAAAAAGGACGGTCCCACCGTCATCGAAGTGCCGCCAAAACTCCAGGGTATCCTCGATGACTTCTGGCATCGCCCGCTCACCGATGTCGGGTTTGTCGGCCCGGACAAGGGCGAAGGTGGCAAATACCTCATCCTGCCTCCGGACTTCAAGGGCGAGTCCCCGGAAGGCTACTTCACTTTCAA
>JARROL010000122.1:0-7498 GCA_037383965.1 Desulfobacterales bacterium | reverse complement strand
CGAGAGCTCAGGCGGACACCCCCTGCTCTCTGACTTCAAGCGTTCGGCGTCCTGAATCAGCTTGACCAGCGTGTGAGCCTGGCAGGGAAACCGCGTGACCCAACCGAGCCGGCGCATCAGTTCGAAGCGCATCTGATCCGCCAGAAAGAGGTGCGTGTCGACCACCTTCAGCTGATTTTGCTTGTCGAGCGTGTAGAATTCCGCAGCTGTTCCGATATCCAGTGTGCCCATGATGATCTCGTAGAAAGCAAGCGTGCCGGCATCTCCGGGTCGAGCCAGGAACAGCAAGGTCTTGTTGGAAAGATCCGCAAGCTGTGAGGTGAGGTCGTAGGTCTCGTCGAAGCGTTTTTCCCAGGGACCGAAGGCCCGGTCGTGGAAAATTTGCGCGCGATATGTTTTGAGATCGACGATCTTAGCCATTTTTGAATCGGAAACGATGTCATGTGGTGCGGTGCCGCAGCCGGCCCGGCAATCGGTCGGATAGGGCTTGAAACCTCCAGCAGCCTAGCAGCAAGCCGTCGCACAATGATTGCTGCGACAGATCGAATCATTCAAGCCTTCGGCTCCACCCGTATGTATAAAAGAATCGCCAAAGGAAGTCAAACCGCTATCGGATACCCAAATAAACTTGACCCGCGAGGGTTTTGCAAGTATGGTCGTAATTAATTCCCCCACCCACAAAAAGGAGTTTCGGGTGCCCGTCATTACGATCTCCCGTCAATTCGGCGCCGGCGGCAAGACATTGACCGACCAACTCGCCGCCCGCCTCGGCTATGACGTCGCCAACGAGGAAATCATCGACAAACTGGCGCAAAGCACCAAATTGTCCGCTGACAGTATCCGTTCATTCGAGGGTGAAGAAAACGGTAAATTCCAGGTTACGCCACCAACCGGTTTTATCCGTCGCATTTTCGACCCGTCCAAGAATTTCATGGACGAGCAGCAGTATGTCAAACTGCTCAACCGCCTCATTCCCCAGATCGCCGACAGGGGCAACATTATTATTTTAGGCCGGGGAGCCCAGTTTATCCTCCAGGACCGACAAGACGTCATGCATCTCCTTCTGCTCGCCGATGAAGCCGACCGCGTGAAATTTATGCAGGCTCATTATGACCTTACCCCGGACGAAGCGCGCCAGGCGGTCATCAAACAAGGCAAAAGGCGGTTGAAATTGATGAAGCTTTTTAACAGTGCGGACTACGATCAACCGGTTCACTACGATCTGGTGTTGAACATGTCGAAATTGAGTCTGGATCGCGCCGTTGACCTGATTTGTACTCTGATCGAACGATAAAACGGCGGTCTGATGCCGCAACCTTCACCCCGCCGTTGCTCCTTCGCAATCCCCACTTACAAACAATACTCGCCAGCAGCAGACTCCGCATACGGCACGCCTCTCCCGTCATACGATCGGCGCGTTCGATAATCCTTGATGCGGGTGGCGGTGTGCGGCTCCTCGGCTGGTTCTCCGTCCCACCGCCGGACAGGCCGGTCAAAGGCGTTGTCATTATACTCCATGGCTGGGAAGGCAGTGTTTCCTCTACTTATTGCGTTCGCACCGGCAACCGTCTATTCCAAAACGGCTATGCGGTTTTCCGGCTCAACTTCAGAGACCACGGAAGCAGCCACTATCTCAACACCGGCCTTTTCTACGCCTCGGCTCTCGATGAAGTATTTCAGGCTGTTCGCCGGGCTGCCGGCCTGATGGCCGGCGTCCCGGCCTTTATCGTCGGCTTCTCACTGGGCGGCAATTTTGCCTTGCGCATCGCCCGGCGTTGCCGTCGGGAACCAATCGACAACCTGCGACACGTCGTTTGCATCAGCCCGGTGCTCGATCCGGAAAAAGCGACCACTCGCATCGATGCGATCCCGTATATTCGAATTTATTTTTTAAAAAAATGGCGGCGGTCGTTGCGCCAAAAGCAAGCCCTTTACCCTCAGCGCTACGACTTCACACCGCTGTCGGCGGAAACATCGGTGCGCGGGCTGACCGATGCGCTGCTGGCGGGATACAGCGATTTCAACTCGGCACGGGCCTATTTCAAGACCTATACGATGCTGGACGACGCGCTGCACCACATTCCCCTTCCGCTCACCCTGCTGACAGCCGCAGATGATCCCATCATTGCGGTCGAGGACTTCGAGCGGCTCCGTCTCAACCGTTTCACCAGGTTGTCGATTCAACACCATGGAGGCCACAATGGCTTTATCGAAGGCTTCGGTCTGCAATCATGGTATGAACCGCTTCTGGTGGAACTCTTCGACGGCGCCTAAAAAAAGTTAGAGGCAATGGGTCACGGGTTGTGGATAAAATCATCATATCAAAGATTTTTTATCCTTGACCCCTCACCCATTACCTTCGGCCCATTACCTGGTTTTTCGCGGCAGCATTGAAAAATCAGCTCTCATGCATATGTTGTCACCGTTTGAATGAGCAAGTGGTGACAATCAAATCGACTGAATCGGCCAACGAAAATGGCCGGACAGACCCGTTTTTCGGACTGTACGATTCAACGGTGACAAACCCTCGCATGACCGGTCAAAGGAGGTATCAAATGGGTGAAGACAAAACGGTGAAAATTTTGAAAAGTGCTATCTTATTGGAAAAGAGGGGCCGCGCCTTCTACACGACGGTTGCCCAGCAGACCGATAAAGACGCCGTTCGCCGTTTCTTCGGACAAATGGCCGATGAAGAAAAAAACCATATCCGTGTGCTCTCCGAGCAGTATCGGGTCTATTGTGAAACGAAAAGTTTCAAGTCCGGTGCTTATGGCACGGAACCCGCCGGTGCCATCGCTTCGACGGTGCTGTCTAAGGAGCTGAAGGATCAAATATCGGCAGCCGGGTTCGAATCGGCCGCAATTGCAGCCGCCATGGCAATGGAAAAAAACGCCATCACACTCTATTCGCAGCGGGCGGAAGAAGCAACGGATCCCAATGAAAAAGCCTTGTACGAGTGGTTGGCCGATTGGGAAAAAACCCATTTGGCGCTTCTGGCCGAGGTCGAGCGGGAAGTTACGGAGACAATCTGGAACGACAACAATTTCTGGCCCTTTTAAGATGTCGTCCCCGCACGAACACGCATTCTAGCATTTTTATAAGAGGGTCTGTCCGGGCCCGGGCTGGTCCGGAAATGGTGCATCCCCGGCGGGCTCGATAAGGGGCACGAGCAACACCGCGCAAGGGGCTTTTTCCAATATCGTCATACCGATGTAATCCACACGGCCCAAGCTATATCGACGATGCGGTTGATGACACCCGACCACAATCAGATCTGCACCAATGTTTCCGGCAATACGGCAGACCTCCAGAGCGGGGTCGGCCGGAAAATAGTCGATGGCTACCGCACTGGTGCCTGCCAGTCGCGGTGTGAGATCGGACTCGATCCGTTGTTGAACGGCCGTTAGGACTGCGTTCATTTTCGGATCGTCATCGTCCAAGTCCTTGAAATGACAATCGAGTGCATGAAATACATACAATCGGGCACCGTGAGCCTGCGACAGCCGGACGGCCAGATCAATAGCGTTCAGACCGGACGGAGAAAATTTCAAAGCGACAAGGATTTTTCCGAACATGGCATCCTCCCCACTTTTAGGGTTCACGAAAAAATTAGTTCACGGATTCACTGCAGAAAAGAGGTCGAACGGCATCACTCCCATTGAAGCCGATCCATACGAGGAATGGGGCGGGGGCGTTGGATTGGGAGCGCGATAGGTGCAGGGTCAAAGATGAACCTGTCAATACATCGGACGTCGTTACCCTGTGGTTCGGCCGGTTTGATCAAAGTTTTCCGGCACGACCGTCATCGCAGGGTTCACCCATATCTTCCATTCGCGAGTGTTCGGCAGTTTCGGACAACTCGCATACCGGCAAGGGCTCTGACTTTATCATCGGTTGCTTGCAGCACTCAGGAACCGCCGCTTCGGTGCTCTTCACCTTGATTTTGTGACCGCAGTTTTTGCATTCATAGTTTGTCTCTTCTGTCATGCAGGCCTCCTTTAAAGAAACCAGATAATTTTGCTATCTTTGGATACCGCGATAGTACGGGATATAACCCGGTGTGTCAAGTCGGCTGCCGGCCTGCATCGAAACGCGTTATAATGATCATTTTACGGATGCAGTCGGGTGACCGAATTGAATATTCCGACGACAACCGCTGACGTCCGCATCGAACTCTGTCATCACCGGTATTGCCGTGCAAGCGTCACGGAACCCGGATCGACCGGATGGAAACCGAGCCGGTTGTCTGGGCCGTCACACTCCGAGAATCCCCACCACGGCTCCGGTCATGCAGGTGGCCAGCGTGCCGGCCACGATTGACCGCAAACCCAGTGAGACGATTTCTTGCCGTCGTTCCGGCGCCATGGTACCCAAGCCGCCGATCATGATGCCAAGACTGCCGGGGTTGGCAAACCCGCACATGGCATACGTCAGGATCACTTTGCGGCGAGGGGCCAGGGACCCCTCGGGCAGTCGACTGAGGTCGAGGTAGGCGATAAACTCATTGAGGACCGTTTTGGTTCCCATCAAAGCACCCGCCGTGGCGGTCTCATCCCAAGGTATTCCCATCAGCCACGTCACCGGGGCCATGACCAGACCGAAAATCCGTTGTAACGTCACGGCTTGGCCACGCCAGTACGGCACCCATCCCAGCACCAGGTTGAGCAAGTGCACCATGGCGACCAGGACCACCAGCATGGCGACGATATTGATCACCAGCGTGACCCCCTGAAGGGTTCCGCGCGTAATGGCGTCGATGGCGCCGCTCGCCTTCTCGGATGCGACCATGCTTCCCGAAGTGAGTTCACCGGTTTCCGGTACCATAATCTTCGATACGCTGATCGCTGCCGGAACGCTGATGATCGAAGCGGTCAAAATGTGTCCCATGACATCGGGAATCGTTCGGCTCAGCAAACTGGCATAGAGCACCATGACTGTGCCGGCAATGGTCGCCATGCCGCAGGTCATCACGGAAAAGAGCTCACTGCGCGTCATTTGATTCAAATAGGGGCGGATAAACAGGGGTGCCTCCACCATGCCAACGAAAACGTTGGCAGAGACGCCCAGGCCTTCGGCACCGCCGATGCCCATGGTTTTCCGAAGGGCCCAGGAAAAAGCCCTGACCACCAGCGGCAGGACCTTCCAGTAAAACAACAGGGACGACAAGGCACTGATAACCAACACCAACGGCAGCGCACGAAAAGCCAGGATAAAACCGGCGCCCGCAAATTTTTCGTCGAACGGCAGCGGTCCGCCGCCCAGGTAACCGAAAACAAAGGCGGTACCGGCTGCGGTCGATTCTTCCAGAGACAGTACCAACCGGTTGAGCAGCAGAAAAAACGCCCTGAAAAGGGACAATTTCAGCAGGAGAAACCCGACCACAAATTGAAGCCCGATACCGATAAAAGCCGTTTTCAGACCAATGCGTCTGCGGTTTTCGCTCAATGCGAGGGCGATGAGGGCGAAGACCACGATGCCGGCCGCACTTTGAAGGACAAGAGACAATTATTTCTCCGGTTCGTCGCCGGTTTCGAGCGGCTCTGTTGCTTAGGTATTAAGAGATGTCAAATTACAAGCACCGATTCCAGTTTACAAAAATGTTTTAACAAAATGACGGCCGCGTGTCTATCCGGAACCCCTCTGGCCGGATACCTTCGCCGCCGCATTGTTGTTGACAACTCCGGTCCGGTGCTGGAAAAGTGGTGTCGAACAGTCTCCGAAACAGAAACGACACGTTGCAGGCGAAGGAGATCGCGATGCCGGTATGGGTGAAATATATTGGGCTGGCGGTGCTGGCGTATGCAGTTTACTGCATTCTGGTGTTTGCATTCCAGCGCCAAATGATTTTTCCGCGCAGTCACATCGGCTATGCCCCGGTTGCCCTTCCCGACAACCTGCCGATTGAAAAAATCTGGCTTAACACCGCCGGCGCAACCGTTGAAAGCTGGTACATCCCTCCCGCCAGCAGTCCGGCGGACGGCCGCGGGCCGGCCCTCATCTTCGCCCACGGCAACGCCGAGCGCATCGATGTGTGCGCCGGCGAACTCATGCCTTTCACCGCACTCGGTATCGGCGTATTGCTGGTCGAATACCCGGGGTATGGCCAATCGACCGGTACACCGTCTCAGAAAAGCATCACTGCGGCCTTTATTGCGGCCTACGACATGCTGGCAGCGCGTCATGATGTCGACCCCTCGAAAATCGTCTTATACGGCCGTTCCCTCGGCGGCGGTGCCGTTTGTGCCTTGGCTGCAAAGAGATCGGCAGCAGCCCTGATTCTGGCGTCGACCTTCACCGGAATTCGCGCCATGGCGTCACGATACCTGGTTCCCGCGTTCATGGTCCGCGACCCTTTCGACAACCTGACGGTCGTGCGTGAATTCAGCGGACCGGTTCTCATCGTTCACGGCCGCCACGACGACATCATTGCCTTTCATCACGGCACGACGCTTCAAAAGGCCGCCCGTCATGCGAGACTCCTGGCGTACGATTGCGGTCACAACGACTGCCCACCGGATGCCGAACGCTTCTGGCGCGATATCGCCGCCTTTTTGCGCGAAGCGGGCATTATCGTTTGATGGCCACCAGCGAGGCCATCGGGTAGGGCTCACCGAAGGCTGCGACCGTCGTCTCGCTGTAATAGACGACCTCCAGTTTTAAAAATCCGAGTAACAGCTCGTTGATCCTCAAAAGGTGGTCGTCGCGATGCGGACGCTGCGGAACGAAATTCGGATGTTTGAGGTAGGTTTCGAAAACAAGGACCCCGCCCCCGATCAGGGCTTCGAAAATCTGAGGAAAGAGCCTGCGGTTGAGGTATCGGATGTTGAGGACCAGGCTGTAGCGCCGCGGCACGATATCGTATACGTCGAGATCGACGCAAGCCGCGCGTACCTTGGGATCCCGACCGGCGGCCATCTTCAGTCCGGCCTCCGAGATGTCCAGGGCTTCCACCGTAAACCCCTTTTGCGCCAGGAAGAGTGCATTGCGGCCGTTGCCCGCCGCAATGTCGAGAGCGCATCCATGGGGGGCCAGGTGATAAGAAGTGCAGACGATCTCAGATGGGCGGGCGCGAAGGGCCGCCCTGCGGCTGCGGTACTTGCGATTCCATTTGATCCGATCAGAGTGCAACGCCGGACCGCCTTTCACTGCATTTTATCGGAACATGTTCGGAACAGGTGAACCATCCGCTCGCGGCCGGCCGAAGCCGTATTTGCGCTGCAGGAGGTCAATGGTTTGGGGGCTCACCTTCAACTGCCGAATTTCGTCGGGCCCGATCCAGCGGACCTCGCGGGCATCGTCGCCGGCACTGATGGTGCCGGTTACATAATCTGCGACCAAATCCACGATCACGTAGTGAAACCGGATGCGACCCGGTGTGTCCCGCTCGATGAGGTCGAAGGTGTGAACCGGCTGGCTGGCGCGGACGGTTAGCCCGGTTTCCTCCAATATTGCCCGTTCTACGGCCGCTTGAAGGGTTTCGCCGAGCCGGACCTTGCCG
>JARROL010000121.1:0-7534 GCA_037383965.1 Desulfobacterales bacterium | reverse complement strand
TAATCACTGCACCTGCAATCTTGTGAACTTTCGCCTCGCTTCGACCCGAAATGTAGATCGACAACAGTTGCCATTCTCAGAATCGACTGGCCGCTACAGTATTATCTATTCAACTGAAATATATAGATAAACCAGATATGATGCAGCTCCCGCCGAGGCTGTATCTCCCGCTCTCGCTCCGACCGGCACACCGCTTGCAGACTCAGTAGAGTTTCGCGGTGGCGGTTGTTTACCAAACCCTTGACTGACGGCCTTTTATTGAAACCGCCAGTCGTCTCAGCAGCCATTTCGGCTTGCTGGGTCTCCACGATTCTACAACAAGGTGATGACTTCTTCAGGAACGGGTCACCGCATCGCAATCCGAACGGAAAGGAGGTGGCGGCAGGCACAAACCTCTTCAAAGGCGACTACCATATGGTTTCACGCCGGCATGGCGAACACTCGAGTATAGCTATTTGGTGGGAGCAAACGATCACACGATGTGCACAGAAGGAGGTACTTTAGATGGTTGAACACAAGTATGACCCAACGAAGTGGAATGAAATGAAAGGGCCCGTGGTAGGGGGGCGAGACACCTACCAATCTAAGAGCTGGAATCCCACGAAGAAAAAGTGGGGACCTTACACCGAGAAGGGTCCCGCCCCGGTCTGGTTCGCTGAAGCCAACGCCACCAACTGGACCGAATCGATGATCTGCAAGACGAAAGATCTTTTTTACGAAGCCAAACTCAATGAATGCATCAAAAAGGGCGATGAAGTGGCTATCAAGATCCACTACGGCGAGTACAACCGGACGGCGATCCTGCGGCCGGAATACATTGCCGCCATCGTGGAGGAAGTTAAGGCCTGTGGTGGTCATCCATATGTCGTCAATGACACCACACTTTCATACCATACGTTCAACAGCATGGCAATATCCCAGTACCAGATGGAAGGCGCCATCCGGCACGGGTACACCGATGCGACCTTCGGCTGCCCGGTGCTCATCGCCGACGGGTATTCCGGTGAAGACGACTACCGGGTCGACATCCCCGAAGGCAATATCATTAAGGAAACGTATATCGGACGGGCCATCGCCGAAGCCGATGCCATGATCGTTCTCGCCCACGCCCGGGGTCATTCCATCACTATGTATGGCGGGATCCTGAAACAGCTGGGTATCGGCTGCCAGTCCAAACGGGGCAAATACATCACGCACCTGGCCCACTGGGGTGACCCGCACGATGCCATCGGTTGGCCCAAGTTCACCGATAAGTGCCCCGGCAAAGCCTGCAAGTTCCACAAGATGTGCGATGATTCATGCCCGCGCAGCGCTCACAAAGTTGCCGAACATGGCAAAATCTGGTATCCCGAACGCTGCCGGTTGTGTTACTCCTGTCAAGTGACCTGCCTCTTTTCAGGAATGACCGGCATTGGTTTTGAGGAAAATTACTTCCCCAATGCCATGATCGCCCACGCCGATGCCGCTCTGGGTGCGCTGAAGTGCTTTGACCGTGGCAAAGTCGGCTTCATCAACTGCGCCATCGACGTCGTACCCGAGTGCGATTGTTTCCCCTGGGCCGGTCTGGCGGTTGCCCCAGATGTGGGTATTTTCGCCGGTAAGGACCTGATGGCCGTCGAGGAGGCCACGCTGGATGCCATCGACAACGCACCGGTCAGCCCGGGATCGGTGGCCGACGAAAAGGGGTGCAAGCCGGGTGACGACCGTTTTCGTATCGTCAACGGCTTTAGCCCGCGCATTACCCAGGCAGCCGGAGAAAAGATCGGCCTGGGGACCCGTAAGTACAAGCTCATCAACTATGAGCCACCGATGACACCCGAGCACATCGCCAAGTGGCAGATACGCCAGGGCGGCATAGCCAACCACAAACCCACGACCGTTCGGCTGCGAGGTGTGTTTAACAAACACGACCTGACCACCGAGGTCATGCCTTTCCGCCGAATCGACTACGAGAAAGAGTGGGCTTTCAACGAGTGGAAAAAGTACGACCCGTTCAAAGGCAAGACGCCCGATTAAATACTGCACTGCACCCGGGAGGGTGGTTTCCCACCCTCCCTCACCCGTTTTACATTTTCGAATATTGACTGGAAGGCGGCACCATGAGCGATGTCATCTGGGTAGACACGACCCGCATGCACTACGACAACACCGTCAGGCACAAGCTGTCGCGGCTGGTTGAATCTTCCGGGGCGACCGCGGACCTGTCGGAAGGGATGCGGGTGGCCCTGAAGGTCAATACGGCCGAGGAAGGATATGACTACGGTCTGCGACCCGAATTTGTGCGAATCGTTGCCGAGGCCGCCAATGCGGCCACGCAGACACGGCCGGTAGTCTGTGACGGCCTGAAACTGATAGACTACTGGAAACATGCCCGGGGCAACAATTTCATGAAATTAACCAGCTCCCAAGGATTTTCCAATGAAACCCTGGGCGGCCATTTTGTCATTAACGGCGGTTTCAGTGGCGACGAGGGCGATTTGTTTCCCTGCAACCTGTCCGATTCCGAACTGGGCGGTGTGGAAGTGGGCACGGCGGTTTGCCGCAGCGATGCCCTCTGGGTGCTCTCGCACGTCACCCTGCACCCCCTGGTGGGGCTGAACGGGGCTTTGATCAACGGCGGGTTCGACTGTCTGGTCGGACGCGCCCGCACCCGTTTGCTCAAATCTATCAACCCTTACATTTTTAACGGACAAAAACCCCCCTTGCCGGACCTGCGTGCCTTCCAGCGCCGGGCCCTGGAAAGTCATCTGGGGGTCAAGGCGGCAGTGGAAGGCAAAATATTTTACATCAACTACCTTTGGGACGTGACGCCGCAGCCTGAATTTTACCCCTTCAGCCAGAACCCGGTGGTTTCAAACAAAGGCTTTCTAACCTCGAGCGACCCAGTCGCCATCGATCGCGCCAGCCTGGACATCATCCAGGAAGAGGGAAATGTAGAAGTGGCAAAGGTCAGCGGGGTCGACGTTATGACCGTGCTTCAGGAAGCCGAACACATGGGAATCGGCAGCCAAAACTATCACCTCAGACGCCTGTCATAATCGGTATTGCCGGCAAGGAGGATTCAATGGAGGAATTGACCCGCAAGGAATTCAAAGAAAAACAGCAGCACCAGCTGACCAAGGAAGGCGCCATCGCCGAAGCCTTACAGTATGTCAAATACAAAATCGCCATCCTCTCCGGCAAGGGTGGTGTCGGTAAAACCGCCACCACGGTGAACCTGGCAGCGGCTTTGCAAAAGGCCGGCTTGAAGGTAGGCGTTTTCGATGCCGACTTGCACGGTCCCAGCGTACCGAAAATGTTCGGAATCAAAAAAGAGGCCAAGCTCAACGGCGCCTTTTGGCTCGATCCGGTTGTGACCGAACACGGCATCAAAGCCCTTTCGGTCGCCTTGTTCTGGCCCGGTGACATGACGCCGGTGATGTGGCGTGGTCAGGCCAAGAGCCGCACCATTCGACAACTGCTGTCCTCCGCCAAATGGGGCGGTCTGGATTTCCTGCTGGTGGACCTTCCACCGGGAACAGGCGACGAACCGATTGCCATTCTCAAGTCGATCCCGGATTTGGATGGTGCGATCATCGTCACCACCCCCCAGGAAGTGGCCACCCTGGTGTGCTCCAAAGCCGTCAACGCCGCACAGACACTGGGCGCTAAAGTTCTCGGACTCATAGAAAATATGAGCATGTATGTCTGCGGTGGCTGCGGGGACACGGTCTATCTCTTCGGCAGAGACAAGGGCAAACAGCTGGCCCGGATGATGGAGATTCCTTTTTTAGGCTCGATACCGATCGACCCGCTGTTTTCAGAGGCCGCCGACAGCGGCGTGCCGGTGGTGAACCTTCACCCGGAGAGCATCACCGCCAAGGCCTTTACCATGATCGCCGACACCCTGCGGACCCAGCTGCCGCCAAAGGTGGTGCCCGAAGCGCCGCCGGAGGAAAGCCGTCCGTGTCCCGGTGCCGGGCATCACCACCACGAGCATGGTGAAGGCTGCAATCATCCGCATCATCACCACCGGCATTGATCGGTGGTGAACAGGTCAAACAAACGCAATTCAAAACCCTATACAGAAGGAGATCTTATCGTGAGTGAAGAAAAGACTGGAACCCAACTCGTTCGGGAAATGTGTCAAACCTTTCGTGAAGTGGCCGAAACAACTCAATTTGATGCTGTGAAGGAAAAACTGATTTCTCTTGCAGACGACCTCGAACCACTTGATAAAAAACTTTATTTCAAGACCCAAAAGGGTACTGAAGACATGGAGGAACTGACAAAAGAATTTGAGGATATGCAAGGCAAGGTGGCTGCATGCCAGGAAGCGGGCGCAGCTCAAGCGTTTTGTGTTCCATTTTACGACAAATTGGAAAAAATTATCAAACATGTCAAAACAATGAAGGTCCGGATGACCTGAGGAGACCTCGATGGAGTTCAATCAAGCCGACCAGGAAATGATAAAGGATATCACTCGCCTGGGCGTTCGTACCGCTGTGCTCCTCAGGGGCGTGATGCTGCAAAAAGTCGGTCGTGAAACCTTGGAATGGGGCCTGACGGAACTGGCGGCCGGTGACATGATGGGCAAATATTTCGAACGCCTGGTCGATCGACCGGATTGGGTGCACCTGCTCAACCTCTTGCACCTGACGTATAGCCTGGAAGGGCAACTTGATTTTCAGATTCGCGAGTACGGACTCGATTCGCTGAAAGATGACCTGCAGGAGATCAACTTCAGTCTCCAGCAGATCGGCGAGATTTTTGACCTGGAAGGGTTGCGCGAGACGGTCTGAAACGGTGCCATCGGCGACGGATCGCTCAGCAAAAGGGCAAGCGCCCCGCCGACGCCAAGAGAGTGCCGTATCGTCGGACGTGGCGCCGCCTATATGACTGATGGAGGTCCGCCATCTAATGCCAGGCAATCTGCGGGGACCACAACCATATTCCCTGCGATCTTATGCGCAGAAAGGAGAACGTGCATGAAACTGGAAGGCAAAGTGGCCATCGTTACCGGGGGGGCCCGGGGCAATGGTCTGGCCGCAGCGCGGTGCATGGCCAAAGAGGGTGCCGATATTGCCATTGCCGATATCTGCGCCAATATGAAAACCATTCCCTATGAGATGTCGACACCGGACACCATGGCCAAAGCAGTCGCGGGCATCAAGGAACTGGGCCGCGAAGCCATCGGCATCCAGTGCGACGTTCGTAAAGCCGCCGATGTGGAAGCCATGGTCAAAAAGGTCGTCGAAAAATTTGGTAAAATCGACATTCTGGTGAACAACGCCGGCAATACTTCTATGGTAGCCATCGCGGAGATGGAGGAAGAGGTTTGGGATGAAGTCATCGACACCCACCTGAAAGGCATGTACCTGTGCTGCCACTATGTGCTTCCCCATATGATCAGCCAGCACAGTGGGAAGGTGGTCAGTATCTCATCCGTGGGCGGTCAGCGCGGGTTCGGCATGGGCGGCCACTATTGTGCCGCAAAACACGGCATCATCGGGCTGAACAAATCAATCGCCATGGAAGTGGCCGATCACAATATCAACGCCAATGTGGTCTGTCCGGGTACCGTGTGGACCCCCATGATGAAAGGCATCGCTGAAAGCTTCGGCATGGATGATGAAGAGGGCAAGGAACAGTTTTTTGCCGGTCACTTGCTGAAAGAACGTGAACTCACTTCCGAGGATATCGGTATGGCCGTACTGTGGCTGTGCACCGATGCCTCGGCGAATATCACCGGCAACATGATTACCGTTGATCAGGGCTGGACGGCGCAGGCGCCATAACGGCTTTCCGCTTGGAAAGGAGGTGATTGAACAGATGACCGTCAATCAGAACGAAAAGAAAAAAGAAAAAGAAATCAAAGCTCACGAGGATGAAAAGAAATCGGAACCGCCCTTTATCCTCGAAGAAATCACCATTGAAGAGCTCGCAGTCGACGGAATATGCGGAATCTATTGAGGTTCTGTGTTCCCGGCCGGTTTCGGCTTGACCTGCGCCGGGCCGAAACCCATTGCCTCCAACTACTTCGATCCCCGAGGTGGCAGATGGCATCAAGAAAGACCTATGTTCTGGCAGACGGCGTCCAGGTGCGGCGTGAAACATTCGGATTGCTCTTCTACAATTACCGTGGACCGCGTCTATATTTTCTTCCCTCCAAAGATCTCTTCGACAGCGATTTTTTCAACGGCCATCAGTCCGCTGCCGACCTGATCGGTACGATTTGTACCCGTCATGACTGGCCGCGCCAATGGATCGAAGATCGTGTCGAGCAGGTCTTGACGTTGCTCAAATCAAAGGGGCTCATCCATGGCCAACCAATATGTTGAAATGGGCCTTTCGGCCCCGGTGAACGTTACTTGGGAAGTGACCTACGCCTGCAACCTTGCCTGTATTCACTGCCTATCCGATGCCGGTCGAAAGCGAGCCGGTGAACTGACAACGACGCAATGCCTTCGCGTGATAGACAGCCTGTCGGATTTAAACGTATTTCAATTTAATATCGGCGGAGGGGAACCCTTTATGCGTCCGGATTTTTTGGACCTCATGGACTACGCCCATGGAAAAGGGATGGTGACCTGTATCAGCACCAACGGTACCCTGATCGACGAAGAAATTGCCAGGCGCTTGGACAACAAGCTCGTTTATATCCAAGTAAGTCTGGATGGCGCCACACCGGCCTCCAATGACCCGATACGAGGCCGCGGCAGTTTTGACAAAGCCGTCAAGGCATTGGCGCACTTGCGCAAGCGGGATATCGACGTCAGCATCAATACGGTGCTGACAAGGCTCAGTTTTCCCGAATTGGACAGCTTGGTCGAATTGGCGTCCGATTTCGGTGCCAAGCTCCGCGTCTCCCGCTTTCGTCCTTCCGGCAGGGGCGCACGTTCCTGGTCACAATTGAATCTGAGCCGCGATCAGATGCTCGGTTTTTCCCATTGGCTCAGTGAGCATCTGACGGTCTCCACAGGCGATTCGTTTTTCTCGGTATCCACCGAAGAGCGCCGCTCTTTGGGGCTCAATATGTGCGGGGCCTGCAAAATGACCTGCTGTATTTCCCCGGAGGGTGACGTCTACCCGTGCGCTTTTCTTCAGGATGAAGAATTTTTGGCCGGCCGACTGCCGCAAGAAGAATTCTCAGACATCTGGGACAACTCTCCCGTGTTTGCTTCGTTTCGTGAACTGGAAATCAAATCCTGTGAAAGCTGTCACCGGTTTGACCTGTGCCACGGGGGCTGCCCGGCCATCGCTTACCACACCCAGAGAGAGCTCGGGCTCCCTGATCCGGAGTGTCTTGTCAACTGTGTAACTGTTAAACCGATGCGGGCAAAGGCGTTGTAATGACTGGCGCTTTTACCAGTGGATCACGCCATGAGGCTGTCACGCGCAAGGTCGAAAAACTCAAAGCATTGCTGGCCGGCATGCAGCGGGTGCTGATTGCCTTTTCGGGCGGCGTTGACAGTACGCTCTTGCTGAAGGTCGCGGTCGATACCCTGGGTGAAAACGCTTTGGCAGCAACGGCTATCTCGGAAACGACTTCTTG
>JARROL010000120.1:0-10348 GCA_037383965.1 Desulfobacterales bacterium | reverse complement strand
ATATCGAGTTCCGGACTAAAGAGGATATTTTTAGCTCACTTGATGCTTAGCCCAGTTGAGCACTTTTTTGGCAAGACCAATGGCTTCCAGATATTCATCCTCTGTAACAGGTTCAAGGTCTCCGGGATATCGCGCCATCACGGCATAAGTGGTTAATTCCGCTGCTTCTTTGAGTTCTTCTGGTAACTCGACATGAGCGGGCAACATTCCGATCAATGTACCGATATTGTGGGTTTTGGTGGAGGGAATTTTGTTTGCGATTAAAACTGCTTTTAAAGCCTTTTCGACCGCTTGTTGGGCGTGAAAGCATAGGGTTCGTACAAGACCTTCGGTGATTTTCCTGTGACAGCCACCTGCAGGTCACTTTCTGCATGAATCAGCCAGTCTTGAGGACTCCCTCTTTCAGGCGGCATAAAGCTCTCTCCCCTCAGCGAGAATCGCCCGGTATATCAACCCGATATTATTTTTGTGCTTTTCAATGTCCTCGGATGTTGCGACGATTATGTCGACCGGAATTCCTGATTCAGCGACTTTTTTATAAAGTAGTTTTGATGTATTACGACGGTGGGTGCCTTCCGGCATGATCACCAGGATGTCGTAGTCGCTCTCTTTGTTTTCACTCTCTCGGCTTGCGGAGCCGAATAAAATAATTCTGATCGGCTGGACTAAGTCCACGATTTGACGAACAATAGTGTTTAGGCGGTCTTTCTGAAACGGCATCGCTCACAGCCTTGAATATGTGTTGACAATATAAAGTATAGTTATCTCTCAAAATTGTCAATCAATTCGAATAGTCTGATCGGACTGGATGCCTTTATAATACCTTGTCTCAATGGCTGCCGCGTCTCCTGGCTTCAAAAAAAGCCATGTTTTTTCAAAATCTGACAAATCCGCTTGCCGGAAAGCGTCCGCAGTTTACCCAACAGCTACCTCCACCTGAGTGACATACACTTCCTCGTGTAGCAGGGAGATGTCAAACAGGATCTGAAGGGAATCGCCACGGACTGGGACGCATTTCCCGGCGAAAACAGGGTCTGCTGCATCGTCGAGGGGAGCCCTCTGGACGTTGTGAAAATGACCCGGCAATACATGCCGTAGGTGGGGTTCAGGGTTCACCCGGTTGCTCCCGTCTGCGATCTCGATGAGCTGTTGATACACATGGCCGGGTAGAAACGGAACAATGGTCAGGGCGCCGCGTCCTGCCTGACGTTTGTTCCGAATTCAGATGCGCTTAAGATGCACCGGGTCAGAACATTCCGGCGAAGGTAAGCGCAAAAAAGGGGGCCGGATCGTAATCTTCCGATCCGATCTTGTCGCCGTCGGCGTTCTCGATGGACAACTCGCCGCCGAAAAGCGCACCGCCGGCCAGATCCAGGGTCAAGCGCGCGCCGATCTTACGCTGCAACCGCAGGAAGGTGACCAGAAATTCATTTTCGCCGACGCCGTCAGGCATGGCACTCTTATCGTTCAGCCTGAAGCGGTAGGTTCGATAGGCCCCGCCGACGCCAATCTCCCAGTTATCCACGGGTGCATATACCAGCTCCAGGCCGGCCGGTCCGGCCGGCCCCGCTCTCAATGGGTTGGTGACCCTGAGCTGTTCGCTGATTGTCCACTCGATTATCACGAACGGGAAGAAAGAGGCGTCTTCCAGCTGATCGAAAACCCCGAATCCAATGCCCAGAAAAAGATCGCGGCTGAAGGGATGCATCAGGGACACGATGCCGCCGTAAATCAAGCTCTCGTCGAACTGGGCGCCGGATTCCCCGGAATATTCGACGGTGGGCGTGACCCCCAAAGTCCAGCTGTCGGCAAAGGTATAGAATACGGGCAGGCTGACCCCGGGACGATGAAGACTGCTCCAGGGGGTCGCTCCGGCCACGGTGGGCAGGTCGTCGAAATTCCATTTCTCGAAATCGTAGCTCAGTCCAAGTCCCATGCGCAGGGATCGACCGAAAGACCGGGTGAGGTCGAAACGCACATAATGGCGACTGACCTCGAAGCGGCCGCCGTTTTCCAGGTCGGTCTCGAATTGGTAGATGGGTGTGTAGGAAAACGAATAACGATAAGGGCCGGATTGCACCCCGTTTTCATTCTGTGCCCACACCGGATCGCCGGTCGCCGCCACAGCCGAACAAAGCAGCAACAGCATCGCCGGCCTCAGAAATCGCCCCATGACCGTCTTTTCCTCGTCAACCGGCTGATGCCGTTCGGCACAACCAGCCATCCTGCAGGTGGAGTAAATATGATCGTTGCAGGAAATAAGTGTCGGTAAAGTACCTACACAATAATTCTCATGCATCGACATTGCAACAAATATCGGACGGCGCTGCGTTTTGCATTCTGAATGGCTGCGGGGAGGATACTGTTGTGTCGCTTGTGTTCTATACGTATCGAAAAGCAGTGCTCGGTCAATGCCATCGTAGAGGATCAGTAGAACTGTTTTTTGAACTCGGTGAATTCTCTTTTCAGCTCCGCCACGTCATTTCGCAGGGCCTGGATGTCTTGTTCCACTAATGCAATACGCTCAGGTTCCGCGGGAACGTCATGCCCGGCTCCTGCGGCCGTTTCTTCTCTATCTATTGGCGCTTCGCCGCAAAGAAGGTGACTGTAACGGGATTCCTTGCGGCCGGGCTGGCGCGGAAGGCACCCGACAAAGCCGACTTCTTCGAGGCGGCCCAGGGTTTCATAAACCTCATCCAGGGTCTCGAACGTGCAGAGCCGGGTGGTGCGTCCCTTGATCTCGCCCGCTGTCTGAGGTCCGCGAAGCAGCAGAACGCAAAGGACCGCGGATTCCCGGGGAACGAGGTTGTGCGCGTGGGTAAAGCGCTCCTCGATTTTCGGGACCCGGCCGACGTGGCTTTTGTGGACCAGTTCTTTCCGGACCAGCTCGTCCACAATCTCTTCCACGGTCTTTTCCTCGTAGGAAACGACCGGATCGCGACTGGATTTCTGATTGCAGGCGGTCGTCAAAGCATTGATGGAGAGTGGGTAATACTCCGGTGTCGCAAGCTCTTTCTCGATCAGACAGCCGAGCACCCGAACCTCTTTGTCGCTGAGCACGATGTCCATGGGGTTGACCTTCTCTGTTTATGCGTCAATCAAGTATTAATCATGCCTTCTCGCCGTTCAAGGCATGCCGGGTCAAAGGCGGCCGCACCGGCTCGCCGGCATCCTCAACCGGAGCGTGCAAAAGAATGGCGCCGTCCACATCGCCCACGGCGTTTTTGCCCTTGCTTTTCACGTTGAACATGGCCTGGTCCGCACGGGCGAGAATGGCGGTGATGTCTCCGGCGTCGTCGGGATAGGTCGATACGCCGAAGCTGGCCTGCAGCCGGACGCCGTTTTCGACGTTGGGCAGGAACATCGTTTGCAGCAGCGTGGCGCGGATCTCTTGGGCTTTTTGCAGGGCCTGGGTCTTGTCATGAATGGGTAGGACGGCCACAAATTCGTCGCCGCCGTATGCCACGCCATAAGATGGTTCGGCGAGGCAGCTGCCCAGCACCGTGGCCACTTCCGCCAGTGCCTTGCTGCCGTTGAGATGGCCGTGGGTGTCGACCACGCGTTTGAAGTTGTCGATATCGAAGAAGATCAGGGAAAAGGGTATCGCCTGGCGACGGCCCTCTTCGACCAGTTTTTCCAAGGAGCGATAAAGATGGCGCGTATTGTACAGGCCGGTCAAATTGTCGTGCAGGGATAAATAACGGTAGTTTTCCTCGCGCCGTTTGAGTTCCTCCTCGGCTTTGATGCGCTCCGCCATCTCCAGGCGCAGACGCTGGTTGACCTCCTCGAGCGCTTTCCTGGACCGGTAGAGTTCCAGGTGGGTTTTGACCCTGGCCTGCAATTCAGCACCGTTGAACGGCTTGCTCAAATAATCCACGGCACCCATGGCAAACCCTTTGACGATGCTGTCGGTGTCGTTCTTGGCCGTCAGGAAAATGATGGGCGTATCCCGTCCGTCCGGCCGGTTTCGAATGCGGCGGCAGACCTCGAACCCATCCATTTGGGGCATCATGATATCCAGCAGGATCAGGTCAAAGCGGTTGCTTTCAATTTGGCTCAAAGCCATCGTGCCATTTTGGGCAAACGCGATATGATAACTGTCGCTCTGTAGGATGCTGGCGGCGACCTGGATGTTTTTGGGCACGTCGTCAACGATGAGTATGTTGAAACGGTTATTTAGATTCAGTTCCATCGATCGATTCCTTTTCTTTCTTCAGGTAAAAGGACTTCAACTTGGCGACGATCTGCGGATAGAGGCTCAACGCGCTGTTGACCTGTTCCACGTCAAAGGCCTTGACGTGGGCACTCAGATCCGTTCCGTACCGGCTCAGGATAGCCAGGGAATTGGCGTCGCCCAGGGCGCTGACCCGGCGGGCAAAGTCGTCGATCTGGTCGAAAAACAGGTTTTGCCGGACTTCCGTCCAGCGCTGCATGCACTCGTTTTCGAGGATCTCCAGAATCTGCGGAAAAAGATCGAAGCGGGCGGGGGTCAGGTCCGAGGCCGGCGCCTCTTGGGGTTCGTGCCGCCGAGCGGCATGGCCGATGAAGCGCTTCAGCTCCCTGTAGAGAGCCTTTTCGGTGACCGGCTTGTCCAGAAATCCGGCAAACCCCATGGCCATCAGGGAATCTCTTTCTTCTGCCATGACCGAAGCGGTAAGGGCCACCACTGCAATGTCACGGGTCGCCTCGTTGAGGCCGATCTGTTTCGTCGCCTCGATGCCGTCCAGGACCGGCATGCGGATATCCATCAGGATCAGGTCCGGTTGATGGTGCTTGGCCAGGCGCACCGCATCTTCGCCGTTTTCGGCTTCTATGATGGTCAACGGCGTCTGGGCCAAATACTCCTTGATCAACAACCGGTTAGGGGTCAGGTCATCCACGACGAGGATGCTGGCCGGTTCGAAGACAATATCGTCAGACACTGGGCTGGGCAAGGCCTCGGGCTCGGCCGCCGCCGGCACGACCGTCACGTGCGGGATGACGATCTGGAATCGGCTGCCTTTGTTTTCTTCGCTTTGAAGAGTGATGGTTCCGCCCATCATCTCCACCAGCCGCTTGGTGATTGAAAGGCCCAGGCCGGTGCCGCCGAAGCGCTTTGTGCTTTGGCCGTCCTTTTGCTTGAAGGCCTCGAAGATGTCGGCGTGATACTGTGCCGGTATGCCGATGCCCGTATCTTCGACCGTGATCGACAGGTCGATGCCGTCGCCGCCCACAGAATCCCGCTTTTGAACCTCGATGCGCACGAATCCCTTTTCGGTGAATTTGACGGCGTTGCCGACCAGGTTGAAGAGGATTTGCTTCAGACGCACCTCATCGAGGATCAAACAGTCGGGGACATCCCCGGAAAAGTCGACCACCATTGCGATGTTCTTCACAGCGGCTTGCACGGCGAACATCCTGTGAACCTCATCGAATAATGCGCGCGGCCTGACCGGTTCGTACTCGAGTTCCATCTTGCCCGCTTCGATTTTGGACAGATCCAGGATGCCGTTGATCAGGCTCAACAGGTTTTTGCCGCCGGTACTGATGGATGCCAGATAGTTTTTTTGTTTGGGGTCGGTGATCAGCGGTTTGAGAAGCTCGGAGAAGCCGATGACGGCGTTCATCGGCGTGCGGATTTCATGGGAGATATTGGCAAGGAATTCGCTTTTGGCCCGGCTGGCCGATTCGGCCGCCTCCTTGGCGGCCTGGAGCATTTTGTTGGTGTCACTCAACGCCATCGTACGAGCGGTCACCTGTTCTTCCAGGTGTTCGCGGTATTCCTGAAGTTTTTGATCGCGTGACTGGAGCGCGGCAAGCATCCCGTTGAAGGCATCGATCAAAACGCCGATTTCATCCTGGGAGTGTTTTGGAACCCGGACCGAAAAATCCTTTCGCTCGGACACAGACCCGACCACCTGTGTCAGGTTCAGGATCGGCTGGGAGATCACCTTCTGGAGCGAAGCGGACAACAGCCAGGCAATCAGGAACGCGGCCGCGACGATGATCCCGAATACGGCCACCGAGGCGTATATCTCCCTTCTGGTGCCGCTGAGATCGTATTGGATGCAAATCGTGCCGATGACCTTCTCCTCCTGTAGGATGGGGTTGAACACGAACAGGTAGTCGCCGTCAAAGTATTGGCCGGGCTCCCGCAGGGTGGGGATGGAAAGCCGGTTCTTTTCTTTCTGGTGTACGAACGCGGCGAACTGTTGTCCGTCGCGGTCGTAGATGCAGGCCAGCACGACATATGGTTTGGCGCTGAGGGCCGCCAGGTTGGTTTCCGCTGTAACGGGATCGTTGAAGACGATAGCCCCGATGCTGTTGGCGCCGATCACCTGGGCCAGGCTGGCGAGATCGCTGCGCAGGTTCTGGCGTGTCTTGGTGATGTCCTTGAACATCAGGGCCGCGGAAGCAAACAGCAGGACGATGCCGCTGGTGAGCATTATGATCAATTTCAGCTTCCATCGAATCGAGGTGTCCCGTAAGGCGCCCATCTTACTTATGCTCCTCTCTGTAAATCTGTGCAGAGCCGAGCAATTGCGAACTCATCGTCAATCCGGCCCTCTTGGCGGCATCGATATTGACTTTGAAGCGCAGGCGATTTTGATCTTCGAAGAAATTGATGACGCCGCCCATCTGGGTGAAGCCCTCGATTTCTCCAATGGTCAATATGTTGCGTTCACGCGCAATGCCGAGAAGCTTCTGAACCAGGTTTCGGTCTTGGCTGGCGATATAGAGGATTTGGCTGGCGTCGAGGCAACTCTCCTTCGTGTACGGGATGACCTTGATTTTTCTTCCCCTGATGGTCTGATCGTTTAATTTGAACAGGGCGTCTGCGGCCGGCGTATCGGACGCAAGGCACAGGACCAGGTCTTCGTCCTTGTCCTTGAACGCCGCCGGGGGCCAGGAGACGAAATTCGCAAAGTTGTAAATGAAGCCGGTTTTGACGTCATATTCGGTGCCGGTAAGAGGACCGCCCCAAACCGCCGCCGGTCGGAAGATCAACACGCAGAACAAGAGAGACACGGCGACCCGTGCGGCGCCGATTTTTCTCGTGTGCCATTTTCCGGATAATGCTGCCATCGGGCAGGCCCTTAGAAATGCCAGTCGATTTTACCGTAGACGCTGCGTTGGACCTCCAGCGTCGAGAACTCCGCATGCCCCTCCTCCAGGAGATTCTGCCCCACCAGGGACAGTTCCAGTTTCGGGAAAGGGCGCCAGGCCAGCCGGGCATCCATGACCGTGTAGCTGTCGATGTTCCTTTCCGGCAGGCTGCTGACAAAGCGGAGTGCCGCATCGAAATCGATCTGTGGTGTTACGTTCAAGTAGGACCGGATGGAGACCACATTGCGCGGATTGACTCCCTGGGAGACGAGTTCGGCGATGTTCGGGTCAGCGACCAGGTTTTTGTCGATTTGCGTGTTCAGGTAGGTATAAGCGCCCCCCAAACGCCAGTTGAGATCGTACGGCCCGGTCGACGGGGTGCCGGAAATCTGCTCGAGGCCGATCAAGTCATCGTAGTCATTGTAAAACAGGGCGGTATCGAACCACAGGGTTTGTGTCGGCATCAGGCGCAGACCGAATTCGTAGGCCGTGAGTTTTTCACTATCGAGATCTGCGTTGCCCTGAACGTTGACGAGAACCGGAGCAGTGGGGTCGACAGCCGGCAGCAGCAGCAGGTCGCTGGTCCGGCCGTGCAGTTCGAGACGCGATGGGACGCGCACGGCCCTCGAGACGGCCGTCCAAAGGGACAGTTGCCGGTACGGTGTATACACCAGACGGAGGCTCGGTTGGATTTCCAGCCCGGTGAACTCGTTGTGTTCAAATTTCGACCCCACGGTCAACATGAGCAGATCGGGCGCCAGGTGGATCTGATCCTGGATGAAGGCGCTCCACAGGCTTTGATTCAAATCCTGTGGATCCATCCTGAAGTTGGGGCTGTTCTGAAATTCATCGGAGATGAACCGATACTGCAGGCCCCAAACGATGTCGTGGTATTTCGCGAGCGTCAGGTTGTGCTGAAAATCCAGATCGGCCGTATTCACCTTGCCGCTGGCCGGATCGTAATCCTTTTCGGCGTGGTCGACATAGACCTGCAGCGATGTATCCGAAGCCGCTGAGAAGGCGTGCTGCCATCGTCCCAGCAAGAAGAACCCACTGGCCTCGGAGACGTCGGTTTGCCGGCCTTGACCCGTGGGAGCGGTGGGAAAGAGTATCGAGCGCCGCTCGAACTCCTCGTTGTACCTGTTTCTGTAAGCTTCCCCCTGCAAGTTGAAGGTGTTGGCTCCGGCGGCCGGCACATCAGTGGCGGGCGCTGTGTCGATGCGGAACCCTGCCCGACCGGAACGCCAGTTGTCGCTCGACTGCGGATTGCCGGTGGCATCTGCCAAACCTCCAGCGACACTGTTCAAATCCCCCCGGTTGAAAAACTTGCCATAGGCCCGGTAGAACGTCTGTCGGCCCAGCGTACCGCCATAGCGCAGGCTGGCAATCTGTTCCTCGCTGCCGGCCAATGCCACGGCCTGGCCTCCCTGGGTCTCCTGCGCGTTCTTGGTGATGATATTGATGACACCGTTGACGGCGTTGCTCCCCCAGAGGGCGGCCCCCGGTCCCCGGATCACCTCGATCCGCTCGATGTCCTCCATGACCGTATCCTGCACATCCCAGAACACACCTGAAAAGACATGAGTGTAAACGCTGCGGCCGTCCATGAGAACAAGCAGGTTTTCGGCGAACTGGTTGTTGAGCCCCCGGATGTTGACGGCCCACTCCGTGGCGTTGATTCGAGCCACATGGACACCCGGGGACAACCGCAGCACTTCGGGGATGCTGGTCGCCCCTGAACGCCGAATCTGTTCCTTGGTGATCACATATACGGCCGAGGCAGCGTCCCAAACGATTCCGGGTCTCTTTGAAGCCGATATGATTTCGACGTTTTTCAGCTCTTCTAATGAAAACTTTGTAAAATCTGGTGCTTCGCTCTGTACTTGGTCATCCGCCGCAACGCTGATCCCACAAATCGGAGGCAGAACCGATATCCAGACCATCACCAGCATATTTATGAAAACGAGGACCGAGGCTCTCATCCGGCACTTTCCTTCAGCATGGATTCGGTATGGTCGTGGACCGGACGGTGGCTCCAGGGTTGTCCCGCCCGGCGGCGAACCAGTTCGTCAGAGGTTGAAATAGCCCAAAATACGGCCTGCGGCAAGAATGTTGGAGATCAAATTCGCCTGGCTGAGACCGGCGTGTTGGGATTATCCGTAAAGATAATGGTCGAACTATAGCAGAAACATCATAAGTTATCAATAATACTAAAAAACTTAAGGCGAAAAAAAGATGCTCAGGGATTTTGGAATTGCGTGATAAGTGAGCTCAAAGGCGATAAGGGAAAGGCTAAAGGCTGGCGGAGGAGGACCGGTTTCGTATTTGGTGTTTGGGCTTTAGGGCGGCGTCTCGGCTCGCTTGCTTGATTTACTCTATTGCTCACGATTTCCCGTTTTTTCCCTCCACGCGGATGCCGGCGGCCGCGGCGATCTTTTCGACCAGCGGCCCCTCCCGGCGCCAGACCCGGCAGGTATCGATCAGATAATGCTCCAGGTGCTCTCCCGAAATCTTGCGGCACTCCGGTTTGCGGTCGTTGTGAACCCAATAGCCCTGCAGGGCGGCCGGCGCCATGGCCAGCAGAAGGGTCGTCAGGTGGATGCAGCCGCTGCGGCCGCCCAACTTTTTACGCACCTTGGCGGAAAACCCGCGCGTGAGGGTAAAGCCCTCGATCTCCTCCAGGGTCCGGTGCATTTCGGCGCACTCGTCGTGGGGAACCCGCGGCAGTTCGGCCTCGATTTCTTCGATGGCAAGCGTGCGAACATCCACCTTCATGCAGATGCGCATGTAGTGCACGGCGGCCGGCTCCCGCGGCGCTCCATCCAGGGTATAGGTTCGAACGAGCCGGCGATCGCGCAACTCCCCGCAGACGACGATGTGTTCGTCGTCACACTCGTAGGAGGCGATCTCGATGCTGCGGCTCTGGATTTTGGCGTCTTGGTCGACTTTGAATAGGTCCATGATTAAGCAAACGGCTAAAGGCTTCAGGTCAAAGGCTGTAGGTCGAGATGGTCAAACTGGTCGCCGACCAGAATAGGAGCAGGGTTGAATAAAATGGATTCTCTCGTCAAGCGTTATCCTCTTCAGGTTGGTTGAAGGCTCAATCAGCCGGATCATGCGGCCAGGTTGAGCCGGGCTTCAACGATATCCCAAGGAACCGTTATTTTATCCCCGGCTCGTTCAACCAGCCCGATTTGCTCCAAGTGCTTCAAGTACTGGTAGACATTCTTATAGTCCCTGCCCAATCCCTTGGCCAACGACC
>JARROL010000119.1:0-7600 GCA_037383965.1 Desulfobacterales bacterium | reverse complement strand
CATTCCGATACACCGCCGAGGACGGACTTGGCATTTGCTCAGTAACATCACGCCTCTCTAAATGCCATTTAAGTTATGAATTGCTGCTGTTCGTGATCGACATGTGCACGGTAAACCGATGGGTGGGAATACTCGAAGAAATTAAATGCCCCAGGTTGGTCGTTACAAATTTAATTTCACCGTTTTTCCATTTCACAATGGCAAATACGATATCGAAGGTGAACGTGTCGAAGTTGAAGTTCGGTGGATTGAGATAGGATTTGTTGAGAGAATTGATGGCATTTTTAATGACTTCAACCAAACCGGAAGAAAGCTCTGCCGGGAAGGCGACGAAGTCGTTTGGATAGAAACTAAGATAAATTCTATGGTAGGATTGTGTGATCTTCGTTTGGACCGGATCATTGTAATCTGAACCGACTACTTCGAGTTTTACTTCGCCGTTGGATGCTTTATCGGAACTGACTGAAAGCTGCAATTCGACCTTTTCAATTTCAAACCGCCGCGTTTCCTTGGCAGCGGCTTGAGCCGTCTGAATCTCCTTCTTTAAAGCATCCAGAATATCATCGATTTCAAAATACGCGCCATATGATCGGCCGTCCCAGAAAATGATCGATATCAGGCAAATAAAAAGCCGGAAAGTATTCTTATATTTTATGGACATACGTGGTTTTGACCCAGCTGGAACGTTGGATCGAAGGAAAGCCGGCGGGGTGCTCTTATCAATCCGATCAATTTTGAGTAATATTTTATCATGGATTTTGGCGAATAGTCTATTAAAAAAATATCGCCCTTGTATGACATCCCTTGTGCGCATCCGAAATTTGGAGTAAACGTGAAATCAGGGGCATGCTTTTTTTGTAAGCGTTCACAGGGCATCGCATCTGCTTTGTTGTCGGGCACTTGAAGTACAAAAGGTCGTCTGCGCGCCCGGCGCCTTGCACCTGCCTGCCCCGTGAAATGCGAAGCCTATTTCACCGGGGCGGCACCCTGTAAACGCTTACAACTAGGTGGTTTGAAGCGTATCGGTTTCGCAAGGATAGAGGGAGAAGCCTGTATTGTAATACGCCGACGACCGATAACGTAGTCCAAAGCCTTTATCTTAAAGCCTATAGGAAAGCCGCCGAAGGTGTGCGGCACACAAGAAGGGGGGAATTTGATGGGCAGGAAACCCGAAACCGAGAGCATGGCCGTGTTTTGTGATTTCGAAAACGTCGCACTGGGTGTGAGAGACGCCCGCCACGCCCAGTTCGACATTCTCAAAGTCCTCGAAAAGCTGCTGCTCAAGGGCAGCATCGTCGTTAAAAAGGCCTATTGTGATTGGGAACGCTACAAGGATTTCAAGGCCGCCATGCACGAAGCCGCCTTCGAGCTCATCGAAATACCGCACGTGCGCCAGTCGGGGAAGAATTCCGCCGACATCCGCATGGTCGTCGATGCACTGGACCTGTGTTACACCAAACTCCATGTCGACACATTTGTGATCGTGAGTGGTGATTCCGACTTTTCACCGTTGGTCAGCAAACTGCGCGAAAACAACAAGATTGTGATCGGCGTCGGCGTGAAAAACTCCAGTTCGGATCTTCTTATTGCCAACTGTGACGAGTTTATCTACTACGACGATCTCGTGCGCATTAAACAGACCCGGAAGAAGACGCCGCGCAAAGCCCCAAAACCGGGCGGCCGATCGACCAAGCCGGTAGCCAAGGAAGAGAAAGAGAAAGAAGATCGAACCCAGAAAGCGCTCGACCTCGTCATGGAGACGCTCGAAGCGTTGGCCGAAGAGCGTGGCTCGGAGGAAAAGATTTGGGGCTCGATGGTCAAGCAGACCCTCAAGCGCCGCCGCCCGGGCTTCAACGAATCTTACTATGGTTTTCGTTCCTTCAACCGCCTCCTCGAGGAAGCGGCCGCCCGAGGACTAATGGACCTCGAGTCCGACGAAAAGTCCGGCGGGTATATCATCCGGCGCTTCCATCAGGAAGAATAACCTGGAACATTAGAACTGTTTTTACAGCTTCAAAAATCGATCTGCCACTTGGCACCGGCGTAGAACAAGCCGCCGAGGTCCTGATTCGGCTCGGCAGGGTTTCCTTCCAGCTCACCGTAATCGCGGAAACCGACTTCGGGAACCAGGTAGACACCTTTGGCCAGCGTGATCGTGGCATGCAAGTAATATTCAAGATACGTATTTTTAAAAATCACGCTCTGACCATCAGCCAGTCGATAATCGTCGGAATCACTTTTCAGGAAGCCGACACCGGCCTCGAAGCCCAGCGGCTCGGTTGGCCTGAAACCAACTGCCAGCATCGCCATCAGACTCTTGATGTCGACGATACCATTTCCCGTCGCGTTGATAAACGGTATTTGCTGCGGCAGAGAAGAATTCAAACCGAGGTTTGCATTGAGCCAGCCGGCAATCGCACCGTTCGTGTAATAGCTCACCTGCGGCTTGACATGGAATGGCCCGAAATTAAGGTCGGCGCCCACGCCGAGCGTGTAGGAGCTGACGTTTTCTTCTTGTCTGGCCGCGCTGACCGGTTCCAACCAATAGAGATTGTAATACTGCCAGCCGCCGAAGGCGTGCACGCTCATCGCGTCGGTAAAATTGTACTGATAGGAAGCCTCGAATTTGGGGATCGTGCTTTCCGTCGTGGCGTCAGCCACTGTTCCGGCCAAATTGTCGAGTGCCGTTGGCGAGGGGGTGATGGCCGCAAACTTGAAACCCCTGCCTTCCAGCGCGATCTGGCCATACCGGGCGCCGTAGGCGTTGCCCACAAACTCTAAACCGTTGTCGTCATCGAAAGCCTGTCTGGAAAGAAAGAAGGTGATCGGGGTGTAATCCTTACCGACCTTGAGCCCCCAGCCTTCGTTGAAGTGCCACACGCCGTATAGCCGACGGGAGCTGACATTTCCACCAGACCCATCTGAGGTAACGCCTAACTCGAACCTGGCTTCGAGCTTGCCGCCCTCGACGGTGGCGCCGATGCGGGAATTGCTCTGCAGTTTCCACTGAAGGTTCTGCACACCGCTGCGCCCAAAAACATCATCCCCACTGGGATTCGCATTAGATTTGTAAAGATCTCCATAATCTTGGCTCGTCCAAAAAGTCGCCACGCGGACGCTGCCGTAAAGGCTCCATTTGTTGTTTGCGCCCGATGCGGTAACGGCGAAAACGACCGCGATTGCAACGACAAGGGAGACAATCGCAAGCTTTTTCATCTATAGTTCCTTCTTGAAGAGTGCCGCAGTCAACCATTTCTCGCATTGCCATCATCATATTCTGATTTCGTTTCGGATCCGATACCAGCCATCAAAAGACCGATGCCATCGACTTTTTCGACGTCATCGACGTCGAAGGTCTCCATAATGCGGCCGCCGAACATCACGGCTATTCGGTCCGACAATGAGAGCGCTTCGTTCAAGTCACTGGTGACCAGCAGGATTCCGGCCTCGGTGCGCGCCTTCAACAAGACGCGCCAGATCTCCTCGGTAGCGCCGACATCGAGACCCTGGGTCGGCTGCTCGGCGACGATCAACCGCGGCCTGCGGTAAAATTCGCGGGCCAAAACAATTTTCTGCAGATTGCCGCCCGATAGCTGCCGCGCCAAGCTCGAGGGCTCCGGTGGTTGCACATCAAACGCCATCATCAACTCCCGGGTTTTGGCCTCGGCTTTGGCTCGCAGCAGCCAGGGACCCATGGAAAACCCCTGCCGCGTGGTCAACAAAAAATTTTCCACCAGGTCCAGGTCCAGACAAGTGGCCAGGCCGCGGCGATCCTCCGGGATGTAGATGAGATTTCCGTCCCAACTGTGCCGGCCATAAAAGTGGTCCCATTTTTTACCCAGGATTTTAATCGTCCCGGTTGCGGGTCGCCTCAATCCGCAGATGGTCTCCACCAGGGGTTTCTGCCCGTTTCCAGCCACACCGACAACGCCAAGGACCTCGCCCTGGCGCACCTGCAGATGAATATCCGTCAGGCCGCTGCCGCTCAGGCGATTGACATCCAGGACCATCTGGCGCGGCTCGAGCGGTTCCTTGTTAACCTGCAGCACGACTTCACGGCCGACCATTTTCAGCGCCAGATCCGACTTCGAGCTGACCTCTTCGATCGGCATTTCGCTCACCACGGCACCTTTGCGAATGATGGTGATTTCGTCTGCCAATGCCATGACTTCGTCGAGCTTGTGGCTGATGAAGACAATGGCTTTGCCCTGGCCCGCCATCTGGCGCAGTGCGTCGAAAAGCTGGTCGATTTCGGGAGGCGTCAGCACGGCAGTGGGTTCGTCGAAAATCAGGATGCGACTGCGACGATGGAGCAATTTTAAAATCTCCACCCGCTGGCGTTCGCCCATCGACAGCGCGGAGACCCGTTTTGCTGGATCGATCGCGAGGCCATAGCGTCGGGCCAGATCCGCCACCTGCTGAACCGCCTTTTGGGGTGAAAGCCAGATCCTTTTAGATTGGCCCAATATCACGTTTTCAGCAACGGTCAGAGCATCGATCAACATGAAGTGCTGGTACACCATTCCGATGCCGAACATGTGGGCGGCGTGGGGTGAGGATATGGGTGTCGCCACCCCCTTGACCAGAATGCGGCCGGCATCCGGCTGAAGACGGCCGGCCAGGATGCTCATCAAGGTACTTTTACCGGCCCCGTTTTCGCCCAGCAGCGCCTTAATCCGTCCGGTGTGAATATCCAGACTGATATCCCGATTAGCCCGGATCGGCCCGAAGGATTTACTGATGTGTTCCAATCGAATGACCGGTGGGTTGTTTTTTTCAGCTGCTGTCATCACATTCTGGTTTTGACCCCGAAGGATGCTCTTTAGTGCCCATCCACGGTTTCATAAAGGGCACTGATAAGTTTCCGGTCGAGAAAGCGGTTGTACCAGTTGAGTCGATTAAGTCAGTTTTGCCAGTTTAAAGATATTATCGATTTATGGTCACGGTAAGAAATAATTCCACAAGATTGCGCCGTATTAGGGTTCGTCTACAAGGCACATCCAGCGACGCATATCGAGATACGTATCGGTGGATGTAACGTAGTAGACAGGCCAAAAGACAAGCAAGATGTGGAATTATTTTTTCCCGGGAACCTTAACCGATGTCCCGCCATTTTGTCGATAGGGGCCGGCTGTTGTTTCGGTTGAAGCAGGTGCAGCTGTTTGAGGCGATTAGCGGGCCTTGCCCCATCGCCTTCGCGTAAATAAGATGAACACTCCCGATGATTTCCACCGGCACCGGCTATTTTTTCAACATCGGGCCTGCGATGGGTTTAGACCCGCATGACGCCGAGTTCTGCGCCGCATGAAACCGAAACAACTGCCGGTGGGGCAATGGACCATGTGTTGCTGGAATCGACGAATAGGAGTGAAAAAACATCAGTTGAGCGTTTTTACCGATCGACCCGCTCCTTCAGTTCTTTTCCGCATTTAAAAAACGGCAGTTTTTTGGGAGCCACGGTGACGATCTCGCCTGTTTTTGGATTTCTGCCCTTGTACGGCCGGTACTTTTTGACGAAAAAGGAACACAGCCCGCGGATTTCAACCCTTTCGCCGGAGGCGAGGGTATCTGCAATTTTCCCGAAAAATAAATCGACGATGGTGGCCGCTTCATTCTTCGAGATTCGTCCCTCATCTTTCAGCTGGTCAATAAGATCGATTTTATTCACAGCACCTCCATGTTATTGCAGCTCTTTTTACGTGTTGGCTCAAATAGTATTGATTTTATTAATAATACGTTATTTCACCGAAAAGATCAAGAAATTCTTATCGGAAAAAAAGCTTCGAGCATTTCCAAACCGCCGCTGGAGGCCCCGATGCCGACAATCGGATAGCCGGCTCGTATGGTTGATGTCTTCCCGGTTGTGTTAGACTATGGATATACGCCAAATTCTAATTTCGTGATTAGTAAACCAATAAGACGTTTTGCCGGAAAAAGCAAGAAATTTGGCCTGTTATATCTGCGGTGCTGCCGACTTCACCTGATTCGGCGACGTAGAACACCCCGAAGGTGTTTGCCGGCTGACCTTTGTCTTTGGCGGGTATTGCTTCAGGATTTCTGCAACCCATCTGTTTATCGTGTCGGCGGATTTCTGCGGGCTCGAAGTATAACCGATGCGACGCGTTCCCGTTCCCCGCCAGAAAAGAATTTTTGTGTCGGCATCGAGAAAATCGATGATCACTGTGCCCTCATCGTACTCAATAATGACGGTTTCGAAGGCCGAGTCTCCAAAATAGCGGTGCCCAGGCCACCCGTCGACCGATTGGTCCACCTCCACCATTTTTTCGACGGTCAAGTGAATAGTGACAAGGAAATCAGGTTTTCCATCAAACGATTCTGCGTATCCGTTATGGGTCAGGAAACTCTCGACGGCAGCATGGATTCGATTCCTGATAAACGGGCTGCCCCACGATGACGCCCCTGCTATCTCCTGGGGAACCGCTGCCCAACCAAAGCTTTTGTAGCGCGAAAAGTCGGTTTGAGATTCGTAATCCTGGCCGACTCTCACGCCGAGGAACGTCCAAAGCGTTGCTAACACAGTCCAAACGCACAGGCATTTGAAATGGCGCATGCTCTGCTCCTTGAACAGGGCAAGGTGTTTTTGCGGATTGAAATCGCTGGCTGTCAGATCTTTCTGAATACCAATCAGCTTCGATTGCGCAAGTGCGAATCTATATAAGTTGAAAATCGCTCGATGATTTCCGGAAAATCTTCTCGGCCAAATCCGATGCGGACATGGTGGTTGCCGTATTGGAAAACATTGGACGGAACCAGCATAATTCCGGTTTCTCTGATCAGCGCTTCACAAAATTCAGACGTATCATCGGTTAGCGACATTCTCGGAAAACATATTGAACCACCCAAGGGTGGATTCCAGCACATGCAATCGCTGTATTTACTGAAAAAATCATCCAGCATTTCGATATTTTTCCGAATACGCGTCATCTGCCTTGCGATGATATTCTCGCGACTGCGCACGGCCATAATACCCAAAATTTCACTCGGTGCGCTGCTGCAGATTGTTGTGTAGTCTTTTAACAACCGCATCTGTTCCAGAATGTTATGGTCCCGGGTCGCCACCCAGCCGATCCTGAGACCCGGCAGGCCGAAGGTTTTCGATAATCCGGAAAGTGATATGGCCTTACGATACACCTGACAACCCGCCGGCAGCGTCGCTTCACGGTCAAATTCAAGGAACCGGTACATTTCGTCCGAAAACAGGTAGGCGCCGCTTTGATGGACTATATCAATGAGCGACATGTATCCAGCATGCGAGGGCAGATAACCGGTCGGGTTGTGAGGGAAGTTAACGACCACCATTCTGATGTCATCCCTGATCAGATTTTCAAGTTGGCGAAGACTGAAATGCCATCCCCGATCCTCATCGGGTTTCCAAAACGATACGTCGCATCCCATCGAACGGGCCAGTTCGTAGAGCGACTGATACCCCGGAAAGGTGCAGACAACATGATCCCCGGGCCTTAGAAGTGCCTGCATCGCCAAGAATATGCACTCTTCAGGGGTCACCACCAGGATATCGTCAGCATCGAAGCCTTTATAGATATCTGCAATCGCCTCGCGCAACACGGGGTGGCAGGAT
>JARROL010000118.1:0-19485 GCA_037383965.1 Desulfobacterales bacterium | reverse complement strand
CCACCCATCTTCTGCTGCTGTTCCTTTAACTTTTCCCAATCCCAACTCATTTTTTGTCCTGTCAAAATGCCTTCCGAATCGACAGTAGATGCCGACCCAAAAGCGCGGTCGAGTATAAAGGTTCACTCAAATATATCGTAACAGTTTGAACGCTGATGCATCCAGTCCGACACCGTTGCCCAAAGTCGCAATATCTATCCGGAAGCGGTGCAGGATGAGGTTATAAAGACGTTCGACATTCACGTGGATAAAAGAGTGCTGTTCACGAACCGACACAAGCACCTAATTATAGAGCCATATCCTACCAAGTCAAGCGAAAATCGGAAAAACCACACGACTGATGCCGGTGGAATGAGTTTTCGAATGGATGTCTTTGCGATAGACGGTTGCATCTGATGCAATTCGACGCTATAGACTTTGCGATAGAGGTTTTGGACAGCGCTATCGCTCGTCGGTGTATTATTTCCCTCTGCTCTTGTCAAATTCTTAATTTTAAGCCTTTTAGATAATTGAATTGGGCTTATGGCAGCCTGCCCATCCGGTTGCAGGCGACATCTATAGAAAGAATTCGATGAAGGAAAAAAGAGAAAAGATTCATTCGGCAGTTCCGATCGGCAGTGTCATAGACAAAATTCTGCACAGTCACGTCCCCCGGACAGCGGCTGAGATCACTCGTATCGGTCAGATGTGGGACAAGATCGTTGGTGAAATCATTGCCGAAAACTCCCGGCCGGCTGCTCTCAAGGAAAAGATCCTGTTGGTGCACGTCAACAGTTCACCCTGGTTGCACCACCTTCACTTTCTCAAGGAAGAGATTGTCCGGAAAGTAAACGACGCGTTGAGCGAAGATTTGATAGAAGACATCCTGTTTAAGATCGGTCCCGCCCCCTAAGGGCGGCTGCTGCCTGGTGTCCACCCGCAAATGGCCTTTTACCCGCTGGATCCCGACCTATCCGAATTCTCCAGGGGTTTCGGGCTGCGGAGACCGTAAAGTATGCCTCGCCGCAAATTCCGCCAGTGCGGCAAGAAGCCTTGTCCAGCGAAAAAATTCTCAGATATGAATTGGGCTTCCTGCTGTGCCGCCAAAAAGCCGTGGATGGAAACTATAGGCTGTAGCCAAAGCATGCAAGCAATCACGTCGGACACATTTTTCGATGGCCAGTTGCAAGTCCGTCAATTCCGCAACGGCTATCGGTTCTCTATCGACGCCGTTATCCTCGCCGATCACATCCATCCACGTCCCGGTGATACCGTCCTGGATCTGGGTGCAGGGTGCGGCATCATCTCCCTGATTTTGGCCTACCGCTACACTGAGTCCACTGTCATCGGTGTTGAAATTCAGCCGGAACTGGCTGATCTCGCCCGCGTCAACGCCAGCATCAACGGCATGCAGGCCCGCATTCGGATTTTATGCGAAGACGTGAAAGGGCTCGACCCGGCACGCCTTCCAGGTGCGGTCGACTGGGTCGCCACGAACCCACCCTACCGCAAAACCGACAGCGGCCGTCTAAACCCACATCCGCAGCGAGCCGTTGCCCGGCATGAAATCAAGGTCGCCTTGCCGGATGTCATCGCTGCTGCAGAGCGTTTTTTAAGAATCGGTGGTAAATTCGCCACCGTCTATACGGCTGAAAGAATGGCCGAGGTTCTGTACCAAATGCAGTCTTGCGGCATCGAACCCAAATTCTGCCGCATGATTCACTCCGGCAGCACCATCAATGCCAAACTGGTGTTGATCGAGGGGGTAAAAGGTGGCCATCCCGGCATGGTTGTGGCGCCGCCCCTTTTTATGTATCGGAAAAACGGTGACTATACCGCTGAAATTGAAGAGATGTTAAGACCCTGACAGGAGGCCGGGAGGGGGCAGGACGTCGCGCCAGGCCAGGAATTCTCGATGAAAATAAGAAAAGCAGGTTGATTGGTTGCAGCCATAGGTCTGTATTGGGCTATAAGGTCAGCGGATTGATAACCAGTCCGGTGATGACTTTCGGAAAAAAATAAGTGGCTTTTCTCGGCATCACCAGGCCTTTATCGGCCACATTCCGGACCTGCTCCACACTCGTGGGATTGAGAATAAAACAAACGTCGAAGTCCCCGCGATCGACACGACCGACAGCTTCCTTGGCATCCGTGGTGTAATCGATAAGCTTTTCATTGTCGCGACGGGCCTGATCGAATTCCATGAATTCAGTCAAGATCAGGCGGGTCAACACCGTGACGTCCAGTTGACGCAGCGGTCCCGGAAAGTCAGGCCCGAAAAGGTCATTGAGGTCAGACGAGTTCTTGAGCGTCAGATAGTAGAAGGCCCGTCGGTCTTTGACGGCCATGCCGATCGACTGCCCGATGCCGCAACCGTTCAGTTTGCCGATGAAGCGCTCAAGTGCGCCGTCACGCTCAGATTCGCGAAAAGATATCGTTTCGATCTCGAAATAAGGTTTCGCCCTGACCAAAAGACGATCGATCGTCGAAGACGGCACATCCCGGAGCAGGCGGTGTGCCGGCCGGATGACCAGCCCTGGGTCGGCCATGCTGCAAAGGTACATCATGACAAAGTTGGCCGGATGTCCGTCGGAGAGATTCGGATGGCTGGTATGCACCCAATTGCGGTAGTTCAGCGCCGTCTCGTAGCGGTGGTGGCCGTCGGCGATGTAAAGTTTTCGGGCTTGCAGAGCAGCGCTGATCTTATTAACACTGTCGGAATCGACAATGCGCCAGAGTTTGTGTTGGAACCCGTCGTGCGCTCTGAAGGCGATATCAGGAGTTCGCTCGAACGATAGATGCCGAGTTAAGCCAATGAAGTCTCCGGCGTCATCCGGGACCATTGCGAAGATCGGACTGAAATTAGCGTGACAGGCCTTCATAAGCGCCAGCCGCTCCGACTTGACATTGCTGAAGGTTCGTTCGTGAGGCAAAATGACGCCGGCGTCAAACGGGACCAGTCGCACAACAGCGATCAGTCCGGTCCGCGTGACCGGCCGGTTATCGATGGTGAAGTCGAGAGTGGTCAGGTAAAAGGCCGGCGCGGTGTCACGGACAAGCGAGCGGTCTGCGAGCCAGTTTTGTAGATAGTCGGCCGCCCGGCTGTGCGGGTTATGCGCCGGGGTGTCACCTGCTGAGCTTTTGCCCAGAATGAGCCGGACCACATTGTGAGGACTGCGCGCGTAAAACACCTCTTGTTCGGTGTCCGAAATCACATCGAACGGCGGCGTTATGACCTCGGCCAGATTGTTGACTTTGTCCGGATTGTAAAAGATCCCCCGGAAGGGAATGACTTCGGCCATCGTTGGTCTTTCCTCGTGTTCGGGCCCCGTTGAATGACGCCGCCACTTTGCAGTCTCAAACTATCGACAGAGCACCATCAGGTAAGGGCCGGATTGGCATATCCGGGACCGTTGCCTCCGTTTTCCGCAATTGGCGAATGAAACGCCGATCTGATTACTAGAAAGACGGGGGGAGTTCAAGGTAAAATAAGGTGGTGTCCATCCATAAATGGCCTTTTTCCCGCTGGACTTCGTTCTCCGCGGGTTTCCGGCTGCGGCGTACCCCAGTACGCCTCGCCGCAAACCCTTGTGCGGCCTTGCCCAGCGAAAATAATTCTCATTTATGAATTGGACACTCAATAGTGCCATCAATTAACCATGAATGGGAATAAGGTGGTTGACAGAATTGTGCAGAAAAGGTATTCAGGGCAACCGCGTTGGGTCGGGAAAAGATGCCGGAGAGGTGGCCGAGCGGCTGAAGGCCCCGCTCTCGAAAAGCGGTATCCTGTCAAAAACGGGATCGTGGGTTCGAATCCCACCCTCTCCGCCACGTTAGCTGGTTTCCGTCCATAAATCACCTATTCCGCCAACTGCATGAAAGTCACGTTCTTTTTACCCGCAGATTTGTGGAGAGATGTCCGAGCTGGCCGAAGGAGCACGACTGGAAATCGTGTGTGCTGTCAAAAGCGGCACCGAGGGTTCGAATCCCTCTCTCTCCGCCATCAATTGTTTGCAGACGCTACCCGTATAGTTCAAAGGAAACCGGCCGACTGCGACCGGCAGCCGCAGCCGTAAAGGGTGCTGCCGCAGGCTTCGTCTTTTCAAACCGGTCGATATCCGGTTTAACCTGTTGAAGAGCTAATATGTCGTATCTGGTCCTTGCCCGAAAATATCGTCCCCAGAGCTTTGAAGCCGTTGTCGACCAGGACCACGTGACCCGAACCCTGATCAATGCCATTGCGGCCGGGCGCGTGGCCCACGCCATACTTTTTACCGGACCGCGAGGCACTGGAAAGACAACTGTGGCGCGAATTCTGGCCAAGGCCATGAACTGTGCGGCAGGACCGACTCCTGAACCATGCAATGACTGCCAGTCGTGCCGCGAGATCACTTCCGGCAAGGCCGTCGATGTCTTCGAAATCGACGGTGCCTCCAACAACAGTGTCGATCAGGTCAGGGAACTGCGGGACAACGTCAAGTATATGCCGGCCCACAGCCCTCACAAAATATACATCATCGATGAAGTCCACATGCTCAGTACACCGGCCTTCAACGCCCTGCTGAAGACCTTGGAAGAACCGCCCGCCCACGTCATGTTCATTTTCGCCACCACCGAACCCCACAAAATACCGGCAACGATTCTGTCCCGCTGCCAGCGGCACGACTTCAAACGGATCGCTCTTGCCTCGATCACCGACCACATGCAGAAGCTCTGTGGGCTGGAACATTTCGACATTTCCAGGAACAGTCTCATGCTGATCGCCCGTGAAGCCGGTGGGAGCATCCGCGACGCCCTCAGCCTTTTAGACCAGGTAACGGCCTGCTCGGACGTAAAGATAGAGGACATGCAGGTGTTGGACCTTCTGGGGGTGATCGACCGCAAAATGATTTTCGATCTCGTGCAGGCACTGCTCGACGGAAATACGCAAAAGGTGCTCGAAAGCCTGGATGTCATTCACCAGCGCGGTCATGACATGAAGCGCCTGTATGCCGACCTTGTCGAGCACTTCCGGCATTTGATGGTGGTCAAACTATGCCGTCGGACCGGCCGCCTGGTCGACCTGCCGGCACATGAAATTCAGCACCTGCAGGAGCAGGTCGCCTCGGTATCAACGGCACACCTGAACCAGCTCTTCGACCTGCTGTTCAAGGAAGAGCCCGCCGTTAAATTTTCAGCCCAACCCAAGATTGCCGTGGAAATGGCCTGTTTCAGGCTGCTTCAGGCCAAGCCGACCCTGACGATCGAAACATTGATCGAGAAGCTCGACACCCTGCGTCGTCAAATCGAGGATTCACCGGTCGACCCTGTCCCGCAACCGGCAGACATTAAGCATCCGCCGACGGCCAGGGCCGGCGCCGATGTATCCAAGAGCGAAGCACTGGGCGACAGACCGACAACGCGTGCAAATATCGATGCGGTAGCGGCTGCCGAAACCCTATCTTCCGCAAACCTTCAACAGGATTGGAAAAAAGTTCAAGCCGCCATAGCGACCGACCATCCGTCTCTGGCGGCAAATCTGCAAAAATGTCGGCCGAGACGCTTGGCGGACGGCCGCCTCGAAATCGAAGTCGGCGGCAACGGGTTCACCCAATCGATGATCAAAAAAAGCAAGAACCTGGACATCATCCGAAACGTGTACCGGGACAGCGTTGTAAAAAAAGAGGAAAACCAGTTGAGAAACGAGGCCATGAGCCACCCGCTGGTCGCAGAAGCCGTTAAAATTTTCAATGGTGAAGTGCTCGGTGTGACAATCATAAAGGAGGACAAGTCATGAAAGGCATGGGAAACATGATGAAGCAGGCCCAGAAACTGCAGGCAAAGATGATGCGCCTGCAGGATGAACTGGCCGAGAAGACAATCGAATCCACCGCCGGTGGTGGAATGGTCAAGGTCGTCGCCAATGGCAAGCAGCAGATCGTCGCCATCCAGATCGAAAAGGAAGTGGTTGATCCGGATGACGTCGAGATGCTTCAGGATCTCATCATGGCCGCCGTCAACGACGCCCTGACCAAATCGCAGGAGATGGTTTCCGCCGAAATGGCCAAACTCACAGGTGGTTTGAGCATTCCGGGGATCTCATGATTTATTATCCCCCCTCCATCCGCAAGGCCATCCAATCGATTTCAAAGCTGCCCGGAATCGGCGAAAAGACCGCCGAAAGACTGGCGATGCACCTGCTACGGGCGCCGCGAATAGACGTCGAACAGTTGTCCCGCAGCCTTCTGGACCTAAAGAACAGTGTGCGGCTGTGCGAACAGTGCTACGGTCTGAGCGACGCCGAAACGTGCGGAATCTGCAGCAATCCGGCGCGCGACCCCCAACTGGTGTGCGTTGTCGAACAGCCGGCCGACATGGTATCGATCGAAAAATCGGGTGCATTCAGCGGTCGCTACCATATCCTCGGCGGCTCACTTTCTCCCATCAACGGCGTCGGGCCGAACGATATCCGAATCAGAGAGCTGATGACACGCATTGCGAAGCAAAACATAACAGAAATCATCCTGGCCACCAGCACAACGGTTGAAGGTGAATCGACCGCCGCTTACATCGCCGACCGTCTGAAAGGCAGCCCGGCCAAAGTAACCCGCATCGCTTCGGGCGTGCCGGTCGGCGGTGATCTCAAATACGTCGATCAGGTCACTTTGAAAAGAGCGCTGGAGGGCCGGCATGCCGTCCAAGACCAATGAGCCGGAAGCCATCTTCGAATGCCGACAATGCGGTGACTGCTGCCGGGGTTACGGCGGCACCTTCGTATCGAAGCGAGACATCGATGCCATTGCCTCTTTCCTCGGTGAGGACCCCGAATATTTCGTAGCGAACTATTGCCGACTATCCGGAAAAAGACCCCTTCTCTCCCAGAAAAAAGACGGGTATTGCATATTTTGGGACCGGATCTGCACCATCCACCCGGTCAAACCCCAAATGTGCCGACGGTGGCCGTTTATCGAGAGCGTGCTGAGAGACGTCGCCAACTGGCGGATAATGGCGTCGATGTGCCCCGGCATATGGGCCGATGCGCCCGTAAGCCGGGTCAAGGAATGCGTTCGGAAAGCGTATCGGGAAGAATCGACCGATGGAGGAAAACGACGCTATCAGGAGACGACCGAGTCCCCCTCCCCTAAAGCTGTTTCCAGTGATGAACCGCCGCCACCTTGTACGCGGCGCGGTCATTTCCGTCGGATAAAACGCGGGCGATGATGTTTCTTTGCTCGAGTTCACGGAGACCTTGATCGAGGCTGTCCGCAGTACCATTCCAGAGTTCGGTGAGATTTTTGGTGGTAACCGGCTTGCCGGCATCCGCCAATCCGCATGCCAGCAAGTAAACCGAAATGGTTTCCATCGGAAGGCCGAGATTGAAAATAGCCTGGTCCATGGCCGGTCCGTCGCTGTTCCCGTGAGAATTCATAGACGTATCTAACCCCCTAGCGCACTGTCGATAAGATCCGGGCCTTGAGATATTCCCTGTTCAGACGGGCAATATTGATGATCGAGATTTCCTTGGGGCATTCGGCCTCGCACTCCCTTTCGTTTGAGCAGTTGCCGAATCCCAGCTGGTCCATCTCGCGCACCATGGCCGCAGCGCGCCGCGCCGCCTCGGGCTTTCCCTGAGGCAGCAAGGCCAGATGCGACACCTTGGCTCCCAAAAACAGCATGGCGGATGCGTTCGGGCAGGCCGCCACGCAGGCGCCGCAACCGATGCAGGCCGCAGCGTCCATGGCCAGATCGGCGGTTTCCTGGGGAATCGGGATGGCCTTGGCATCCGGGGCGCCACCTGTGTTGGCCGATATATAACCGCCCACCTGTATCATTTTGTCCAAGGCACTGCGGTCGACCACCAGGTCCTTGATCACCTTGAAGGCCCGTGCCCGCCAGGGTTCGATCACCAGGGTGTCGCCGTTTGCAAAATGGCGCATGTGAAGCTGACACAGTGTGGTCCCCTTCTGGGGACCGTGCGGCCGGCCGTTGACCACCGCTCCGCACGTACCGCAGATTCCTTCGCGGCAGTCGTGATCGAATGCAATCGGTTCGCGGCCCTCCAGGGTCAGGCGTTCGTTGACGACATCGAGCATCTCTAAAAACGACATGTCGGTCGAAATATCGGTGGCCTCGAAGGTTTCCAAGGTGCCGGCGGCCTCCGGGCCTTTCTGACGCCATATCTTTAACGTCAAATTAATGTTCTTCGTCACTTGTAGCTCCTTTGAGTCAGCTCAACATTTTCAAATATAAGCGGTTCCTTGTGGAACTCGGGGTCCTTGTCCGGGCCGCTGTGCGACCAGGCGGCCACGTGGCAGAAATTTTCATCATCCCGTCTGGCCTCGTTTTCCTCTGTCTGGTAGGCCTCGTTGAAATGCCCTCCGCAAGACTCTTGGCGCGCCAGTGCATCGATGACCATCAGTTCGGCAAATTCCATGAAATCGGCCACTCGCCCGGCACGCTCCAGACTCTGGTTGAAGTCTTTTTCTTCACCGGGAACCGTTGCATTTTGCCAGAATTCTGCCCGCAGTTCCTGGATCATTCCACGGGCCTTCTCGAGCCCCTGATTGTTCCTGGCCATACCGCAGTAATCCCACATGATCTGTCCGAGCTGTCGGTGGAAATCATCCACGGTGCGCTTGCCGTTGATGCGCAGAAGTTTTTCGATCCTGTCGGACGCTTCCCGGGCCGTATCCTTGAAAGCCGCGGTATCAGGGGTTACGCTGCTGAATGAAGTGCGGGCAATGTAACCGCCGATAGTGTAGGGGATCACGAAGTAACCGTCCGCCAGCCCCTGCATCAGGGCACTGGCGCCAAGCCGGTTGGCACCGTGATCTGAGAAGTTGGCCTCTCCGAGCACAAACAATCCGTCGATGGTGCTCATCAGGTTGTAGTCGACCCAGAGCCCTCCCATGGTATAGTGTACGGCCGGATAAATCATCATGGGGGTCTCGTAAGGATCTTCACCGGTGATTTTTTCGTACATCTGGAAAAGATTGCCGTACTTTCGCTCGATCGACTCGCGGCCGTCACGTTTGATGGCATCGGCAAAGTCGAGATAAACCGCCAGTTTGGTTTCACCGACCCCTTTACCCATGTCACACTGTTCTTTCGCATTGCGCGATGCCACATCCCGCGGGACCAGGTTGCCGAAGCTGGGATACTTGCTTTCCAGATAATAGTCCCTTTCATCCTCGGGGATCTGCTGCGGTGCCCGGTTGTCACCGGGTTTTTTGGGCACCCAAACCCGCCCGTCGTTTCTGAGGCTCTCACTCATGAGGGTCAGTTTGGACTGATAGGTACCATGAACAGGAATGCAGGTTGGATGGATCTGCGTGAAGCACGGATTGGCAAAATAGGCGCCTCTCTTGTAAGCTTTGAAAGAGGCCGAGACGTTGGAGGCCATGGCATTGGTCGAAAGGAAGAAGACATTGCCGTAACCGCCGGTACACAACACCACGGCGTGGGCCGCGTGCGTCTCGATCTGGCCGGTAATTAAGTTCCGCACCACGATGCCCCGCGCCTGACCGTTGGCAACCACCAGGTCGAGCATCTCGCGCCGCGGAAACATCTGTACTTTTCCCAAACCGACCTGGCGCATCAGAGCGCTGTAGGCGCCCAACAGCAACTGCTGCCCTGTCTGCCCGCGGGCGTAAAAGGTTCTGGACACCTGGGCACCGCCGAAACTGCGATTGGCCAACAAGCCGCCATAGTCCCGGGCGAACGGCACCCCCTGGGCGACACACTGATCGATGATGTTGTTGCTGATCTGGGCCAGGCGGTAGACGTTGGCCTCGCGCGCCCTAAAGTCGCCGCCCTTGACCGTGTCGTAAAACAGCCGCCAGATGCTGTCGCCTTCGTTGGTATAGTTCTTGGCGGCGTTGATGCCGCCCTGAGCGGCAATGCTGTGGGCACGGCGCGGCGAGTCCTGAATACAGAAAGTTTTGACGTTGTACCCCAACTCCGCCAGCGAGGCCGAAGCAGCGCCGCCGGCCAATCCGGTACCGACGACGATGATATCGTATTTGCGTTTGTTGGCCGGGTTGACCAATTTTAATTCAAAGCGGTGCCGATCCCATTTTTGGGCCAGTGGCCCTCCGGGAATTTTGGCATCAAGCTGCATGCGTTACCTCCTTCAGGCAATAGACAACAGGTAAATCGGAAGCAGGCCGAATCCCAGACCGACAATTATACTGAATGCGATGCCGGCCCCCCGGATAAACGGCATGTATTTTGGATGGTTGGCACCAAGGGTCTGGAAAGCGCTCCAAAAACCGTGGCTGACGTGGATGGCGGCAACCGCCATTGCCAGAACGTAGAACACAACATTCCACGGATTGGCAAAAGTGCGCGAGACAATCTCGTAGATAGTGGTGCCGGTTTTATCGGCCAAGGTAAAGTTGTTCAGGTGAAAGATCACGAAAACAAGGATCAAGAGACCCGTGTAGGGCATAGTCCAGGAACCAATCGTCCGTCCGCCGCCGCTGCTGTTGACGGCGTAGCGATTGGGTCGGGATCTAAAATTCTGGTAGAAGAGAATCAGACCGCTGCCGACATGCAGGACGGCAAAGGTAAACAGCCCCAATTCGAATAGGGTGACCAGCGGACCCAAGCTGTGAAGGTGCTCGGCATAGGAGTTAAAGGCGTCGCGACCACCGTAGATAAAGAGGTTGCCGGCCAGGTGTGTCGTGAGAAAACCGCAGAATCCCAAGCCGGTTATGGCCATCAACCACTTTTTGCCGATGGAAGACGCAAACGTCTGCGTGAACCAGTTCATGCATGCCTCCGTGTTCGTTTAAGTGCTTTAAACCAAATGAGTTGAATAAGTGTTGACGCTTCTTCTGTCAACCCAAATGTTCGAACCACCAGTTGTCCCAGGAGGTCTGCAGGATGTCCCTGGCCAACCATCGCCCTGTGGCTGTCTGAAGCCTATCGACGACCGCCGGCAGCCATTTTCCAGGCGGTTTGTATCCGATGTCCGATTGCGCCTTGAGTTCCAGGATGAGCGATAGCTGGTCGGCGTCTCGAGCCAACCGGGCTTCAGGGGTTTGGTTGGCCTCGAACTCGCGAATAAGGCCCTCCACGGCATCCCCGAAAGACAAGTCTTGCAAAGAGTCCTGCAGGGCTTTTTCAGCGTTGCAGCTGACATACTCTTTGTTAACCGTATTCAGGTCGCCGATACGGGCTTCAGTCAAATCGTGTACAAGACACATCCCGATCAACCGACCGCCATCCACATCGGCTTCTTTTTGGGCCATGACGAAGGCAATGAAAGTGGCGCTGTAAGTGTGTTCGGCCACGGATTCTTTTCCGGACCCAAGAAAGCTAAAACCGGACCGAGGGATCTCTTTCAGCATTCTGGCCTGAAACAGTAAATCGGCTACTTGGCTCATGTACGTACCTTTTTCTTTCTGCAAAATTTGAGAATTTAAATTAACCCTAAATGGGCTTTTTCCGAAAATTTTGGCGTCGACCAGCAGAATCGCTTGTGGGCGTGCACGCATACACCTCCGCTCAATTCCTTGATTTCCTTGAACTTGCAGAAAATGGCGAATTATGGATGGGAAACTTACCAGCGCCCATAATGGAATTGTAGATATGCACCGGTTAAACAGTGAATAAAGACAGATAGGGAGAATTGCAACCCACTAATTCATTTTTCAGAACGGACCGTTTCGTTATGGTCGTTGTCGAAACCGGTAAACTTCTTGACACTTGGGCTTTAAACCTTTAAATTAGCAGAATTTATATTTCTACAGGGAGTTTTTCCTTAATGCCACAAACCGATATCGATATCATCCACATTTTTCTAAATGCTGGAATAGTGGTTCAGTTGGTGCTGCTGCTGCTGCTATTTTTTTCAATTACCTCTTGGGCCGTCATACTCATAAAAATGCGTTACATCGGCAAGGCACTTAAAGAATCGGCCCAATTCATCGATTTTTTCTGGAAAAGCAGGGATCTGTCAAACGCATTCGTAAAGGCCAAACAACTCAACGCCAGCCCGATTGCACGCATTTTTAGAATGGGTTACCTGGAACTCAAAAAGCTCAGCCAATCGGGCATTTCCGTATCGATGCCCTTGCCGTCGGCTTCCGACACCCCATCGCTCGGCTCCCAGACTTCCGGTATCGAAAACGTCAAACGCACGCTTCGCCGGGCGATCAACACCGAAATGACCCGCTTGACTCAAATGGTGCCTTTTTTAGCCACAACCGGCAATACGACGCCCTTCATCGGCTTGTTCGGCACCGTTTGGGGCATCATGCACTCGTTTCGCAGCATCGGCCTCAAAGGCTCGGCAAATCTGGCCGTCGTTGCACCCGGTATATCGGAAGCCTTGATCGCTACGGCTGCCGGACTGGCAGTGGCCATTCCATCGGTCATTGCCTTCAATTATTTCAACCAGAAAATTCGGGTCATCGAATCCGAACTGCAGAGCTTCTCGGCCGACTTTTTGAATATCGTGGAGCGGGATATTTTGAGAATCGAAAGGAGAAAAAGTTGACATCCGGCGGCAACAACAACAGTTTTATGTCGGACATCAATGTCACCCCCTTCGTCGACGTGATGCTGGTGCTCCTGATAATCTTCATGGTAACAGCGCCGATGATGACTCAAGGCGTCGACGTGGCATTGCCGGAGGCCACAGCCGAACCCCTACCGGCGGAAAAAGAGAAACTGATTATATCCATCGACGATAAGACCACCGTTTTCATAAACGATGTACCGGTGACTGTTGACGACCTCAACGAAAAGTTGAAGAGAATTATGAGCAACCGCAGCGACCGCGAGGTTTATCTGAGGGCGGACAAGGATATCCCTTACGGAACGGTCGTCCGGGTCATGTCCGAAATCAAATTGGCCGGTGTGGAAAAGCTCGGAATGGTGACCATACCGCCAACCAAAGAAGAAAAAATTAACAAAAAGTAGTGGCCGCAATGAAGAAACGCGTGTCACACGCAGCCTCGAGCCGAATCGTCAGCGTCGATGTCGGCAACCGGACGCTGTTCTTTTACATCGGCATATCGTTGCTGCTCCACATCGTCCTGATGACCGTATTCGTTGTCATGCCGGCGTTGACGCCTTCAAGGAGATACATTCCATCGGCCGTCAACGTCACTCTTGTTTCTCTTCCGGCCTTGGGGAACGGAGCCGCCAAGGCCCCTGCCCCCGAAAAACCGGTCGTAGAATCAACGGTTCCCGAAAAGCCTCCCGTAAAAAAGGAGTCGGCCGTCAAAAAAAAAAGGAATCTTTGAAGCACAAGACGTTCAAGCCTTCCAAGGTGATCAAAGACGCCATTTCAAAAATGGAAAAAGAAGTCGAGGAAACGCGTCCTTCCAAACTGGAAGAAACCTTGAGCCGTTTGAAACAACAAGTTGAGAAAGAAGACCGCAGTCGGAAGACGGACGCAGGGGGCGACACCGGTCAGGTCGGAACGGTGATCGGCAGCCCGAGAGGTAGTGGTCTCACTTCGGGCCAATTTCGAAGCCGGGTCCAGGTGTACCAGGCCGAAATTGCCTATCAGGTTCAAAAAAACTGGGTCTTTTCCGAATTGATGAGCGGCGGTCGGACAGACCTTGAGGCAGTGCTCGGATTCAAAATCAAACCAAACGGAGAGATCAGCGACATCTGGTTCGATCAAAGATCCGGCAACACCTATCTGGATGAATCGGCTTATCGCGCTATCGTCAAGTCAAACCCGTTGCCGCCGCTGCCCAAGGGCCTGTTTGGCGGCGATTATACCGTCGGCATCCGGTTCGGGCCAAAGGGCATCAAGTGATCGTAACTGTTCACAGGGTTGCAAAGTCTCCGATGCGCTTCAAACCGCCTCATTGTAAGCGTTTACAGGGTGCCGCCCCAGTGAAATAGGCTTCGCATTTCACGGGGCAGGCAGATGCACGGCGTCGGACACGCAGACGTACTTTCGTACTTCAAGTGTCCGACTACAAAGCAGATGCGGTGCCCTGTGAATGCTTACAAGTGGTCAATAAACCTGCAGCAGCAACAAAGCTCAAGGAATCGTACGCATGATCAAAGGGAGTGAACATATTTTACGGGTGACGACGGTCTTCATTTTTCTGCTCCTGCCCGCAGTCGTCTTCGGACAATACGACTACATCGACATCAACAACCCTTTTTCGCGTAAAATACCGATAGCAATACCGGCTTTCGCGGCCCTTAACCCCAATGGGACGGATCCGGCTCTTCTAAAAAAAGCAACCGATATTCTTACAAATTCATTAGATTTCACCGGTTTTTTCAACATGCTCGACCGCGGCGCCTATCTTCTCGAACCGGGAAATCCAGTCATCACGAGCGACCATATCAATTTCCGCAACTGGACCACAATTGGGGCCGAATTGCTGGTGACCGGAGGTTTGTCTCAAACCGGATCGCTCGTCGATATCGAGCTACGGCTTTTTGATACACTCACGGGCAAACGTCTGCTGGGCAAGCGCTACCACGGTACAGTGGATGATGTCAGGCCGATTATCCTTCGATTCTGCAATGAGGTGATCCTGCAACTCACCGGCAAACGCGGCGTATTCGACAGCAAGATAGCCTTCGTCTCCAATGGGAGCGGCAACAAGGAAATTTATATCTGCGATTTCGACGGCAGCAGCCCGGTGCCGTTCACACGTCACGGAACCATCAGTTTGTCTCCCGCCTGGTCCTCGGACGGCAAGTGGATCGCTTACACGACCTACGTCAACAAAAAACCGGACATTTTCATCCACAGGACGGTGGGCAGCGAGAAGGTGTCCATTGAAGAGAAGGGAATCAACATTACCCCTTCGTGGGTTCCCGGTCAGTTCACCCTGTCGGCCACGATGTCCTTTGCGGGAAATCAAGAAATTTATTTGTTGACGGGTTCGGGGAAAATTATTAAAAAGATTACAAACAATTGGGCCAGCGATCTTTCTCCAAGTTGGGCGCCTGACGCTGAGAAAATGGCTTTTGTGTCAAACCGAACCGGAGCGCCGCAGATTTACATCCAGGATATCAAAACCGGCCAGGTCGAACGCTTGACATTCGAAGGCAACTACAACACCCAGCCGAGTTGGTCGCCTGCCGGAGATCGCATTGCTTATACGTCAATGGCCGGCAGCCGTAACGATATTTTTACCATCGATCTGAAACGGCGGCAACCCTTGCAGTTGACTCAGGACTCCGGCAATAACGAATCACCTTCTTGGTCACCAGACGGCAGCCTGATAGCATTCAGTTCAACACGTGAAGGCCCCGCGAGGATTTACGTGATGACCGCTTTCGGAGCCGACCAAAGACGACTGCTCACCATGTCCGGTGACCAGTCAAGCCCGAGTTGGTCGCCGAATTTAAGTAAATATTAATACAAGCGAGGATTTGAAAGGAGGAAAAGATGAGAAGCAAACTATGGATTTTTCTGGCGCTGTTTTTGGTAATTCCTGTTCTGTTGGGAACGGTTTCATGCGCAAAAAAGACCGTCACCAAAGAAGAACCGAAGCCGGTAATGGCTCCGGCCCCGGCCCCTCCGCCACCGCCGCCCCCTCCGGTTGAAGACAAGGCCGCGAAGGAGTTCGACATGGCGAAGAGCGAATTTCTGAGTGAAAACATTTACTTCGCTTTCGACAAATCCAATCTGGATGACATGGCCCAAGCGACGTTGAAGAAAAAAGCGGAATTTTTAAAGACCTATCCGGATGTCTACACCACAATCGAGGGCAATTGCGACGAGCGCGGTACCGCTGAATACAACCTCGCGCTGGGTGAAAGGCGTGCCGAAAGCGCCAAATCATTCCTGGTTGACTTGGGGGTCGAAGCCTATCGCATTTCAACCGTCAGCTACGGCGAAGAACGGCCGGTTTGCACCGAGAACAATGAAGCGTGCTGGTCCAAGAACAGGCGCGACAATTTCGTCATCAACTAAACAGCCGGCAAGCCATACTTCCTGTCTGGCTGTCGGGTTCACCGATCGCCAGACAGGAATAGTATCATTACAAGCACCATTCAGGCCTGCAAGAAATTCGCTTAACGCGCAAATTGGATCCACCGGTTCCCTGTGAGTAAACGAAGCGAGTGCAGGGTGATTGGCGCCTGTTAGAGAAACCAAGTGTTATGCATTCGCCGCTTTTCGCTTGATCCTTGCCGCTGTCAGGCCAAACGCGTCGAACGTGGTATCATTTTTTGACGACCATCCATATTGTGAAAATCGAATCACCATCATGAAACAAAATTATTTTACCCACCTTCTTTTTTGTATCATCGTTATTGCGGGTTGTGCCGGTCGCACCGATGTTATCGTTCTCGATGACCGGTTGTCCGCCGTGGAAGGACAGCTGGCGCGTCAGAAAGCATTGATCGAAAAGTTTGGTCAAACCTCCGAAAACAAGGAACAAAATATCCGCGGCCAAACAGCCAACCTGAGGGTTGAGATCGAATCCATGCGCGAGCAAATCGGGGCGATCAACGGCAGGCTCGAAGAAGTCGAGTACCGGGTCAAACAGGAAAAAGATGCGTCCGGATTAACGGAACTCGACCGGCTTAAAGAAGACACGCGCGCCATGAACAGCCGCATCACCAGTATCGAACAGTATCTGGACATGGGTGGCGCCGCCAAATCGACAGCCGTGAAACCTGCTCAAGCTAATGTTCCTGCGGCTAGCGTCCCGCTCTCGAGCCTTTCCGAGCAGGCGCTCTACGATCAGGCCAAGCAGGCCTTCGATGCCGGTCAACTCGAAAAGGCCCGGCTAGGCTTTCAGGAGTTTACCAAACGTTTTCCGGATTCCAAAAATGCCGACAATGCCCAATTCTGGATCGGGGAGATTTACTACCGGGAAAAGTGGTACGAAAAAGCCATCGTCGAGTACCAAAAGGTCGTTGAAGACTACCCCAAGGGCAACAAAGTCAGGTCTGCCATGCTGAAGCAGGGATACGCCTTTCTAAACATCGGTGACAAAGCAAACGCCCGGCTCATTCTCAAGGATTTGATCAGAAAATACCCCAACACAACCGAGGCTCAGTTGGCGACACAGAAGTTGAGCCAGATCAAGTAGTTTTCTTATGCAAAACTCGGGAGAATGAAAATCATCGGCATCGACCCCGGTTTGTCGTCAACCGGTATAGGAATCGTCAACGGAGCCGGCGTCAATATCAGCGGCTGCTCCTACGGCAGCATCAATACCTCCAAAAAATCACCCCTGCCTGGCCGGTTGCGCGAGATTTATGACCGGCTTTTCGCTCTTTTGAAGGTCGAAAAGCCTGACCTCATGGTCGTCGAGGATGTTTTCTCCCTAAAACAGTACCCCAAATCGGGTATCATTCTGGGTCAAGTTTCAGGTGTTATTTTGCTCGCAGGGATGCAGATCGGTATGACGGCCCTGGAAGTGCCGGTTAGAGAAGCCAAAAAAGTCTTGACCGGAAACGGCAGCGCCACCAAAATGCAGCTTGAAAAATCCGTTCGAAATTTGTTGAAATTGTCCTCTCCTATCCGGCCGCTGCATGCTTCCGACGCTCTCGGACTGGCTCTGATCGGCCTTTATCGCTGCGGCCGCCGACACTGTTTGAAGTAAGGGACGGGGTCAAAATAAATCGAACCATCTTACTTGTCGTTAGTATCAAACTTAAAGCCGCGCTATGATCGGTTACCTTGAAGGCAGCCTGTTGAAAATCGGAGAAGACCGAATTTTACTTCTTGCAAACCAGGTGGGCTATGAAGTTCTACTGCCGGCCTATGTGGTCGAGCGCATGCATGCCAGCAAAGTGGGCGACCCGTTGGCCCTATATATTTACTACCAACAGACCGAGCGACAACCCAAGCCCGTTTTGATCGGCTTCAACTCCGAAGAAGAAAAAGAATTCTTCCAGCATTTCATATCCGTCGGCGACATCGGCCCGTTAAAAGCTGTCAAGGCCATGACAATTCCGGTTGGAGAGATCGCGCGCGCAATTGAGGCAAAAGACCAAGCCGCTTTGAAAAAACTCAAAGGCATCGGCAGCCGCACCGCCCAGAAGATAATTGCAACGTTGTGCGGTAAAATGGAACGCTTTGCACTGCCGACCGAGACGGCAACACGTAAAATGTCGGTCGACGGGGAAACGGTCGATGCCGTGATCGAAGTCCTTGTTTCCCAACTCGGCCATAAAGTTTCGGATGCCAGACGGCTGGTGGCGGAAGCCCTGGAGCGCAACCGCGCCATCATCACTCCGGAAGAGTTGTTCGAAGAAGTGTATCGCGGAGAATCGAAACCGTGAATGATGTTTTAAAATTTTCAACCGAAAGCCGGGAAGTGATCTCAGGCGCCTGCCTGCCCGAAGACAGGGAACCGGACATCCTGTCACTGCGTCCCGCTTGTTTCTCCGATTACGTCGGGCAGAAAGAAATCGTTGAAACGCTTAAAATCGCGGTCGAAGCAGCCAAAATGCGTAATGAACCCGTCGATCACGTTCTCTTTCACGGACCGCCGGGGCTCGGAAAAACGACCTTGGCGCACATCATCGCCAACGAGACCGGCGGCACATTGACGGTCACCTCCGGACCGGCCCTGGAAAAGGGTGGCGATCTGATTGGCATTTTAACGCACCTCGAAGACGGCGACGTCCTCTTCGTCGACGAAGTCCACCGCATCCCACGGAATGTCGAAGAATTGTTGTATCCGGCAATGGAAGACTTCGCCATCGACTTTGTTTTCGACAAGGGGGTCCACGCCAGAAGCCATCGCTTTCGGCTCAAGCGTTTCACGCTGATCGGCGCGACAACCCGAATCGGACTCATCTCCTCGCCGTTGCGGGATCGCTTCGGGATCTTGCGCAGTCTCGATTTTTACACCGAAGCCGAATTGATACGGATCACCAAGCGCTCCGCCGCCCTGCTCGATGTTCCCTTGGACAATTTCGGAGCCGCCGAACTGGCTGCGCGATCGCGCGGAACACCGCGGATTGTAAACCGGCTTCTCCGGCGGGTCAGGGATTATGCCCAAGTTCGCTCCGACGGGACGATTAAGCGCGACACGGTCGAAGCGGCACTGGCGCTGGAAGGCGTCGATGAAAAAGGGTTGACCGACCTCGATCGCCGCTTCATTCGGACGGTCATCGAATTCTACAACGGCGGGCCGGTCGGTATCGAAGCAATTGCCGCAACGCTGCAGGAAGAAACCGACACCCTGGTGGATGTCGTCGAACCCTACCTTTTAAAAGCGGGATTTATTACCAGAACTTCCGCCGGCAGAAAAGCGACCGAGGGGGCCTATCTCCACCTGGGATTCAAGATACAGAAAAAGCTGTTTTAATCTCGTGACGTTTTCGACATGCCGGTTATCACACTCTTGACGGATTTTGGCACCCGCGACGCCTACGTAGGAATCATGAAAGGGGTGATCCTTAAAATCAATCCCCGGGCCAACATCGTCGACATCACTCATTGGATCGACTCCCAGGACGTTCACCAGGCGGCGTATGCCATTGCAAGCAGCTACCGGTTTTTTCCCCCGGAAACCGTTCATGTCATAGTGGTCGATCCGGGAGTCGGCAGCTGCCGCGCGGTTGTCG
>JARROL010000117.1:0-19730 GCA_037383965.1 Desulfobacterales bacterium | reverse complement strand
TTTTTTGTTGCATTAAAAGAGGGTTTAGATATTCACCTAAACCCTCGATTTTATTTTGGTAGCGGGGGCTGGATTCGAACCAACGACCTTCGGGTTATGAGCCCGACGAGCTACCAGACTGCTCCACCCCGCATCATTTTTAAAGATGAAATATAACGGCCGCTCGGATATCTGTCAAGAGGTTGGCAAGAATATATTGAAATCAACCAATGGTTAGTGACTTGGCACGGTTTTTAAGGTCTTGAATTGAAGCATCGTCGGCCTTTTCGTTTCTTGGCCTGACAAGGATCAGCTTCGTACGGCCGGTGTGTCCGGAGACGATTTCAAGCGATGATTTGGGCAGGCCGAGATGCCGCGCCAAAAACGTGATGCACATTTTATTGGCCGCACCTTCCACCGGTGGTGCGGTCAGCTTGATTTTGAGGGCATCACCGTGCCGACCGGCCAGCATGTTCTTCGATGAACGCGGCAGGACGAAAATCTTCAGGACGAGGCCCTCGGGGTGGGGCTGGATGAAGTCGTTTTCTGAAGGGTCAAGGCTCATGCTGTCATTAAATTGCGGAAAAGGGCCGTTTGTGGATGGACATTAACTATTCGGCCGCCGCAATATGCTGCGTGATGAAATCCCGCAGGAACTTGGGCGGGCGCATAACGCGGCCTTCTGGGGTGACACAGGGGTGTTTGGTGTACCCCTCGGCGAAGACTTTTGCGAGGTCCTCGCTCAACAGGCGGTAGTCAAACTTCATGGCGCCTTTAACCGCAGCGTCGAGCGTGGTTTCAATCACCAAGGGGTCATCGTAGCGCACTGGAAAGAGATATTTGCAGTAGGCCTCCGAGACCGGTAGAAAGACACCTTTTTCTTCGATTTCCCGGTAGGTCATCCCAAGGGCACGGAACAGTTCGGATCGACCGATTTCAAACCATCTCAAATAGTTGGCGTAATAGGCATACCCCATGCGGTCTGTGTCGCCGTAGCGAACCCTGCTGGTCGTCCGGTTTGAGATCATCTGTTTATTCTCTATCCAAACAAAAACGCGCGCTGTCGGTTATGTTACCGCAACCCGTTCAGGGCCGGGGCTATCAGCGCCTTCAGATCATCGTAAGTGTTCGAGACCGGAAACTGCGGAAACTCTTTCCTGACGTTTTCCGGCGGACGAAACAGGAATCCGAAGTCGGCTTCCTTGAGCATCGTGATGTCGTTGTAAGAGTCGCCTATGGATATGACGGTGTAGTTCAAATTTTTCAGTGCCAGCACCGCCCGGTATTTGCTGTCCGGCTGACGCAGGTTGTAGTCCTCGATAGTGCCGTCGCCGGCGATGGTCAAGTGATGGCAGAAAAGCGTCGGCCAACCAAGCTTTTCCATCAACGGCCGGGCGAACTCGACGTACGTGTCGGATACCACAATGACCTGAGTGCGGGCTCTGAGCCAGTTCAAAAACTCCTCGGCACCTGCCAGCGGCGCCATCGTCGCGATCACATCCGTGATGTCTTTGAGTTTGAGTCCGTTTTGTTTCAGGATGGCCAGGCGCTTTCGCATGAGCACATTGTAGTCGGGGACATCGCGGGTGGTGAGGTTGAGGTCTCGAATGCCGGTTTTTTCGGCAACGTTGATCCAGATTTCAGGGATCAAAATGCCCTCAAGATCTGTGCAGACGATGTGCATGGAAGTCCTCGTTTTCGATGTGGCGAGGCCTATGCAAAACGCCCCTTTTTACCCAATTTCTTCGTCGGTCTAAAATTCTAATCCTCGAAATACCCAATGTATTCAATTGGTTAAAATTATTATCTTCCTTGAAATTGAACAAAAGGGGACATTTTCAAAGACCTCGCCGGTTTGCCGGCGAGCGCCAGTTAATCTTCGTTGTTCTCATCCTCGATCCTGATCAGAACCGGCTTGGCGCTTACCACATCCAGAGAGGCGATTTCACTCAGCGCCTTGGTGACCGCGGCCTCCTTGGCCGCATGGGTCAGCATCACCAGCGGGACCGAGCCGTTGATTTTACGACCCTTTTGGTAGGCGGTCTTAATGCTGATGCCGCATGAGCCGAGGATGCCCGAAATTGTCGACAGCACGCCCGGACGATCGAGGGCCGAGAATCGCAGGTAATAGTGAGTGACGATTTCGCTGATCGGCATGACCGGAATTCTCTTTATGGCGTTCATTTGAAAGGAAAGCAGGGGGACCCTTCCAGCGGTGCCCGACAGCAGATTGCGGCTGATGTCCACTAAATCGCCGACAACTGCGCTGGCCGTCGGCAACATTCCCGCCCCGCGCCCGGAGAGCATAATGTCCTCCACGGCATCGGCGGAAATCGTGATGGCGTTCAGCGTGCCGTTGACGTTGGAGAGCATGTTGTCGAAGGGTATCATCGTCGGGTGAACGCGGGCCTCGACCGTTTGGCCCTTGAATTTGCTGATGGCCAGCAGTTTGATCCGGTAACCGAACTGACCGGCAAATTCGATATCCATCGGGGTGATATGAGAAATGCCTTCGGTGTACACATCCGTCAGGTTGATTTCCATACCGTAGGCCAGAGCGGAGAGAATGGCTATTTTATGAGCCGTGTCGCGTCCCTCGACGTCCAGTGCCGGGTTCGCTTCGGCATACCCCTTGGCCTGGGCCTCGGCCAGGGTCGACGCGAAAGGGCTGCCGTCATCGGTTATCCTGGACAAGATGTAATTGCAGGTGCCGTTCAAGATCCCGATCATGGCCTGAATCCGGTTGCCGACCAGAGATTCCCGGATGGTTTTGATGATGGGCATGCATCCGCCTACGCTGGCTTCGAAAGCGAGATCGACCCCTTTTGCCGCGGCGGCTCTGAATAGGACATTGCCTTGCGAGGCCAACAGCGCCTTGTTGGCGGTGACGATCTGCTTGCCGTTTTCGATCGCGCTCAAAATCAACTCTTTGGCGATGGTATCGCCGCCGATCATCTCGACGACAATGTCGATGCCCGGATCGTTGACCACGGCCCAGGCATCTTCGATCAGGACGCCCGGGGCGAAACGCACCCCCCGGTCTTTGGTTGTGTCGATGTCGGCCACCCGCTTGAGGGTCAGCGCTTCACCGACCCGCGATTTGATCAGCTCTCCGCCATTCAGGAGCATCCGGGCCACGCCCGTACCCACCGTGCCGCACCCGAGCAATCCGATATTGATGTTTTTCATGTGCCGATTCTCAACCTAAATAAAAATGAGCCGCTTACTTTTATCGTGACAGGCAAGAAAGTCAATCAAAAAAGGAAACGGGTGACGGGCTGTCGCCCATCACCCGTTTCCTTTTCTTTACATAATATTGCGAATTCCCCGGACCGCCTGATTGATGCGCATTTTGTTTTCGATCAACGCAAAGCGCACGTAGTCATCGCCGTACTCGCCGAAGCCGAGCCCGGGTGACACCGCCACCTTGGCTTCCTTTATCATGAACTTGGAAAACTCCACCGACCCCATCTTGACGTATTGTTCCGGTATCTTACCCCAGACGAACATGGTGCCCTTGGGGCAGTTGATGGACCAGCCGATGCGTTCGAGGCCGCTGATCAACGCGTCGCGCCGTTCCTTGTATGTCAGTCTGATTTCTTCCACGCAGTCTTGGGGGCCGTTGAGCGCAATGATCGAGGCGATTTGGATCGGCTGGTATATGCCGTAGTCGAGGTAGCTCTTGATGCGTCGCAGGGCGGCGACGGTCTCGCGATTGCCGACGCAGAAACCGACCCGCCACCCGGGCATGCTGTAACTCTTGGAGAGCGAGAAGAATTCAACTCCCACATCCTTGGCGCCCTCGACCTGCAGAAAACTGGGGGCCTTGTAGCCATCGTACGTCAGGTCGGCATAAGCGAAGTCGTGAATGACCATGATGTCGTGTTCTTTGGCGAAGTCAACGATTTTTTCGAAGAACGCCAGATCGATGATTTCGGTGGTCGGATTGTGCGGATAGCTGATAATGAGAACTTTGGGACGCGGCCAGGTCTGGCGGGTAGCGTGCAGGAGGTTGTGAAAAAAATCCTGGTCCGGGCCCAATGGTATGCCGCGGACATCCCCACCGGCGATAATGGTCGAGTAGGGATGAATAGGATAAGTGGGATTGGGCGCGAATACCACGTCACCGGGCCGGATGGTGACCAGAATCAAATGTGAGATGCCCTCCTTGACCCCTATGGTGACGATAGCCTCGGTTTCATGATCGATGTCCACGTCGTAGCGCCGCTTGTACCAACCGGCGATGGCCATTCTCAGCTTGGTGATGCCCATCGAGGCCGAGTAACGATGGTTGTGGGGTTTTTGAGCCGCTTCCACGAGCTTGTCGACGACGTGCTGCGGGGTGCCCAGATCGGGATTCCCCATGCCCAGATCGATAATGTCCTCGCCTTTGCGCCGGGCCTCCATTTTAATGGCATTGACCTGGGCAAAGACATACGGCGGCAGGCGGTCCAGTCTGGCGAATTTGCTCATTGCGCTAACCTTTCATCCTTGAATGGTTGCCTAAGGGCCCCGGCAAAAAATAATTCTACTTTTCGCTTGTCTTATGGCCCGTCTACAGCGTTACATCCACCCCCACGTATCCCGATATGCGCAGGTGGATGTGTCTTGTGGACAAACCATAATCAGTCGCAATCATGTGGAATTAATTCTTTCCGTGACCCCTAAGCTGGCAGGGTGGGGTCAAAACGGCAGTTGGCATCGGAAACGGCGCGCCGGTGGGCGGGACCGGCGGTCTTCCGCGCAATCGACGGCAGAGCGTCCAATCCCTTGACTTCCAGTATCTGGGACTTCTATAATTGTTACGTCGCACACGGTGGTCATGGCCATATGATCTTGCCGGTCGGGTGGAAAGAGTGCTTAACTCTGGAATACTCTAAATTTTTACATTATCCCGGATGAGATGTCAAAAAAATTGTTTTGACTTTTCAGGAGATTCCTTCTAAACATTCAAATTCTTAACATTTTCTCACTATACTCAGGAGAGTCGCATGTCTAATTCTCTGACCTACGCCGAAGCCGGTGTCGATATTAAAAAGGCCGCGCGATTGATCGAGAAGATCAAGGATATCGCCAAACAAACCCCCCGATCCGGGGTGATGGGGGACATCGGCGGTTTCGGGGCCCTGTTCTCCTTGAACATGGCCAATGTGGACAATCCGGTGTTGGTCAGTTCCACCGACGGCGTCGGCACCAAGGTGAAAATCGCCTTCATGATGGATAAGCACGACACGATCGGCATCGACCTGGTGGCCATGAGCGTCAACGATATTGCCGTTCAAGGCGCCCGACCGCTATTTTTCCTTGATTACCTTGCCATGGGCGAACTCGACAACGACAGAGCCACGGCGGTCATCCAGGGAATCGCCGAGGGGTGCACCCGCGCCCGGTGCGCGCTCATCGGCGGAGAAACCGCGGAAATGCCGGGGATCTATCGACCCGGTGAATACGACCTGGCGGGTTTTGCCGTCGGTATTGTCGACAATGCCAAGATCATCGATGGCTCCGGCATTCACGTGGGAGACAAGATCGTAGGGGTTGCCTCCAGCGGATTGCACAGCAACGGCTATTCGCTGGTCAGAAAAATTTGTTTCGACCGACTGAAACTCAAGTGTTCATCTCATTTGGAGGCACTTGGCGGCCGGCTGGGGGACGAACTGATCAAGCCGACAAAGATCTATTCCGAAACCATTCGCCACCTGATCCGCGACCTGCCGATTCACGGTCTGGCGCACATTACCGGCGGTGGCGTCGAGGAAAACCTTCTGCGCATCATTCCGAGGGCTTGCCAGGTTCTGCTGCAGAAACGCAGTTGGGAGATTCCTCCGATTTTCGACTTCCTCCAAGAGGCGGGCAAAATTACCGACGAGGAGATGCTGAGGACCTTTAACAACGGCATCGGCTTGGTGGCGGTTGTTCCGGACGATTCGACGGTCGAGGTTGTCTCACGGCTATCCGCCCTGAACGAGAAAGCCTTTGTCATCGGCGAAGTGGCCGAATGCCGCCATCAAAACAACCGCTGTCAATGGATGTAGGCCGGAGCCCTGATGAAAGACGAAAAGAAGCCAACGCCGGCCGGCGCAATCAGGCGCATTTGCCTGCGGCTGCTGGATTGGATCGCCCGGGGTCATAAAAACGGCGGGCTCTGTCCCACTTGAGGGATCGGCCCGCACGGTGCCGGGAGGGTTCCGAAGAAAAATGATCGTTCTCGGAATTGAAACCTCCTGCGACGAGACTGCGGCGGCAGTGGTGGCGGACGGCCGCCGAATCCTGTCTTCAGTGGTTTCCTCACAGGTCGCCGTTCACCGTCCTTTCGGTGGGGTTGTGCCCGAGTTGGCCTCCCGCAAGCACATCGAGGCCATTGTGCCGGTGGTCCGACAGGCGCTCAGCGAGGCTGGCATCTCACAGGCTGAACTCGAAGCTGTGGCTGTCACTCAAGGGCCTGGCTTGATCGGTTCGCTTCTGGTCGGGTTTTCATTTGCCAAGGCCTTTGCAATGGTTCGTGGACTTCCCTGGATCGGTGTCAGCCACCTGGAAGGTCACATCAACTCCGTATTTTTGGAGCCCGACCCACCGGACTTTCCTTTCACGACCCTGCTGGCCTCCGGCGGTCACACCAGCATTTATCACGTCACCTCCCACACGCAATTCGACCTCATGGGGCAGACCCGTGACGATGCCGCCGGAGAAGCCTTCGACAAAGTGGCGAAAATGCTCGGCCTCGGCTACCCGGGCGGCGTCATCATTTCGAAGCTGGCACGAGAGGGGGATCCGGCACGGATCCCCTTCCCGCGAGCTTATTTGGACCGTTCGCGCTTCGATTTCAGTTTCAGCGGTCTCAAGACGGCTGTCGGCCGTTACATTCGCGACCACTCCCGGGTCCTGGCCGAACGAATACCCGATATTGCAGCCGGGTTTCAGGAGGCCGTGGTGGATGTGCTGGCCTTTAAAGTCATCGCGGCCGCGGTCTGCAGGAAATGCAACCGGATTGCCCTGGTCGGAGGCGTGGCGGCCAACGGGCGTTTACGGGAAAAGGTGACACTGGATGCCCGAAAAAAGGGAATATCGGTCTACTTGCCCGGTCATGACCTCTGTGGCGACAACGCCGCCATGATTGCCGCCGCGGGATATCACCATTTGGCAACTGGCGCCCGGTCCGACTTCGACGACGATGTCTATTCCCGTCAAGCCATTTAAGACGGGTACTTGGATCGAAAGTGGAAGTGCACGTCAGAGAAAACTGGCGTTGCCATAACGGGCTTGCTGGAATGTTGGAATACTGGAAAATTGCAATATTGGGTTTGTCGGGATAGGGTCTTTTCGAGGGCAGTGTGTTGTTTAATTAAAAACATATTCCGCTTTTTTGCCCCGTTTTTCATCATTCCATCATTCCGTTGTTTCATTGAGCACGCCATTGGGATTCAATCACACCCTTTTGGGGTGAGACCAACGCCGCAACCATGGGCTGTAATCTTTGACCCCAGAACCCTGAATCAGTTTGGGTTACTTTCGATGTCCGGACCCTTGTGGCAGATCAGAGCCACATCGACTCCGGCAACGAGGACTTGCCGCACGACGGTTCGGATGTCGTAGTGCCGCTTGATGGCGCCCATGTCCAGATCGTCTGTCAGGACAAGACCGTCATATCCCATGTCCTGCCGCAGTATGTCCCCGACGATCTTCGGCGAAAGACTGGCGGGCCATTCGGGGTCGATGCAGTCGTAAAAAATGTGTGACAGCATCATCCCGGCGGTCCGATGGTCAATGGCCGCGTCGAAAGGGATCAGGTCAACCTGCTTGAGCTCCTCCAGATCGACGCTCAGGGTGGGCATGTCATCATGGGAGTCGAGAACCGTGCGGCCGATGCCGGGAAAGTGTTTGGCTACCGCCATAATGTTGCGGCGCTGGAGTTGGTCGATCATGAGGCAGCCCATCGCGGCCACCCGGAGGGGGTCGTCCCCGAAGCTCCTGGATGCCATGACGCTGGAGACTTCCTTCGGAGCCACATCGAGCACCGGGGCCATGTTCATGTTGACGCCGGCGTTCCGGAGATCAGCGGCCGTCATGCGGGCAAAATGTGTGACGTCCTCTTCGTCTCTCATTTGTGAGGCACCGGGGAGCTGGGTGAAGGGACTTTTGAGGCGGGCCACCTCACCTCCTTCCTGGTCGATAGCGATCAAAAGAGGCGCGAGTCCTGACTGCCGACCATAGTGCTGAATTTCCGTACACAGCGCGCGCAGCTGATCGGGTGAAACGATATTGCGGGTGAAAAGAATCACACCGCCGATATTGAGCGTGCCGATCAGAAACCGCAAGTCGTCGTTGAAGGTCGTACCGTCGAAACCGACCATGAACCGCTGGCCGGCCAGTTGCTCACAGGTTAGCGCTGACAGATGCATTATTCACCTTTATTGTTTAAATTCAGTATTTTAACATGAAAAAATGACAAATTCAAACCCAAAGTGTCAGGCGATACCGATGGTGAAAGCGAAGCTCACATTTTACGTCTTAAAAATTCCCTTGCTGCTGATGTTGATGTTATTCGGTTTGATGCTGGACTTTTTCATTCAACTGCCTTTTCACATCATGTGCAAATTGGACCACGTTAGGGGCAAGCGTTTTTAGCCCCATTGTTCCACAAGGGCTTCAGATCCTGAGTCCGGGCAGGGTGAGGTAAGGGGCGTACCAGGGGGCACTGGCGGTACGGGCTTTTTTCACCTCGGTTAAAAAGAGGTTGCCGAGAATAACGGCAGCCAGAAGAGGGGCGCATAACGTCAAGAGGTTTTTCAGCATTTCCATTTCGGCGATTCCCCAAAAAATATCGCTTGCCGTTCGATTTGATACCTGTTAAGAAATAAAATTTATATCAGTATTAACCTAAAGCCCGGATCCGTTGGTGTTCTTATGAAAACAGGGGTCGAGCCATTTGTTTGCCCCGTTTGAGTACTAATGGTACGCTTGGCAGGATTCGAATACCGCCGTTGGCGGCATTGCGGCTGCGCCTCAACCGCAGGCCCGAATCCTCTGGCGCTTTAATGAAAACCGAGTTCGAACGGATTTTCTTACGCCGTTTGACTATTGGTGGTACGCCTGGCAGGATTCGAACCTGCGACCTACGGATTAGAAGTCCGTTGCTCTATCCAACTGAGCTACAGGCGCACAAATCCAGAGGGTGGTTAGCACAAGACACTGGTGAAGTCTACAAGAAAAAGAATGATCACACCGCACTGTCGAGCACAGTCGCGGCTCTTGACGAATGCCACTTGGAATAGCCTCCCGGGAGGCGAGAATTAAGAAAACGGTGTACTTCAAACCAGACACCATTTTTTTCAGGCAATTTACATGAGCAAGCCAAAAAAGACCCTGCCGAAAACTGATCCGGAAGTCTTAAAGAAACCCCTCAAACCTATCGATAATCGGCAAATACCATCTGCAACCGCCCATTCTCACGACAAGGCGCTGATCAAGTACGATCCCCTGCAACGGTATCTGACCGAAATCAGCCGTTACCGTCTGTTGACCCGCGAAGAGGAAAAAGAGTTCGGCATACGTGTTCAAAAATACGGTGATCGTGAAGCCGCATACGCGCTGGTGACGTCCAACCTGAGGCTGGTGGTTAAAATCGCCCTGGAGTTTCAGAGAGTCTGGATGCAGAATCTGCTCGATTTGATCCAGGAGGGCAACATCGGTTTGATGCAGGCGGTGCGTAAATTCGATCCTTATAAAAACGTCAAGTTTTCCTACTATGCTTCGTTCTGGATCAAGGCCTACATTCTGAAATTCATCATGGACAATTGGCGGCTGGTGAAAATCGGGACCACTCAAGGCCAGCGCAAGCTCTTCTTCAAGCTCAAGAAGGAAAAGCAGAAACTCATCGACCAGGGGTTCGACCCCAAGCCCAAGCTGCTGTCCGAGCGGCTGGGGGTGTCCGAGAGAGAAATCGTGGACATGGATCAGCGACTCGATGGTTGGGACCTTTCGTTGGATGCGCCGTTCAAAGACGATTCGGACACCGAACGGATCGAGTTTCTCAGTACCGAGACCGACTCGATCGAAGACAAAGTCGCCAAAAAAGAGATCGAAGCCCTGTTGCACAACAAGATCGCCGAGTTTCGGAAAAAAATGACCCGCCGGGAAAAAGAGATATTCGACTTGCGGATCTTCTCCGACAATCCGGTGACCCTGCAGGAAATCGGTGATCGTTACGGGATTTCCCGTGAGCGGGTGCGACAGGTGGAAAAGAACATCGTCAAGAAAATGCGGGAGTTTTTTAAGCGCGAAATTCCGGATTTTGCGGCTTATACGGAAGAAAGTGCCGCCGATTGACCCTCGACAACCTTTCACATTAGGTTATCATCAAAACGACATGGGCTCGCGTTTCATGAGACTTTTACGTGACTTTATTGCGGCCGTAGCGGCCGCAGCGGTTTTTTTGGGGTGTGCGGCCATCGATGGTGCCAACCAAAACGCCGCCGGGCGAAAGGCCCCGAGCGACCGTTCGAACAACGCCTATTTCTACTATACCGAAGCCCAGTTGGCCCAACAACACGGTGACAGGGAAAAGGCTGTTCTTCTTCTCAAACAGGCCGCGGAGCTGGACCCGACTTCCGTCTACCTGAAGAGGGAACTGGCTGTTGAGTACATCCAGCAGAAGGACCTTCAAAATGCCTTGGCGGTCGCCGAGGATATTTTAAAAAGTCATCCCGATGATGTCGAGACCTTGATCGTCTACGGACGCATCAAACAAGGTCAGAACCAGCTGGATCAAGCCGGACAGGCTTACGAAAAGGTCATTGCACTCGACAAAAACCGGCAGGAGATCTACCTGCTGCTGGGCGGTATCTATCTTCAGAAAGAGCAATACGACGATGCCTTGCGCATCTTCAAGGAGTTGGTCCGCAATTTTCCCAACGCTTACACCGGGCATTTCTTTCTCGGCAAGATCTACGCCAGGCAGGGGCAGAAGAAAAAGGCTGAAGCGGAATTCAAAAAAGCCCTCGAGATCGAGCCGTCGCTTCTCGAACCGCGTTTCGAACTTCTTGACCTCTACCGGGGCGAGGGCAAATCCGACATCATTATTCGAACCTACGAAGACATCCTGAAGAACAATCCCTTCAATATCCGCGCGTCACTCGAACTCGGCCTGATCTACTGGAAAGAAGGCCGACGTCAGGACGCCGAAAAACTTTTCCTGGAGATGGGCCGCCGGAGCACGAGCGAGTTCGATGTCGTTCTAAAGGTCATCCAGACCTATCTGGAGCCGGACCGTTACGAGGACGCCGTTATCGTCATCCAAGGGCTTCTCAAAGCCTCTCCGGACGACCCCGACTTGAATCATCTGGCCGGGATTGCCTACTACGGCCTCAAAGACAACGAGAAAGCCCTGATGCATTTTCTCAAGGTAACGCCTCAATCCCGCTTCTATCCGGACGCTGTGGTTCACATTGCTTTTCTGTACCGGGAAAAAGGCGAGACCGGCAAAGCCGTCGAACTGCTCGAAAATGCCGCGGATGACGCTCCCGACAATGCCGAATTCAGGTACTACCTCGGCACTTTTTACGAGGAGAGTGAAGCGTATGAAAAGGCGGTTCAACTGCTGAAGGAAGCTATTCAGATCGAACCGGATGAGACCAAATATCTGTTTCGACTGGGGGTCGTTTACGATAAGTGGGGCCGGAAAGAAGACTCGATCGAGACGATGAAAACGGTCATTCGCCTCGATCCGCAGGACGCCAGCGCCCTTAACTACCTCGGATACACCTATGCGGATCTCGGAGAGAACCTGGAAGAGGCCGAACGCCTGATCAAGGAGGCCCTGAAGGTCAAACCGGACGACGGGTATATCACCGACAGTCTCGGGTGGGTCTATTATAAAATGGGAGACTATTCGAAGGCACTCACAGTTTTGAAAAGAGCGGTTGAACTGGTGCCTGAAGACCCGGTTATACTGGAACACCTGGGTGACGCCTACCTCAAGGCAAACGACCGAAAGAATGCCCTCAAGGCTTACGAGCGCTCCCTAAAGCTCGGGCACAAGGACCGGGCGGCCATCGAAGATAAGATCAAGCAGATCAAAGAAAACCTATGAGCACCGCATCCTGCCGACATCTGCGTTGCGCTGCCGGCGTCTGTTTGCTTAGGGCCCCGGCAAAAAATAATTCCACCTCTTGCTTGTCTTATGGCCCGTCTACTGCGTTACACCCACCCACACATGTCCCGATATGCGCAGGTGGATGTGCCTTGTAGACAAACCATAATCCGGCGCAATCGTGTGGAATTATTTGTCACCGTGACCCTTGTCTTTCTGTCGGCCTGCTCTGCCGTGAACCGGCTGCCTCCAGGTGAACGATCGACGGCACAACTCGAAGCCCAGGCGGTGTTGCAGCAATTGGCCCTCAACAATGCGTCCCTGTCGTCCTTCAAGGGCCTCGGCCGTATCAAGCTTTGGGATGCCGATCGGCCGCCGTTGTCGGAGCGGGTGGCCTGGATCGTATCGGCGCCTGAAAAACTGGGGCTAGTGGTCCTGGCGGCCGGCCGTCCGGTGGTGCGAGTGGCGGCCGACGGCCAATTCATCTACATGGTCGACCTTCGGGACCCCGTGGGCTCCTACGTCAAACTGCGGACCTCCGATGCCAGCCTCGAGCGGTTGATTCGCATGCCCATCACCGTGACCGACATCATCGCCATCCTGGCCGGGCGCCCTCCGATCCGGGATCACTCCCGCGCCTTTCTTCAAAAAGACCGGCAAACGGAGCAATGGGTTCTGGTGATAGAGAACTGGTGGCACGTGGTGGAAAAGATTTATCTCGGCGCCGACCGAAAAGATGTCCGCCGGGTGGAGGTTTTCGGTGCCGGTGGAAAAATCCTTTACCGGGTCGAATACGAAGAGATGCAAAACGTGCTGGGCTACCGCGTCCCCCGACGGCTGCGCCTGAGCGACGACGCCGGCAGCGGCGTGCGGCTCGACATCGAGCAGTTCCTGACCGGCGTGCCCGTTACCTCCTCCATGTTCGTCCTGCCGCCGCCCGATTCAAGTTCACCGTGAAAAGGGTACCGATCGATCGATGTCGAAAGGGGTGACATGATAGCCGAAATCCTCGCCACGGGCGATGAAATCCGCAGCGGCGCAGTTGTGGACAGCAACTCGGCCTTCATTGCGCGTCGGCTCGAAGAGGAGGGGATAACGATAGCCCGGCACAGCTGTGTCGGTGACGACCGCGACAGCTTGGCGGCGATTCTGAACGAGATGTCCGGCCGGTCCGATCTGGCCGTGGTCACCGGCGGTCTCGGTCCGACGGCCGATGACATCACGGCTGAGGCTGCCGCTCTTGCGGCCGGTGTCGAACTGGCAACCGACGCCGCCGCATTGGCGTCGCTGGAGGCGTTTTTTCAGAAGCGCCGGCGCCTCTTCAGCCCGTCCAACCGGAAGCAGGCCCTTTTACCTCAAGGCGCTGTTTGCATTCCCAACCCGATCGGTACGGCGCCCGGGTTTATGATTCTAATGGGTCGATGTGCGGTCTTTTTTCTGCCCGGTGTGCCGCATGAAATGCGGTTTATGCTCTCGGAAAATGTTCTGCCGATGATTCGGCGCCGGCAGGGTCGGAAAGGAGCGGGGGGCGGCCGACTGACCGTCACCACTTTCGGGATGACCGAAGCGGCCGTCGGTGAAAAGATGGTCGGCTTCGAAAACGATTTCCCGCAGCTGCGTCTAGGATTGTGCGCCACGTTTCCCGAGATCCAGGTGCGGATCAGCGCGCCGGGTGGAGAAGCCGCTGCCTCCGGCCAAGCCCTGGAGCAGGCGCAAGGGTGGATTCGGGAGCGCCTGGCAGGAAACGTGCTGTCCTTTGAAGGAAAGTCCATGGCGGAAGTGCTCGGGAGCCTGCTGCGGCAAAAAAAGGCCACGCTCGGCGTTGCGGAAAGCTGCAGCGGCGGCCTGCTGGCCGATCTTTTGACCGATGTATCCGGCAGTTCCGACTATTTCCTCTTTTCTGCCGTGACCTATTCGAACCGCGCGAAGGTCGAGGTGCTCGGTGTGAAGGCGCATACGATCGAGCGCTTTGGAGCGGTACACGAAGAGACGGCTGCCGAAATGGCTGTCGGCGCCCGGCGGGTTTCCGGTGCGGTGTACGGCATTTCGACCACCGGTATCGCCGGGCCGACCGGCGGCACCTCTGAGAAGCCGGTCGGGACGGTCTGCATCGGCTTGGCCGGGCCCTTCGGCACAATCTCCAGACGCTATCAGTTTTTCTTCGACAACCGTCGACTGTGAAATAGGCTTCGCATTTCACGGGGCAGGCAGATGCGAGGCGTCGGGTGCGCAGACGACCTTCTGTACTTCAAGGGCCTAGCAGATGCAGTGCTTCGTGAACGCTAACAGCGGATCAGACGGCGCGGCCGCCATCGGCGCGCAGCAGTCTTTCCCCGTGTTTTTTCAGGTAGTCCAGCAGCGGCTTGAACCCCTCGAGACGACGCGATCGTTTCTTGCGGAATATTTCTTCCAGGGACAGGTGCGGGTCGCTGGATGGCGACCGTAGGTACCGTCGCAGCGCTTCCAGTCGGGATATGAGCTCCTTTTCCATCTGGGCCTTGAGAACTCTTTTGTTGTCCAGAATCTTTGCCGCCAATGCCTCGGGTGGTTTGGCGCCCTTGTACTTGACGTGTTTGTAGTCGATGCGCAGCGCGATCAGATCGAAGAGAATACTTTCGTACAACGGCCCCAGGCACAACACCTCCGGCACCAATTCCCCGAAATGGGTAACGCCGATGATGTCTTTGCCCTGGGACCAGTAGCTGTCCAAAAATTCGTGTTCCAGGTCCTTGTAGTTCGGCAGCGGCATGTACATCCGCCGCAGGTGCATCAGGACCTTCTGGGCTTTTCTCTTGTGACCGCCGATGATGACCGAACCGCCGACCTCGCCCCTTCTGGTTCCTTTGGTCCATGGCGCCCCGGTGATGCCGAAGTCGTTGAACACCGGTATCAGCAGAAGGGCCGACAAGGTGTTGAGGGCCAGCGCGTATCCGGCCGACGGTCCGCCGACGTTGTAAGAGGCCGTCAGCAGTTGGTGATGAATGGTGTAGTGGTCCAGGAAATCGCCCAGCAGACGTGACATGCTGACCTTCGGCTGCAGGTCCTGCAGGTAGTTTTTAACCATTGTGAGGGCTTCCTGAGCCGATTGCTGAGTCATCTTGACCGCCATGTCGAGTTCCGCCGCACCAGGCGCCGCCGAGGAGACCGCACCGGTGACGATCACTTTTTCCGGACCGAGGTTGTAGGTCAGGCTCGTGGCGATCGGCAGCAGGACCCCGGTCACATCGTTGGCGCCGACGCCGATGATGAACCCCACCTGCGGTTCCTGGCTCAATTCGGCTTCGAGAAACTGGTCGAGCTGCACCTTGCCCTTTTTTACCGGACTTTGTGAAATTTCCTGGCGCGCCGAATTCAGGTGCGACGGCATCAGGGGGTATGCATCAACGCTATCGATGGTTTCCAGCAGTGCAATGATCTTGTCATATTGATTGAGAAAAGCGTTGGAATCTTCCTTAACCGCCGCCCTGATCTCCGCCGGTGCGGAGACCGCCTCCAAAATTCCGATCAACGTTTTAAAGTTGAACTTGATGAAATTGGCCAGGCTGAGCCTTTCTTCCGAGGCCAGGCTGCGCAGCCGCACCAGGACTTCGTACTCCGTACTGCGCAGGGAGCGGGCCTTTTCGATGAATGCGGTGTACTCCGCCGGCGTGTTGCAGAGCGGCTGGGCGACTTCCAGGATGCCGTCGATGTCGAGCCGGTCAGCCAACGGCACCTCACCGATCGACTTTTGGATGATGCCGGCGATGTCCTTCTTGCGCAGATGACCTGACACTTCCATGACCTTAAGGCGTTTAGAGCGGATAAGGGCCGGATCGAGAATGTCGAGACGATTGGTGGTCAAGACGGTGAAGACGCGATTGAACGGGATCTCACCGTCGATGATGTTCAGGAATTTGTTGGTCAGCTTGTCGGACGGCGACCCGCCGGAGGGGCTTCGCTTGGGCGCCAGAGAGTCGCCCTCGTCGAAAAAGACCACGGTCGGGGCGATCATTTTGGCGATGTCGTAGAGTTTTTCGAGGTTTTCGATGGCCCCGTCGATTGGATTGGCCGGGTCCTGGAGCATGTTGGGGCTGGCCGAAACGTCGTGGATATCCGTGTTTTCGCTCAACCAGGTGCGGGCCAAAAAGGTTTTGCCGCTGCCGGGAGGGCCGTTTAACACGACGCCTTTTTCCTCGCTGACGCCGTAGCGCAGACAGTTGTTGGCCATCTCTGAAAAGACGTTTTTAATCTCGCCGACGTATCCCTCCCATTTGACATGGCGGTCCATGCGTCCGACGACTTTGCCGAACAGATCGCCATAGGAATTCCTGGCGACCAGTTCAAAAGCCTGGCGGACCAGCAGGGCGTCATCCAAATATTCAGGGGCGAAGCCGCCCTTGATTTCGATGATCGAATCGACGAGTTTACGCACATAGGAGGGGATGATTTTGAGGGTCCTTTCGTCGAAAACTACGTAGAGCTTGGTGACGGCGCGGTCGAGATCTCCGGGGTCGATGCAGACGGCGTTGCGGTGGCAGCGGGTGTTTGCAGCCTCGTCGACGCGGATATTGTGGCGCAAGAGCTCGAGGCGCACGACTTCTTTCAGGTTGGCGGGAGTTTTCCAGAAATCGGCGATGTTGATGATGCGTCCTTTTTCCACGAAACGGCGGTAGATGGTCGGATCGAAGCGTTCCGGCTGATCGGTTGTAGCGATCAGCAGGCAGTCCCGACTGCCGTTGATGATTTCATCCAGGACGATGTTGGCGGTGTCGATCAGCGTCCGCTGCTGCCGCTCCAGACCGGACTGCCGGCCGTCGGCCTTTCCGAAGGCGCTGTGGGCTTCCTCGATGTGACGGATGGCGGTCTTGCGCGGATCGCCGAGGGTTTTCTTGAAATAGTTGCCGGGCTCCCCGGCCAGGGCGGTCTGGTAATCATTGGGCGTGACCATGGAATAGTCAACCATCAGACCCTGCTCCTGCAGGTCTGAAAGGCCCTTTCCGATTCGGCGTTTGAAGAGCCGGCGGACCACCGGGATTCGGGACAACTGCCTGTAGAACTTGATTTTCTTGCGCCGGGTGATCTCCATGGAAAGATTTGGATCGATCTCTTCGATGGTTTTCCAAAAGGGCTCCGAGGCCAGGAGTTCTTCCTTTTTCTGCTTCAGGTCGATTTCCGGCAGGATGTCATGCGAGAAAATCACCTTTTCGATGATTTCGTTGACCGTTGATTCGCGGTCCAGCAGGGACAGCAGATAAATGTAATCCTTGAAGGATATTTCTTTTTCCAGAATTTTGTTCCAGGCCTCCTGCGGATTCGTCTGGCCGGATATTTCGAAACGCTTCTGCCAGTCGGTGAGAATATCCGGGCTCTTGAGCACCGTGAACGTCTTCTTGGGGACGGCCTTGAAGAGTGACAGCAATAACGCCAGTGCCTCATTGAGGAAATCCGAGGGGGGTCGATACTGATTCAGGCGGGCCCGCATGAACACCATGATTTCATATGGCCATGAGGCCACCAGGTCTTCGATCTCCCGGATTCGTTCTGCCGGAAGGCGGACGTACCTGATTTCCTTGGTCAGCCTGCGGGCCATATTTACTCCTGACGATCTTCGGCTTTCGGTGCCGGCGAGGCTTGAGGAATGGTCAACGCCGGCGGGGTCTGCGTATTCTGAATGACCATGGTTTGCTGGTCGCCCTGGTTTTTTTCGTAAGCTGCGGCCCATTTTTGCTGGTTCAGAAATTCAAACAGGGCGACGTCGGTGGTGCCGTCCGTCCGTCCGATGGCTTTCTGCAGCGACTGGATGCTCTCGAGATAGGCGGCGTAGAGCTTGCGAATGCGGCTGGCTTCCTGATCGGCGGCATAGTTTTCGGCTTCGGCGATCAGCTCGCGCCGTTTCTTTTCTTCGGTGGCTTCCACCAGCTTGTCTCCGAAGCGGGTGTCCTTGAGAACGAAACTGACCACGTCGATGCCGTATTTTTCCTCCAGCGTCGGCCCGCCTTCATTGATCGGGCGTGACTTCAAAGCGCTGAAGATCTTCTCCTTGATGCTTTCCCGGTCGCTGATCAGTTCATTGACCCGTTGGGCCTGAAGATTGTCTTTGACGATACCGTCGTAGTCCGCCTGCAGCAGACTCAAAGGGTCGAGGTTTTCTATGGCCCAGGTTCGCAGGTCACGGATGCGGTATGTCAACACGGCCGATGTCCATAAAGCGACATTTTCTTTTGATATGATCCGCATCGGCTCGGTCGTCCCACCCAGGAACAGCCGCTGGTTCATCAGCGGAACCTCCTGTTCGATCCGGGTGAAATAGGGCAGACGCGCATGCCACCCGACGGCGGTGACCGCTTCCCGATTGCCTCCGAACCGTTCCAGCACCACGGCATAATTCATCTTGACCTTGAAGATGGTGCGGGTGGCATAGATCATTGCCACAACGCCGTAAACGATACCGGCCACGGTGAGCAGTGCGAGAATCCGGCGCAGCATCGTTTTGACGAAGGCTCTGCGAAGAAACTTTCTTGAAGGCTCGTCAGCCATTGAAGCTCCTTGATAAGAAGTTAGGTCAGCTGTACCGGTTGAGTCAGTTAAAGGATATCATCGATTTCATCACCTCACTGACCTTACAGCGCTTTGCCGGCCGGGCAACCGAACCTCCAAAATCGCCAACTTATTTTATCGTGAGCCCGAAGCGCGACGCAAACCATTTCACGGCTATCCGTATGAAGGTTTTCTGGTGGCTTTCGGCGCTCATCAGATGATCGCCATTTTTCTGGCGAACCAATTGCTTCGGAGAATCCACTTTTTCAATAATCTCAAGCGCATGGGAAAACGGCACGACACGGTCGGCGTCACCGTGGAAAACAAGAACGTGCCGAAGACCGGCGATGGTTTCGGAAAGATCGAAGTGAAGCCGCAGCCCCGAAACATCGGATTCGCCCGGCCCATTGCCCTCGAAGGGCCTTACGGAGCGGCTTCTGATCGGTGCGGCCACGGTCACCAGGGCATCGGCGCCGACGGCTTTCGCAGCCGCCAGGCAAACGGCCCCGCCCATGCTGCTGCCGAAAAGAGCGCAGCCCCGGCCCGTGTCCGTTCGCAAGTGGATGGTTTTCACGGCCGCCATCAAATCCTGTACGCGCCCCTCCAGCGTGGTGACCTCCGGAAAGTAGCCCTGGCTGCGGCCGCAGCCGCGATGATCGAAGCGAAAGTAGCCCATTCCGGCCGCCGTGCACCGCGCGGCCAGTTCGCGCTGTTTGGCCGATTCACTGCTGCTCAGAAGACCGTGTGATCCGATGACAACCGGCGGACGCTCAGCAGCAGGCAAATGAAGCATTCCTTTTAAGCGATAGCCTTCGGACAAAAAATCGATCCAACGACAGCACCCGTTCGGTTCAGTCTTATCCATATTTTTACGTTACCTTCAAATAGGCAATGATTGCAATAACCACGTTTCATTTTTTTGTCACTTGTCATTTCGGCCACGCTGAAGTATGAACTAAACAAATAATTTGTTATTTGCGATTTGGAATTTTTCACCGAAACGGTACTGTTTCCTCTTCGATCAAACTGAAACCTTGCGGCCGGAGTCAGTGCCGAACCTTGAACCTTTGAATCCTAAACCTGGAATCATACACTATAGGTTATCGCTGATGATTCCATCAGTGCAAAGGGGTTGATAAAACCGTGC
>JARROL010000116.1:2643-14711 GCA_037383965.1 Desulfobacterales bacterium | reverse complement strand
TGAATGACACCAGGCGCACAGGCAGCTTCAAGCCTTTCAAACATCTGGACCGGCTATTAAAAAATGAACGCCTGCCGCTATATACCGGCCCGAAACTCCCTGCAAGCGGTGAGACCCATAACGCAGAAGACCCGGCGAACGAACGAGACCTCTGCGCATCATCTTAACGTGCCTAGCGTCGAAATTCTACGGGTGTCTGTCTCCACCACTAACCGTGGATTAATTTTTCTTTTCTTTTCCAAATGTTAAATCGGTAAAGCCTTTAATCAAAGACGAAATATATCTTGATAAACACGGTATAAATTTGGTATTCTTATATGTCAGACGTATATCAAAATATTGACATAGTATGTTTTTGTATTTCTTTAGTCGTATCAAATTGATGCGCACGGATTCAATCAATTTTTTGGGGAGGCGGCCAATTGTCATACACGTTCGGTCAAGAACAGCTGGATGGAATCGAAGATGTCTTGCAGCAGGATCTAATCGATATCGGAGTGAGCTGCGTGTTTATCATCGATATGGCGGGCAACATCATCGCTAACCGGGACAACGGTGAGAGCCAGCACGATGTATATTCTCTGGCAGCTTTGGCGGCAGGAAATTTCGGCGCCGTCAGCGCCATGGCCAAGATCATCGGTGAAGGAGAATTCTCGCTGCTTTTCCACAAAGGTGTAAAGGAAAATATTCATTTTAACAAAATTGTTTCCGAATTTTTGATGATTACGATTTTCAGCAACGACATCTCACTTGGTTTTCTGCGCCTCAAAGTCAATGAGGCCGTCGAGAAAATTAAGACCGCCTTGGGAGCGACCGAGGTGCCCTGAACCGCTTTGGCATGATATTCCGTTTTTTGTCCGAACTGATCGCATCAACTGGCAGGTACACGACACATGGCATTCGTCAATCCCAAGAAGAAAGAAGTTCAGGTTAAAATCGTCTATTACGGTCCCGGCCGGGGAGGCAAAACGACCAACCTGGAGTATATATACGACAAATTTAGCAGTCGCATCAAAACCGAAATGGTCACTATCAAAACCCATGGCGACCGAACGCTCTTTTTCGATTTTTTGCCGTTCGACATCGGGAAAGTGAACGGCTACGACGTCAAAATTCAATTGTATACGGTGCCGGGCCAGGTCAAGTACAATGCGACCCGGCGGCTCGTTTTAAGAGGCGTCGACGGAATGGTTTTCGTGGCAGATGCGATGGCGGTGCGCCGGGAGAAAAACATCCTGTCGCTGAAAAACCTGCAGGAGAACCTCGCAAATTACAAAAGGAGCATTTTCAAGGTTCCAATGGTCATACAGTACAACAAGGTAGATCTGGCGGGTCCATTGTGAAGGATTTAAAATAGTGCTCAAGCCACCGTTTCCGGGACGCGGATTGCTTGCGGATCCGAAATTGGCCTGAACCGAAATAGGGAGTAAATAGTGGAAAACGAAACAAACGGAGACCAGTTTTCCGAAGAAGTCGAGGATCGGCTGCAGAATCTTTTCGGAGAGGAAGAACCATCCGAGGACGCCGATACAAAAAGTGCCGATATTAAACCGCATCCGCTCAGGGACCTCAAAACCGTCATTCTGTCGATAGATTGGGAAATCACGGACGAGGTCATGACCAGTTTTGTGGAGCAGGTTGCTGTATTGCAGGATAAATATCGGAGTGACAAAATCGTTCTGGTTTTTCTACAATTGCTCGGATCGATCGGCGAGTACATCCGCACACATCTCGGACAGTCTCATCCGGATGCTTTTAAAATTCTGACTTCTTTATTTAGCGAACTGGAGAAAATTGTTCAATCCGAAGACTTGACGGAAGTCGAAAAGAAAAAAATTCTATCGATCGAGCTGGGAAAATACAAGAAACTAAAGACTCAATTGATACCGAGCAAGGCGCAGCCTGATGACAGGCAAACGGCAGCACCGGCAACCGGTGATCGGCCGGAAGCTGGCGGCATACAGCTTGATGTCCTCGAGGCCATCGAGGATCTCAAAGGGTTCATCCAGAGGGAATTACGCATTTTAAGGGAAGAAATAAAGAACTTGAGAGATGAAATCGGTGCCGGTCCGCGATCATAGCAGCAGAGTCGACGATAAAATTGTCGAAAGAGTAGGGGTCATGAATCTGCCGTCCGGCGATATTTCGCCGCTGATCTTTCGCCAGGTCGTCGGTGAAAACATGAAAGACGTATCGCTGGATGGCCGCCTGTTGTCGTTGTTTTTAGCAGTGGATGGTGAAAAAAACCTCGACACAATCGCACAAACGATTGGTCTGAACCAGGATGATCTGCGAGTGACCGTCACCCGGTTGCTGGAATTACAGCTGATCGAGCCGTTAGAAAAGGAGTTTACACACCTCGATCCTGAATTTCTCCGATACCTGACGCTCCAGTATGCCAAGGCCATCGGACCGTTAGCCGGGGTCCTCATCGAAGAAGAGCTCTTAACCGCCAGTTACCATCAGGCCCGTATCCCGAGGAAGCAGGCCATGATCCTGGTCGAGACCTTGGCCCGCGACATTCAGCGAAAAGAAAAGAAAGATCGGTTCATACGGGACATGGTCCGCAAAATCACGGAAAAAGAAGACCCAAGAGGGTGATATCATGCTCGTTATCTGTGAGGATTGCGGCAAAAGATACCGGTTAGACCCCTCAATTTTGGGACGCAAACCGGTAAAATTCAAATGTAAATCCTGCACCCATCTCATCATGGTCCCCGGTACGCAAAATTCGGGAGCCTATACAGACGATGTGATGCAGCGCCCGTATGCAGCGCCTGCAGTTACAACCTGGAACGATCCCGGGTCAAGCCGGCCGCACGGCTCATGTTGAGTCTGCGCAGCAAAATACTATTTTGTTTTGCCGTTCTGCCCTTGATCCTTTTCGCATCCTCTTCAGTTCTGGTTCTCTATCAGACACTTCGGCTGGAACATTCACTCACCGGAGAAAGCACCGCGATCATCACCCGCATGTCCGAGGCAAAAATCAGCCACTCGGAGGATTCGATTCAACCGGTCACGGCACTCAGGGCCCGATCGCAGTCATTGGTGGGTCGGATTAAAACCACGATCGCCATTATTCTTTCTAGTACCCTTTTGATCATTGGCGCTACCGTTTCCATATTTGCATGCCGGCTGACCACAAGGGTCAGATCGCTCACAGACGCTGCAGATCGCATCAGCATCGGTGATCTGGAAGTCGACATTCCAATCCGTTCCAAGGACGAATTCGGCAAACTGGCCGAAGCGATATCCCGCATGCAGGACAGTATACGTCTTTCCATCGAGCGTCTGAAACGCCGTTGATCGCCGTTTGCAATGCGCGGCTGAATTACCCTGAACATTGTGTTGCCGCAGTAAGGAGTGAGAATGCTTGTTGTTCCAAAAGAAAAACCGGTATTGACCAACTTGAACACATATTACCTAAAGCTCGATAAATTGATTGAACACTGTCAGGGGGAGATAGGTGCCGGCGGCATTTTTTTCAAGTCTGCATCCGCCCATGGCGTCGTCTATTTTGATCCCGATGAAATTCTGGGCGGTTACTTCTCGGATAAAAACGCCGAACTGCATGGTCAGGGCGCCGTGGAACAGTTGATGCAAGCCGAATTCAGCTATAACTTCAGCATTGATATTTACCGCATCCCTTTCGAAAATGTCTACTTCTGGTCCAGCACACCAGCGGCCGAAAAAATCTACAAGGACCTCAGCACGGAATTTACCGACCTTGAGGGATTGATAAAGAAAATGGGTGCCGAAAAATTGACCGGGTATATCGATATCCTGATCGGAAACCGGCAAGAAAGCGGCATGATATTTTTCACCGGCGGTGAGATCGTTGGTGGATCCTTTTCCTGGGGCCCGGTTGAAAGAGATTCGGCGAAGGCTTCGAGCAAATTGTTGGTCGAAAAAACCAAAAAAGACGGCGGAGTCTTTCAGGTCTGCCGGCTTCCAATAGATGCGCTTAAACCACCACCCCCACAAGCTGCACGCTCTTGCGACACCCCTCAAAACGTCTTGCGGATGCTCGAAGAATTCTTGGGGATTATTGAAACCCTGTACAATTCGCGCAAAGACAAAGAAGCTGATTTCAATAGTCTTATTCGAAAAAAGTTCGTCGAAAACGCAGAGCGCTTTACATTTCTTGATCCTTTTGCCGGTGAATTTGACTTCTACGATCGTAAGATTCGATTCAGCGGCGAGGCCGATGACGCCGAACTGGCAAACGGTATCATCGCTTCGACAAAGGAGCTGGCGGAGGACATCGGCATGCAGGAAGAGATGAGAAAATATCTGGCGTCATGGCAGCGAAAATACTGATTGTCGACAATGACCGGGAGATGTTGACCACACTTGAAAAAGGATTCGCAAAGTACGATGATACCTTTACGGTTTTAACGGCCGCAGACGGCCAGAGCGCCGTGGAAGTACTGCGACACGACACGGTATCACTTCTCGTCACCGAACTCGAGGTGCCTGGAATCGAAGGGCCCGGTCTCCTGAATCATGTCGCTGAAAGCTACCCGGAAGTCCCGGCCATCGTCTTAACAGCTTACAGCACGCCGGAAATGGAAAGACTTGCCCGGCAAAATGGTGCCGCTGAATACTGTTCCAAACCGGTCCTGCCGGAGAATCTGTCCCAAAAGATCATGACCATTTTAAGCCGTCAATCCGATGGTGGGACTCTCCACAGCGTTTCATCAGGTATTTTTCTGCAGCTGATAGAAATGGAGCAGAAGACCTGCACCATCCGCCTCGAAGACCTATCCTCAGGGCAAAGAGGGGTCTTGTTTTTTCGTGACGGTGAATTGCTCGATGCGCGTGCTTGCCGCCTGCAAGGCAAACCGGCGGCACAGCGGATATTTTCATGGGAAAAGGTCACCATATCGATTCAAAATGACTGTCCACCGATCGAAAACAAAATCCAGAGCGAGCTTCAAACGCTGATCCTCGAGGCTGCCCGTTTAAAGGACGAGGCTGCTTCGCCAGACGGCGATATCAATGAGGCAGATGCGCCAATCGAGGAAGCGGATGCTGAAGAGGTTACCTCATCCGATCCAATCAGCCAGATCAGGCATGCGATTGAAAAACGGATCGGTCAATCTGGCGGTGTCGAAGACATTTATCAAGATACGTCGTGGGACGGATTCATCCACCGGCTATCGGTTTTGGGGGATTTTTTCCGAAGCGGACCGATGAAGCTTTGTTTTGTCGACAAGGGCGAATCGTCAGACCACATCATCATCCCCGGTCCAAAGACAACCGTTATTTCCGTGAATCCGAAATCGCCGCCCGACAAAATTATGAAAGCGCTGAGCCTTTGAAACTGTGTCTGCATCGGGGTGCGACATCATTGACCGAAGGTAAGCGTTTACAGGCCACCGCATTTGCTTTGTTGTCAGGCACTTGAAGTACAAAAGTACGACTGCGCACCCAACGCCTTGCATGTGCAGCACCCTGTAAACGCTTACAATTAGGTAGTTTGAAGCGAATCGGACCTTGCAACCCTGAGAACGGTTACGACCGAAGGAGCATGAAACAGTGAAGGACGTATTCAAGGATATTGTCAATATGGACGGCGTAAAGGGCGCCCTGCTCCTGTCTTTTGACGGAGCGATACTCTTCGAGGACTACCGGGAGCCGAGTGCTGCATCCCTCGGTTCCAGCGAACGGGAAGGACTCTTGGCTGCACTCGACGGAGTTCAAGAAACCGATGCCGTCTATCGAGACGGTCGCATCTACATTCGTCGGAGCGACATTGGTTTTCTTCTGGTCAACATGTCTGCGGCGGCCTCGGTGGCCATGTTGCGGCTCAATTGCGATATCCTGCTTCCGACCCTGAAGCCGACAGTGGAACCCAAAGGTATGAAGCGGTTTTTTCGTAAATGATCATCGTCACCTTCTATCGGCTCAGTATCGACCGATTTAACTCTAAGATCCGGAGTGAAAAAATATGACAACGGACCAGGCAAAGGTACCTTCTGAGGTCGGCGTGCGGATAAACGAGGCGAAAGTTTGCCGCTCCATGGGACTCTATGATGAATCCCTCACCATTTATGAGCAGATTCTTGCAGGCCTGCCGGAAAGTGACGGTGAACTCGTCGAAACCGTCAAGTCGAAGATCGCCGATATCCGCAGTGAGATTGCAGCCCGGAAACAAACGGAGGTAAAGCGGGTTTCCGCCAAAGACATCAGCGTGCTCAAGAAAACTCTCTCGGGCCAGGATGCACGTCAGGGCGGCCCGAGCGGGCAGACGCTGCTGGACAGCGCCGCCAGTTTCAAAGAGCTGGGACTTTTCAGCGAGGCCATCAACGAGTATAAGAAGTTGATCGTCCAGGGTCACACGCCGGAAAGCATTTCCGCCGATTTTGCCGATTGTCTTCTCAAGCTGCATTCACCGGATAAGGTGATCGAATACATTACGAAACTGGTTGGCGATCAGCGTCTGGCAAAGGAATATGGAGCGACGGTTCTGTATCTTTTCGGCCAGGAAATGGAAAAACGGGATCACAAAGATCCGGCCTTAGACCTTTACAAAAGTGCGCTCAAGGCCAATCCGTCCGATACCGAAATCCAGAAGCGTCTGGAAGGACTGACGGCCAGCCTTGCCTCCAAGTCGAAATACGACTTGCTGTTGAGGCAGAACCTGGTCACCACCGATCAACTGCAGAAAGCCTTTGCCCTATCCAAGAAAATGAACAAAAGCGTCGAATTCGTTCTGATCGGTCAATACGGCCTCCGTAAATCCGACATCGGCAAGTCTTTTTCAGCCTATTACGGCTGTCCGTTCCGTGAATACGATCCCAATGTAACGACCCCGCACGAACTGTTGAGCAATCTGAAAGAAGCTTTCCTTCTCAACGAGGGATGGGTGCCGCTGAACTGGGACAAGGATTTCGTCGAGGTGCTGGTCGATGATCCGCGCAACCTGAACAAAACCGATAATATAAAGACACTCCTGAACACACCGAAAATCAATTTTTCGGTTGCGACCAAGGAAGACATCGAGGAGTTCGTCAAGCGTTTCTTCGACAAAGACCTTACGCTGGATGACGACACAGGAGACGAAAACCTCGACAATTTTGACCTTATACCGGATGTCTCCTTCGAGGAAGAAGAAGATGATGAACCGATCGACGAAGCTGACGAAAGCTCGAGCAAGGTGGTTAAGCTGGTCGACCAGTTCATCATTGCGGCCTATCGCAAGAATGCATCCGACATTCACATCGAACCATCGCCGACCAGCAAGGCGACCACGATCCGCTTCCGAATGGACGGTGTCTGTCAGGAGTATTTGAAAGTACCTAATTCCATGGCGCGCGGTATTCTGTCCCGCATCAAGATCATGTCGCAGCTGGACATTGCCGAGCGGCGACTGCCCCAGGACGGAAAAATAAAATTCAAGCGCAAGGGCATTCCGGCCTTTGAACTGCGTGTAGCGACGCTGCCGACCACGGGCGGATTCGAGGATGCGGTCATGCGTATCCTGGCCAAGGCCGGTGCGATGAAGATGGAAGACATGGGGTTAACCGAGAGAAACTTCAATGTCCTGCAGACGATCATCAAGCGGCCTTACGGGTTGATCCTTTGTGTGGGGCCCACCGGTTCAGGGAAAACAACGACCCTGCACGCTGCGCTTGGTTCCATCAACGAGCCGGGTGTCAAAATCTGGACGGCCGAAGATCCGGTCGAAATCACCCAGGCGGGCCTGCGTCAGGTTGAGGCCAAACCGAGAATTGGCCTTGATTTTGCGAAGATTATGCGGGCATTTCTGCGAGCCGACCCGGATATCATCATGATCGGAGAAATGCGCGACAAGGAGACCGCCGCGATCGGCGTGGAGGCCTCTCTCACCGGCCACCTCGTTTTTTCGACCCTTCACACCAACAGTGCACCGGAAACGATCACGCGCTTGTTGGACATGGGACTCAACCCCCTCAATTTTTCCGACGCCTTTCTGGGTGTTCTGGCACAGAGGCTGGTTCGAAGGCTTTGCAGCAGTTGCGCTAAAGAATACAATCCCGCCAGGGAAGAGTTCGAGGAAATCGTCTCCGATTACGGCAAGAAGTCATTCGAAAAAACCGGAATTCAGTTCGACTCGGATTTGATCCTCAAAGGCCCTGGAAGCTGTGGCCAGTGTTCAGGAACCGGTTACAGGGGCCGCATGGGGATTCACGAGCTGATGGAGGGCACGGCCGCCATCAAGCGCATGATCAAGAAACAAGCCTCTACCGAAGAACTCTTCGAACAAGCCTCAAAAGAGAACATGACCACCCTGAAACAGGACGGTATCTTGAAGGTGTTCAAGGGTATAACCGATACGCGGGAGGTCCGCCGCGTCTGCATCACTTAGTGTTTTTCCTTGGCGGAGCGGCGCGAGGTCGAACCGGTGGCACGTCGGAACAAAAGCATGGTGATCGGTACCGAAGAGTGGAAGGAGATCATTCGAACCGGTGCCAAACAGTTGGGCGTCACCTTGTCTCGATCCGCAGTCGATCAGTTCGCCATACATGCCCGTGAACTGCTGCTCTGGAACAGCAAGATCAATCTGACAGCCATTACCGAGCCACTGGCCGTTGCCGTCAAACATTACATCGACGCCGTTGCTCCCGCCGATCTCATTGCCCCGCAAGCCAGGCTGCTCGACATCGGTTCCGGTGGCGGCTTCCCGGGCATACCGCTGAAGATCATGAAACCGTCGTTGCGTCTGACGATAATAGACGCTGCTCGGAAAAAGGTCAGTTTTCTAAACCAAGCCGGCCGGACCCTGCACTTCAGAGACTATCGCGTCCTTCACACGCGGCTAGTGAGATTGCGTAACGCTCAGGACATACTGCGGTCGCGCCAAACCAATGATCCATCTAAACCACCTCGGTCCGGCGTGCCCTTCGCCGATGACGTCGGCAAGTTCGACGTGGTCATCAGCCGGGCACTGGCCCCTCTTGATGAGTATCTAACGCTGGCGCTGCCTTTCATCTCGGGAAAAGGCCTCATTTTGGCGTTGAAGGGCCGAATTTCCGAAACCGAACTGGCAACCGCCAGGCATGTGCTGACCGCCATCCGGCCGGCATGGCCGACGAAATCGGAAGCGCCTGAGGTAACCGTCAGGCGGTACCGGTTACCCGTATTTGAAAGTGAGAGGAGCATCGTGGCGGTGAATTTTAAGTGAGTCGCAGCATGGTGTTTTTAGACTCGTCCAGTTCGATAAATCGGGCATCAAGATTTTCTCCGCGTGCCGTCAGGATGGCGACGGTTGGGGGGCTGTTGTGACGCGGCTCTACCGCGCTTCCTGGATTCAGGAAGACAACGTTGTTTTTCTCCTCTAATGACGCACGATGGGTATGACCGCTGATGACGACCCGAATACCGGCCGCTTGGGGTTCCAGATCGAGTTGCTGTATATCATGGAGAACGTAAAGTGTCACACCGTTTAGAGCGACGAGTGCGGTTGTCGGAAGGTCATCGGCCCATAGGCCGTGGTCTGTATTTCCCCGCACCGCTCTGACCGGCGCAACCGTCGCGAGTGCAGCGAGAATTTTCGGTTTGCCGATATCACCGGCATGGATAATCAATTCGGTGCCGACAAAAGCATCGATTACCCTGGCGTCGAGATAACCGTGGGTGTCGGATATAACGCCGATGCGGGCAACTCGTTCCCGCGGAGGTTCTCTGGTCATGTTTTGTCATTCCTCTGTTCAGTATCTTAGCGTCTGCTCACGGAGCACTTTCATATTTTTCGCTACGAGTGGAAAAATTTGTATATAACCGCATGAAATAATAGAATAATAGCGATTATTAATTCTTGACTTTTTGCTGTTTGTCGAGTAAAATATATAGTCAATTCGCAATTTGTCAAAGGCTGCCAAGACCGGTGGCGGTATGCTTAAAATGCTCCCGACCCAATGCCATGAACGGCATAACATATACAACTGATTTATAACAACGAGCGAGAGAAAACCATGGACACATTTCAGCCAACCATCGGACCGAAATCGGCTGCCGGGGCAATGACATTTACACATCCCCGGTCGATGACGTCGGTATCGAATGCGGTGACCTCCGATTACGGGATATTGTCGAAACTCATCGAAAAACAGGTGAGCAGGGCCAACGGACACCATGTCAAAGAATTTCAAAGGCAGCTGAACCAATTCGTTTCCGATTTGAAAAAGCAGTTCGATCGGGTGCTTGAAGAAAATCAACGTTTGCTGGAAACACTCGAAGAGCTGCAGGGCGGCCAAGACTATCTTCTACAGCAACTGGAATTGCACCAAAAACGCGAAGAATTGGCCATTTTGAGGGAGCAACAAGATGGCAAGCGGATCAGGGAACTGGAGAACAGGCTTTCATTTCTGCTTTTTGAACCGATACAAAACCAACGAATCGCCATCGATGCACCGGAACTTCGACGGTTCGCCATCCATCAACAAGAACTCTTAGAGAAGACTGATGAACCTCAGGAAGTTCAGGGCTCGACCTTGTCGTCATCCGAAGGCAACCAGATGGACGAAACCTCTCCGGGTGACGCAGGTAGTTGTGTCGCAGACCCTTTTCCTGAAAACGAAAGCCCCAGTGCATTTCCACCGCCGGGAACGCTCGAGAATGATGTCTGCTCCTCTGATAGCTTCGAAACCGTTGGTGAGGCCCCACCGCTGGAGGCCCGAGGTGCTGATCTGTTCTCGGATGCACTCGTCGAAGACGTGTTTCCCGGCCAATTTGACGAAGAGCCCGTGACCCAGTTACCGGAAGCAGGCGCCGCTGTCGATGAAGAGTCAGACATCATCGATTTGTTGGAGGAAGTGGTTGACACGCCACAGGAAGCAAACGATTTGCTTTCCGATACGGCTGCGAGCCGGGTATCGATACATGACGTGAGGGCACCCGAATGCGTGACTGAGGTGGACGAACCTGCTGAAAGTTCCTCCTTAAACACCAACTTCGTTTTGCAGGATCCGAGTGGAGCGATGACGGTAGACGGGGAGGCAGCTCCAGAAGCAAATAAAAAAAGGGGAGAGACAGCCTCGATTATCACGCTTCAGGATGAAATTACCGACGTTCGATCGATTGACGTTAGCCCGTCTCCCGAAGGGGGCGAAGAGGCCGGTGACCAAGTCGTAAAAGAGTTGTCGAACGAATCATACGGCGAGACCCCCTTGGACGGTTCTGAAAATCCCATTGCGCCTGATTGTCCACTATCCTCCGGCATTGAAGAATGCCTTGAGACGGTCGCGGAAGCCGACACGAATACTTTAGACATCATAGAACTCAAAGAAGACGCTATTGTCGGGCAGCCGGAAAATGATGCAGCGAATGTGGCAACCGATTTAACGTATGAACCCGCGGCAGTGCCGGTCGAAGAGGCCGTTGCCGAAACCGCCGGCGAACCGGTTGTGTCGAACGATACGGGAATTTTAGCGAAGGAGCAGCGCAGGGAGACAACTGACGCCAAGGCGCACTTTGAAAGCGGCAAACTGGCCTGTGAGAGAAAAGACTATGTAAAAGCGGTCGATTCATTTAACCGGTATCTTGAACTGGCGCCGAATGATCCGCGCGGACCTTACAACCTGGCGATTCTCCACTATCGGTTGAAAGAATACACCCGAGCTGAGGCTAATGCCCGCAGGGCATTGGATCTCGGTTACACGGCCGCTGAACGCATTATGGCAAAAATTAAAACTAAAACCGCGCCAAAAGTCGAATCAGACATCGCAGTTGAAAAAAGCGTCTCAGATGCCTGGCTGGAAACCGAAACATTACACAATTTATCCTTGACGGAACCTGTTGCCGAATCCGCAGAAAATGAGGAGGAGGCGTCACACCGCGGCGCTGAGAAATCTCCCGATGCCGGTCTTCCGATGACGCACGGAGCGCTCTTAGAGGATAACCTTTTTGAACCGGCGACCGTTGAGCCGGCTCGCGGCGCTGCCGATCCGCTGTTTAACGACGAAACCGCCTCAATTGAAGTGGCGGGTGTGACGGCTTCGCAGAAGCCTTTTCCGCCGGTCCCGGATGAAACGGGCGACTCGGCTGCAGCAAAACAGTTTTTTGCTGACGGTATGACCGCCTAT
>JARROL010000116.1:658-2615 GCA_037383965.1 Desulfobacterales bacterium | reverse complement strand
TCGGACGAGAAGACTGCCGTCGCTGATGCGACACATGGTCTTTTCGAAGACCGGATGAATTTTCCTGAGACCGAAATCGATGAATCGACCGGCGCCGAGGATACTGCATCGATCTGGGACGCCGATGAGCTGGGAGAGGAAATAAACCAGTCCTTTTTTTCCGTCGCGACAGAAGAAAACCAAAACGGCAAAAAGGATGACTTGATTGTGTTCGACTCGGCGGCACTGGATGGCAAGAACTTTGCCGAAGATGAGGCGGCCGGCTCTTCAACCACAGTGCCTAAAGAAAGAGATCCGGAGCAGTTGTTTCAAGACGATCGGCTTCAAAATATTTTCAAACTCGGTCAAATAGCCGTTGAAAACAAGGAGTATTTGAAAGCGATCCAACATTTTACAAAACTGACGCATCTTGCGCCCCAGGATCCCAGAGGATACGACAACCTGGCCGAGGTGTCATTCCAACTTCGGTTTTATGAAACTGCGCGCCAACACGCTAATCGGGCCATAGAACTCGGTTCGGCTGCGGCAAAAGATATTCTAAGTCAAATCAGCGCTATTCAAGTGCCGGCCTGATTACTCGGCCCTCATCATTGACCATCCGGAGGCAGCCGATAGATTTGTTGGCTGCCTCTTTTCCGTCCGCTCCCGATTGTCTTTCCCCGGTTTTCCGATTGAACATTTCAGATCGATGATTTATATTCAGAGCCATTTGGAAATTTAAATTTGAACCTTCCGGCACTTCACGGGAGGGCACCCGCTAAATACCATATCAGAAGGAGAGCTGGTGATGAAAATTTTAGTTGGCTATGATGGATCGGGCGCCGGTCAAGATGCGATGAATACGGCTAAAAAATATGCAGCGGCTCTCGATGCGGAGGTGGACATCGTCACCTCGATGGTGAGGGGAACGGAAGGCGAACAGGAAGAAATAATGCAGGCTGAACGTGGACTGGAATATGCAAAATCACTTTTTACAGCGGAAAATATTGCCTGCGAGACCCATCTATTGATTCGCGGACTTGCTCCGGGCGAAGATCTGGTTCGTTTTGCAAAGGAAAACGATGTCGATCTGATAGTCGTTGGCGTCAAGAGACGCTCCAAGGTTGGTAAGTTGTTAATGGGCTCGACAGCACAATTCGTTATTATCAAAGCACCCTGTCCGGTCCTCTCGATCAAATGAGAAGACTTTTCAACCGTGATGAGAAATCATTTTTGATTTAGACCTTAGTACCGGCCGACGGTGCGCCCTTTGCGCAAGTATATTTCAAACCTTTCGACTGCCAAGGAACAACTGAGAGTCAACATCAAATACAGACCGGTAATGGTGATCCAGATTTCGAAAGTGAAGTAGGTGGTGGCCATCAGCTCCAGACCCTGAAAGGTCAGTTCCTGGATAGAGATGACCGAAACGATGGCCGAGTCTTTGATCGTCGAGATGAATTGGCCGGCCAGGGGCGGCAAAATACGCGGCACGGCCTGGGGCAGAATGATGTGACGCATTTGTTGTGACTTGGAGAAACCAAGGGCGGCGGCCGCCTCCCACTGACCTGTTTCGATCGACTGAATGCCCGATCGCACGATTTCGGTAATATAGGCCCCTTCGAAAACGGCAAGGGTCACCAAGGCCGACAGAAATGGCACCAAGAGGGCCGGGGGAGCGAACAGTGCCTTCAGGAGACTGTGACCGGACTCCGATAGTCCGGTTACAAGCCTTTCGGTGCCGAGAGCCGGCAGAATTTGATCACCGATGAAAAAATAAAAAATAAACACGAGAACCAGCGGTGGGAGGTTGCGCACGATCTCGACATAGGTGCCGCCGATCAGCCGGTTGAACAGGCCGGAACTGACACGCAGAAGTCCCATGACCGTTCCGATAATTGTTGCCAGCACAGTTGCCCAGATGCTCAGGCGAATGGTGGTAAGAAGCCCCAGAATAAGCACGTTCGGCTTCCAACTC
>JARROL010000116.1:0-626 GCA_037383965.1 Desulfobacterales bacterium | reverse complement strand
GTAATTTAATATACCGATAAGAAGGCGTCTTACTTCAACTGTTTCTCCCACTCTTTCGTGTTGAACCAGTAGTGTTTCCGTTCTTTCAGCCAACCTTCCGCTTCGACCACGCGGATCCAATTGTTGAAGTAATTCAGCGTGTCGACATCGCCTTTGCGAACGGCAAATCCGATCGGTTCCTTCGTAAACGTTTCTTGCAGCGGCAAAAAGAGGATTTCCGGGTTTTCTAGAGCCAGATAAGTCGGCAGCGGAGCGGAGGCGACCATGGCATGAACCCTGCCGCTCCGAAGTTCCTGAATGACTTGAGACTCGTCGTCGAAAAGTTGAAGCTTGGCCTGTGGCATGTATTTTCTGACGGCCATCTCGGCGGTTGAACCGAGGCGGGCGGCGATTTTGACTTCGGGGAGGTTAAATTCCTCTAAACGCTTGAAGCCGGCGGCCAGCTTTTTGTTCGCCACGATCGACATTCCGCTGTAGTCATAGGGGATGGTAAAGTTCACTTTGAGGTTTCGTTGCGGCAGGATGCCCATGCCCCCGATGATGACGTCGAACTTGCCCGTCAGCAGCGCCGGAATGATCCCGGCCCACTTGGTGGGCACGAATTCGATTTTAACACCGGTGTCTTG
>JARROL010000115.1:0-7871 GCA_037383965.1 Desulfobacterales bacterium | reverse complement strand
GCGCCGCGTCGATGACATCGAACATCTGCTCTTGCCGCAAATCCTCCAAAACCGATGCCTTGTTCGGGCATGCGGTCGCACAGCTTCCGCACCCCTGACACATGAGCGGGTTCACGATCACCTTCTGCTGATCGACATCCAGCATGCGGGCGCCGTAGGGACAGGCCTCGATGCACCGCTCGCAAAGACAGCAGAGACTGTGATGAACCCGTGCCAGAACTTTACCGGCCGGAAGGTTCTTGCGGTTCAGAAGTCGCAGAGAGCGCTGGGCCGCGGCCTCGGCGGTGGCGATCGATTCGGCGATCGAGCGCGGCGAATGCGCCAGACCGCAGGCGAAGACCCCCTCCTTGAGCGCATCGACCGGTCGCCACTTCGACTCGGCTTCCTGGAAGAACCCATCCATGTCGCGGTCGATTCCATAAGCGGCGGCAAGATCGGCCGGAAGATCCGGAACAATGCCGGTGGCCAGAACAAGCAGATCGGTGCTGATCTCGATGGTCTTGCCGATGATCGGCTCGAAGACGTTCACCGTTACAGCGCCCTGGTTGACCTCAACCCGCGGTTTGTTTTCCAGACTGTACTGGATGAAACCGATGTCATTTTTGCGCGCCTGGGTATAGTAGGTTTCCGTAAAACCATAGGTCATCATGTCGCGATACAGCACATACACGGCGATGTTTGGATTCTGATCCTTCATCTGCAAGGCATGTTTGAGAGCAGAGGCGCAACACACCCGACTGCAGTAATTGCGCGGTTCTTCGCGCGAATCGACGCACTGTATCATGACTACGGTGTCGAGGACCTGCGGGTCGATGGAACGGTCGGCCAACCTGTGTTCCAGCTCCTTCTGGGTGATGATGGCCGGGCTGGTGCCGAAACCGTAGGATGTCGTGCGGGCCTCGTCGCCGCCGGTAGCCAGAATCGTGACGCCGTGTTCAAGCGTCTCTACCGCACCCCCCGAGTTTTCAATCGTCGTGTAAAACTGTCCCACATTCCCATAGGCGGCCAAAACCCGGCTGCCGGTGCGCACCGACACCATGGGATGTTTTTCCGCCTTCTGTCCGGTTTCTGCCAGCAAGTCTTGGATCGGCTGCCCTTCTAATGTCCGTTTGAGCCAGTTCAGGTTGCCGCCGAGTCGATCGGCCTTCTCGATGATCTCCACCGGGAAACCGTGATCGGCAATCGCCAGGGCAGCCGTCATGCCGGCAATACCGCCCCCCACCACCACTGCGCGCTGCTGAATCGGCACCGAAACCGCCGGTGACGGATCGATGCGCTTCAAGCGGGCCAGCCCCATTTCCAGCACGGAACGCAGCCGGTTGACAGAAGGGCCGCCATGCGACTGGGAAGACAGGACGTCGGCGGACTGCGGGATATTCAACGAGCGAATATCCACCACGTCCATCAAAGACGGATGAAGACCGACTTTGCGCGCCAACTGCCGGATCTTACGGGCATACACATACGGCAGGCAGGCACCGATCAGAACCCGATTCGGCCGGCGACTTTCCACCCGTTCGACCAAGTCATTCCATCCCTCGGCCGTACAGGTTCTGTCGATGATCTCCACCCCCACCACCAGTGGATCGGCGGCCACCTGCCGCTTCAGTTCGTCCACCACGGAGGCTTCCGCCAGGGTCCCGTCGCAGGAGCAGATAATCACCAGGATTCCGGGCACCTCCCGCGAAACGTCTCTAAAATCTTTTTCGGCTTCCGACTCGGGAGCCAGCCCGCCGCCGGCGCCGTGAATGGTTCGAGAGGCCGCAAGTGCGGCTGCGGACGCCTGCGTGACCGATTCTCCGATGTCCTTCAATCCTGAAAAAGACCCCCCCAGCAAGACTCCGTCGCGCGTCGTCCGGGTGAGGGAAAACGGCACCGTCTGCCCAAAGCCCCACCTGTTTGTGGGGATGTCGAGCATCTCGGCCAATGTCGCCGAACCGGCCGCCGGTCGCTGCCCGACAGCCAGGACCACCATGTCCTGACGGGATTCATGCAGAAGGCCGCCGGTGTCGACATATCGAATGATCAGATCGCCGCTGCTGTCGTCGTGCATCACCGAATGAACGCGTCCCCTTTCGAAGCGAACACCGCCTTGGGTCTCCGCCCGGTCGCGATAGCGCTGGAACGGTTTTCCGAAGGTGCGCATATCCATGTAAAAAATGGTTGTTTCGAGGGCGCCGCCGGTTTTTTCCCTGGCCACCACGGCTTCCTTGATGGCATACATGCAGCAGACGTTCGAGCAGAAATCGGCATCGGACTGCAGATCCCGCGAGCCGACACATTGCACCCAAGCCACCTTGCGAACCGGCCTCTCATCCCCGGGTCGCACCAGGCGGCCGCCGCTGGGGCCGGTGCCGCTGAAGATCCTTTCGAACTCCAGACTGGTGACGACCCCCGGCAGAATCCCGTAGCCGAAGGTGTTTTTACCTTGGGACGGATTGTAATAAGCAGTCCCGCCGCAGAGCACCAGGGCTCCGACGGTCAGCCGGCGGCCCATGGCGGCCTCCAGGTCCTCGTAGATGTGCAGGACCATCGGAATCAGCTTTTCGGGGTCGAAGGGCTTGACCAGGTAATCGAGAGCGCCGGTTTTCATGGCCTCGACTGCGGTTTCGACCGTGGCATAGGCCGTCATCATGACCACACACAGATCGGGACAGGATTCTTTGGCTTTTTGCAGAACTTCTACCCCGTCCATGCCGGGCATCTTGATATCGGTCAGCATGAGGTGATAGGGACCTTCGGCCAACCGTTTTAGCGCATCAGGTCCGGATTCGGCCATATCGACGGAAAAACCCTCTTCTTCGAGCCATTCCTTCAAGGAGTCACGCACAATCAGTTCGTCGTCCACCACCAGAATTCGGAATTTCTTGCGTTCCTGCTCGGAAATCCGGATGGCACCGGTCGGGCACACTTTTTCGCAGTCACCGCAGCGGCTGCAAATGCTGAAATCGATCACATACGGATTCAGTATGGCATGGGGCACCGGCAGGTAGATGGCTTTACGGCTAACCATCCCCGAGTTGAAAGCATCCGGAACCGTCACCGGACAAACCGACGCGCAGTCGCCACACCCGATGCACAGCGCCGGATCGACCCAACTCGGTTTCTGACGCAGCGTCACGTCGAAATTGCCGGCTTCGCCCGCGACGGATATCAGCTCGGTGGACAGCAGAATCTCGATGTTCTCGTGGAACAATCCCTTACGGAGGCAATATTGGGAAGACGCGTCGCGATCGACCAAAGGCAGCATCTTGCACATGCCGCAGTGATCCGTGGGAAACTGATAGTCCAACTGACTGAGAATCCCACCCAAATGCGGTGCACGGTCGATTAGGGTGACCCCGTATCCTGTTTCGGCCAGATCGAGTGCCGCGCGAATGCCACTTATGCCGGCACCGACCACCATAGCGTTTCCGATTTTCCTCGGCATAAATACCTCCAGGGGGACCTACGGCCCGGTTGACCCGTTGAGCCCGTTTAACCCGTTGTGCCCGTTTGCCCTTTGGGCCCGTGATCTCTGTCAGGTTCGCTTGATTTGCCGCCGGCAAACCGGACAATTTGTTCGAGAATTGATGTTTGCTTGACCCTCACCGGCTAAACGGGCCTAACGGGCTCAACCTTTTTTACCCCATCCCAACCACCTCGTTAAATTCGCTCTCCCTGAACTCGGACAACGGCGGTTTCTCGTCGACACTGCGGCCCGCCGCGTAATCGAATGCCTGCTGGGTGTTTTGGGCGACCGTCCGAAAGAGTTCCATCACCGGAATGTCGTTGGGACAGGCGTTGGAACACTGGCCGCAACCCACACAGGCTGTGCTCATGTGCGCCAGGCGGGTGAGGTGATAAAAAACCGTGTCGGTCGGCATTTTTATCATCCCTTTGCGCTGGGCCCACTGCAGATACTGGATCGGTTCGTGGTTGAACACATCGGTAACGAATACGCATTCCTTGCAGTAGCAAACGGGGCAGGCCACCCGGCAGTTGTAGCAATTAACGCAGCCGGCCAGATAGGTGGTCAGCCTCTCCAGGTCTTGCACGGCTTGACCGGTCGCGCCGAACATTTCGTCGCGATAGGCGCTACGCCGTGCCACAAGGTCGGCAATGACCTGTTCGCGGTTTTTCTCGATTGGGGCCGACGTCAAATCCAGTCGACTCAACAGGCCGCTCCCTTTTTCACTTTGGGACTGCAGCAAGAGGTGGTCGTCGACATCCACGCCCAGCAGTCCGATAACGACATCGGCACCCTCGGCCACCGGATATTCGCAGGCCCGGCAGGCCGGGGCGATATCGATTCCTTCTTCCGTCCCGGTTTTACCGGCCAGCGCACTACGGCAGAAATCGAGACTTGTAAGCGAGCCGTCGCCCCCGACAAGCCTGAGATAGTCCGCATTGCGAAAGGCCCCCAGACAGTCGATGCCCAGAATAACCAACTCCTCCAGGCGTCCCTGCTTTAGTTTGACCAGTTCGATGAACGCGCGGATTTCGCAGGGTCGCAGAACCACGGCAATTGTTCCACCGACCGGTTTGCGCGAGAGTTTCGACACCACCTTGGCGGCGTTCATCGGAAACGCCGGCGCCAGCGGATCGATTCCGTCCAGGCGGTCTGGATCCGTAATCAGCATCGGCATCACCATCTGCTTCATGGGCAATCGGCTGGGAACGAGCAGGGCTTTGATGTCTTCTAAACGCAAAATCGATCCAAGCAATTGCCTCAAAGTCTCCAATATGTCCTGATCTTTCACTTCGATCTTCGCTGAAGCCATTATTTTTTTCCTTTTGCTTTTCTTTAAATTTAATTTTATGCCGCGCCGTTTAGCGCGGCATAAAATTAAATGACCATCTTCAGTTTCGCCTGGGACGGCCCGAGCGTTTTCACCTGGGCTACCAGTTCACGCATGGTTTCGGCAAACTGAATGCCGTCGCTGGCACCGATCCAGGTCAGCCTGAGCCGTTCGGGTTCGAAGCCGAACCGGGGCAGAATCTCCTTCAGCAGTTTGATCCGGCGCCGGGCTTTGAAGTTGCCGTTGATGTAATGGCAATCCCCGGGATGGCACCCACTCACCAACACGCCGTCGGCCCCCTCCAGCAGCGCCTTGATGATGTACTGCGGGTCGACCATACCGGTGCACATCACCCGGATCATCCTGACGTTTTGGGGATAGGCCTGCCGCGACGTGCCGGCCAGATCTGCAGCCGTGTAAGTGCACCAGTTGCACACGAAAGCGATGATGGTTGGCTCGAAATCTGTCATGGAAAGCTCCTTTTTTTCCTGGTAAGCCGATTGACAACGACCAAACGGGCTTAACCGACCTAACTGACTCAACTGACCTAACTGATTCCCCTCACCGGCCCACCTTTGCGATGGCATCCATGATACCGTCGATCTCCGCAAAGATCTGCTCGCTCTTGAAGTGTCGGCTGCGGGCGGCATCGCTCGGGCAAAACCCGGAGCAACTCCCGCACCCCTTGCACACCGCCGCATTCACTTCGGACACTCCCTTGCGCTCGTTGAACTCGATCGCACCATACGGACAGAGACCGATGCAGACCTGGCAGCCGATGCAGATATCAGGATCGATCCACGAGATGGTGGGCGGCACCTCCACCTTACCGAGCGCTGCCAGGGACAGGGCCTTGCCGGCCGCGCCCGACGCCTGTGAAACCGTATCCGGAATGTCCATCGGCTTTTGACAGCATCCGGCCAGGAAAACCCCGTCGGTGGCCGTGTTGAGGGGCCCCAGCTTGGGGTGCTCCTCCAGGAAAAATCCATCGGCGCCCTGGTTGACCCCGAAAAGGCGTCCCACGTCGCCGGCATCGTGGCGGGCCTCTATGGCGGTGCACAGAACCACCATGTCGACCGGCACCCGCAGCCGGCGGCCCAATAAAGAGTCTTCAGCGATGGCGATCAATTTGCCCTGCTCTTCGGGTCGCATGGGCTGGTCGGTTATCTCCGCTACTTTACCCCGGATGAAAATCGTGCCCTCTTCCTGGCAGCGGCGATAGAACTCCTCGTAGCCTTTGCCGAAACAGCGCATGTCGATGTAAAAATCGTAGACGTTGGTGTCATGGCCGACTTTTTCCTTGATTAAATGAGTGTATTTCAACGCGTACATGCAGCACACCCGCGAACAGTATTCGTGGTAGTTCACATCCCGGCTGCCGATACAGTGCAACAGAGCCACACTCCGGGGAGGCGTGGTCAACGCCCCGGTTTCGTCGCGAATTAGGATTTTCCCTCCGGTGGGACCGGTGGCGTTGCTCAGGCGCTCGAACTCCAAGGCCGTGAAGACATTGGGGTAGACGCCGTAACCAAAGGGTTTCATCGGCGACGGATCCAAGATATCATATCCGGTGGCCAGGATGATGCTGCCCACTTTGATCTGGACCTCCTCTTCCGGCATACCGTGATCGATGGCCACCGCTTCGCAGGCCCGCACACACTCCATACACTCGCAGCAGATACCGCAGTTCAGGCAGCGCTGGGCTTCACGACGGGCGTCGGCTTCCGTAAAGCTGCGGTCGACCTCGGCAAAAGAGGACACCCTTTCGGAGGCTTCCATATGAGGGGTTTGCGCCCGTATTTCCGGGCCGATGTTTCGGGGGATGTCCGCCCAATCGGTGCCGGGCGGTGGCCGCATTTCCATCTCGGCGGCATAGGCGTCCAAATCTTCCCCGTTGACGAACCGCTCGATTGCCGCAACCGCCTTGTGGCCGGCCGCCACCGCCTCGATCACCGAGGCCGGACCCGAAACCGCATCGCCGGCCGCAAACACATACGGGATAGAGGTTTGCATCGTGTGAGGATGAACCCGGATCGTGCTGCGCCGGGTGGCTTCGGGTGCGGACCCGTCCACCGCCCAGTTGAGATCGATCCGCTGGCCGATGGCCGGCAGGACGGCATCGCACCTGATCACGTATTCGGAGTCCTTGACTGGCACAGGACGGCGTCGCCCGCTGGCATCCGGCGGGCCAAGCTCCGTTCGAATGCACTCGAACCCGGTCACACGGCCGTCTTTTCCGACAATCCGCGCCGGAGCGGTCAGGTAATGAATTTGTATGCCTTCGGCCAGGGCGTCCGCGATTTCTTCCGCGTAGGCCGGCATTTCTTCGCGGCTGCGCCGATAAACGATATTCACCGATTCACTCCCCAGGCGCCTGGCAACCCGGGCCGCATCGACCGCCACGTTGCCGCCGCCGACGACCACGACCGTGTCGCCGGGACGTCTACGGGATCCCAAGTTGACCTCCCGCAGAAATTCAACCGCATTGATCACCCCGTCAAATTCGTCTTCTCCGGCGATGCCGGTACCGAGGCCGAGATGGGCACCGATGGCCAAAAAAACGGCATCGAACCCCTGTTGCTCGAGATCCGTCAAGCTGAAATCACGTCCGAGCCGTTTTCCGGTTTGAACCGCAATTCCGTGGCGCAGGAGGTATCCGATCTCATGGTCCAGGGCATCGGGAGGCAGGCGATAGTCCGGTATCCCGACCCGGAGCATGCCGCCCAGCACCTCGAGCGCCTCGAAAACGGTAATTTGGTACCCCTTCAACCTCAGGTAGTAGGCCACCGTCAATCCTGCCGGTCCGGAACCGACCACCGCGACCTTTTCCTTGCGCTCGGTAATGTCCGGCAGCGGCAGTTCGGACAAGTCGACCTGGTCCGCGGCAAAGCGCTTCAGGTTACGGATGGCGACCGCCGTGTCGATCTCCGCCCGCCGACACTGGGTCTCACAAGGATGCGGACACACCCGCCCGAGAACACCGGGCAGCGGCAGCCGCTCCATGATCAACTGCACGGCTTCCCTGTATTTTCCCTGGCCGATCAGCTGGACGTACCCTTGAACGTTGATACCGGCCGGACAGGTCGTTAC
>JARROL010000114.1:0-7879 GCA_037383965.1 Desulfobacterales bacterium | reverse complement strand
GCTTCGAGCGGCTTTGCACAGGGACGGGCGCATTATCTGGCAGAGAGCATCGGATTCGATCAAGTGAAGATGGAGGCCGCCGAGAATATCCGGGTGCAAAGGGTTTTTCTCGAAGAGGCCTTTGCAGCCGCGCGGCATGACATTCGCGAGCTGCGCCGCGCCGCCGATAATCTTTCCAGTCAGGACGCGTCCATCATCGAGGCCAACCTCATGATTTTGGAGGATGCGGCATTCAGACGCAAAATCTGCGACCGCATCGATGCCGGTTACACCGCCGCGGCTGCCTTGAAACAGGTTGTATTGCAATATCTGGGGCACTTCAACCAGATGGAGGACCCCTATCTGAGGCAGCGCGGCGCAGACATCGTGGACGCCGGAAAACAGGTCCTCGCCAACCTGCTCGCTATCGGAAAGACCCCGCAGACCGCCTTTAGCGGTGACACCATCGTCATTGCGGCCGACATATCGGCCGCCGAACTGATACGGCTTCGCCAGCCGCATCTGAAGGGCATCATCCTGGCCAAGGGCGGCAAGACCTCACATGCCGTCATTTTGGCCAAGTCTTTCGAAATTCCGATGATCATAGGTGTCACGGACGTGCTCGATTCGATCCGGGAGAACGACCGGTTGATCGTTGACGGTACCTCCGGGCTCATCTTCCGCGACCCGCCGCCGGAAATCCGCGGAGAGTACGACCGGCTGCGGGTCGAAAAAGAAAAAAGTTTCCGCGACCTCGACCGTCTGCGAGACTTGCCCGCACTGACGAGCGACGGCCGCTTGTGCCGTCTGGGAGCCAACGTCAGCCTTCTTTCCGACCTTGAGTTGGTCCACAAATACGGTGCCGATCACATCGGACTCTATCGCACCGAGTTTCCTTTTCTGGTTCGCGGCGACTTTCCCACCGAAGATGAGCAATTCAACCTCTACTGCAAAGTCATCGCCGCCGCCGCCGGTAAAACTGTCACGATTCGCACCCTGGATGTCGGCGGCGACAAGCTTTTCTCTTATCTCGACTATCCGAAAGAAACCAATCCTTACCTCGGCTGGAGAGCCGTCCGCGTCTCCCTTGAACGCGACGATATTTTCCGGGCCCAGATCCGGGCCGTCCTGCGGGCGTCGGCCCGCGGCCCGACATCGCTCATGATCCCCATGGTCTCCACGGTTGAGGAGGTGCGCACTATCAAGTGCATCGTCAACGATGAAAAATCGAAACTGGCCACGGCCGGACGACCGTTCGACGCCAGCATTGCGCTGGGGATCATGGTCGAGGTGCCTGCCGCGGTGCGAATTCTGCACCACCTGCTGCATCATGTCGACTTCGTGAGTATCGGCACCAACGATTTGACCCAGTACATTCTCGCCGTCGACCGCAACAATGAAAAAGTGTCCGCCATGTACAACCCACTGCATCCGGCGGTCATCGCCACCATCCGGGAGGCGGCGACGGTGTGCCTGAGAACGGGCATTCCGCTCAGTATCTGCGGTGAATCTGCTTCCAATCCACAGTGCGTCGTCCTTTATCTGGCAATGGGCATCACGCGCTTGAGCCTGAACCCCGCATCGGTCCCCCTGATCAAACACCTGATCGCCACCCTGTCGATGGCCGAAGCCCAGTCCGCTCTAGCGGCGGTCGCGGACATGGAAGATGCCGCCCGGATTTCCGACCACCTCAAGCAAGTTTGTAGCGAAAAGATAGGCGCCTACCTGAGGTAGCTGCCCCTTCCGACAATATCGCTGCATAGATATTGAAATTATTATCACACCCATTTAGAAACTGAAAATATTATACATTTTTTCTGACTGCCAGATATTCTGATAGATATGTTAACCGCATCGCTGACTTTGGGAATCCTAACAAAATTCTAACACTATTCGGATTGACATTCAGCGCGCCGCGGCCTAAATTCCTCCCCAAAAAACTCACCAGCTGAAAACAGCTGAATGAGATGAGGCACTGCTCGGAAATGTGGATAAACCGCACGGCACTGGTTACGCACCACCATCATTTTACGTTCGGTAATTCAATCTAAAAATCCACGCAGTCTTGTGGATATCGGAAGAATTGGAGGAAAGATGATTTCTGCAGATTGCCGAATAGAATCATTTTTGGATGCGATCGAAGGAAAGACATTCACCGAGGCAGTTATTTTGGCGAACCAAGAGGCGACCGAGGCCGAGCGAGGCCTGCTGCACCACAAACGAAAGACCGTGGATTGTCCCTGCCCTGTCGAGTATGTCGACAGTCTGAAGGAATTCATGTTGTTTATGCGCTGTGCCGTTCTGAGAAACAGAATATCGAAAGACAAATACCAGAGGTTATTTCATTCTTACCTGAACAGCGTTTCCTGACCATTCCCCTGATGGGATGCGGCAAAAAAACCGCCTCCGTGCTTAGAACCCGTTGGCGGCAAGTTTCAGCCGCCTTTAGCAATCGCTTATCCGGGCGGAGGCGCTCACCTTTTTTATCGTTTTAAATTCTATTTTCGTGTCAAAGTTCACCGATCGTGGACTACGTGAAATTAGCACTAGGAACTGGTATAAGCCCCCTTACCCACACTCTTTATCTTGCCCTGCTTCTTCAGTTTGAACAGAACGTTCGCGATCTTCTTGCTCTCGAAACCGGTTTTTTCGCGGAGCGTGGCCATACCGACCGGCTTGCCGGACTTTTTGACGATGTCGAAAATTGTATCGATGGCGGTCATCGCTTGAGCACCGGAGGTTTTTTTCGTGCGGATGACCTTGACGGTGGTTTTGCCCTTTTTGCTCGTTTTCGTTTTGGATTTAAGCTCCCCAACCGCAGCGGCCTGCTGTTCTGCGACTGACTTTTCAGTTGTGCCCATCGTCTTGGCGGCTTCGTTAACTTTTTCGGCCAAAGACAACATTCCCTGCGCAGCCAGTTTCAACCCGTCCGATACGGTTTTCAATATTTTCTCGATCTCTTTCATTTCACTTCCCTCCCTGTTGTTCGTGTGAATATTCTATCTGCTTAAGCCGTATGGTAATCAAAAGTCAACGATAGGCTTTTAGATCAAGGTTTTGGACTGCGTTATCGGTCGTCGGCGTATTTCAATACAGCCTTCTCCCTCTGACCTTGCCAAAACCTTGATCTCACGGCCTATACATTGAGATTCAATTTGCGTCTTCAGAGCATTAAACTCAGTCGCCGCTTTTCTTCAATTCCAGGTCAGCAACGAGCGGCAGATGGTCGGATGCCGCCGCGGTATCGGCGGTCTTGCGGACTTCTGTTTTCAGAGGTGCAAAATGGGACGAAACAAAAACGTGGTCGATGCGAAAAAAGGGACTCTTGGCATGGAAGGTGGCCTCAAGCGGTCCGCAGTTTGAAGCGGTCTGAACATCGGTCAATAGACGCGACACCTGTTTGTAGGTTTCGGATAACGGCCCCGAGTTGAGGTCCCCGCAAAAAACCAGCGGCTCATTTGCCGGCACGGCAGTAAATTCGTCTTCAGCCATCAAAGCTTTCAGTTGCAGTCGACGTTCCAGCCTGAATAAACTGAGGTGGGTGTTGATGAGATTGATCGGGCCGACCGGTGTTTCGAGTCGTGTTCGAAGAGCCCCCCGCTTGCGGGGATTCAGCAGAGGGTAGACATTCGGAAGCCGGACTCGATCGAACCCGACAATCGGAAACCGGCTGAGGACCGCCAACCCGAACCGCCGCAGACCCTCCAGCTCGACTGGAAAATAGATGTGCTCCACACCGAGCAGGTCGGCGATCATCTGCGCCTGGTCCCGGTGTTCGCGCGTCGGGTGGCCGGCATCGACTTCCTGCAAGGCAACGATGTCCACATCGAGGTCTGCGATGATTGCGGCGACCTTGTCCGGATTCACAATTCTATCAGCACCGACACAACCGTGGATGTTGTAAGTCATGACCCGCAATAAAATTTTATCGTCCAGATCTTCCATGAAATCAGAAAAATTCAGATACAAGCTTATGAGGGCTTTCAACCAGAACCGGTCAACCTGTGCTATAGTATACATCAATGCTCACGATTTCCGAGGTTTAATTTTCCACCGGATGCATTAAGTTAGACACAGAAGACATAATGCCACCAGATTACGCCGGATTTGGGTACGTCTACACGGCCCATCCAGCGGCGCATAACGAGGTGTCGGTGGATGTAACGCAGTAGACGGGCTAAAAGACAAGTAATGTGTGGAATTATTTTGTTCTGGAACCCTTAAACATGGATTTGATGAGTGACCCGTAGTCGCTCAAACCCACGAAAAAGAGGTGCAACAATGGTGATGACAAGTGGCGGCCCCAAACACATCTTTCCGACTGCTGCGGGTCTCGGCACTATGGTCTTGGCACCGGTCGCCGCTGTCGTTTTGATCGGCGCTTTCAAACCGGTCGCAAGGATGGCGATCAAGGGAGGTGTTCTGGCCGGTGCATTCGTCAGGACAACGACGGCCGCCGCTGTAACGGGTTTCAAGGACCTGGCAGCGGAGGCCAAGGCCGAAATCGATGCGAACAGCGCGAAAAAAGAGACCGACTGCAAACGGTGAGGCGCAAGAATCCGTCTCGGATTTACACAATGCTGCGACCAAACGATGATTACATTCGCCGGCTCATCGAGACGGTGAACGGCAGTCCATTTCCTCGGCATCTACCCATGCAGCTGGTCTCGATCGAACTGGACCGCGCCGTGGTGGCCTGTGAAACGGCAGCTTGCCATCTACAGCCGTTCGGCATCGTTCATGGGGGCGTCTTGGCCACCCTGATCGACACGGCTACTTTCTGGTCCGTGTTTATGAGGCTGCCCCGGGACGCGGGTCTCGTGAACATCGATCTCAAGCTGAATTATCTGCGGCCGGTGTCTGACGGAACGATCACGGCCAGAGGAGACTGCATCCGGTCCGGGCGCTCCATCAGTTATGCTGAAGCGAGAATCGAGGATGCCGCCGGTAAGCTTCTGGCGCACGGCACCTCGACGCTGATGGCCCTGCCGGGCAAAGGTATTCAACTGGGCGTTGAAAAATTCATTGAAGACAGGGACGGGAGTTTCTAATGCACGGCAGCGGATAAAAAATGTGTCGTGTGTAAACCTGTCCCGACCGATTCAAAGAGCAAGGCCGACCCGTGCGACTTCTACCGACTGAGGCCGGACGGGGAACCGCTGATCCGTAACGTCTCCCTGTAACCGTCAGGGGTCGGGAGAATGCCGCAAAGTCGGCGTGAGAGACCCTAAAATCCGACGCGCTTCCGAACGGCCGGGATTGGCGTCGATGAGCTGCACCATTAGGTTCCTGCCGGCAGAGGGATCGATGCGGACGAGAGACTGCGCCATGGCCAGCAAAGGGCGGTAGGCCCGGTCAAAATCCGGACTCGTTCGAACTACTTCCAGTAGCGGTTCGCGTACAAAGGAAAGGAGCTCTCTCACGTCCCCGGTTCGAGGAACGCCCACCCCGGCGTGAAGGAACCGGTTCCGCGCCGTCCAGTATTTCGCTAGACGCTCATGGACATCAAGTCCCTCCGGGTCCTCGGCTGTCGGCAAAACGTCGGCAGCGATAGGAGCCAGCGAGTCGATCAGGGTCATGAGTCGCTTGGAAGCCGGCTCCTGTGGAGCGTAAACGAAGCGCGGCGCCTCGAACATCACCACGGGACGATCGTCGGTGTTCAGGGGTCCTGCGCCGGCCAGTTGGCCCAGTTGTTCCGCACCGGCCAGATAGCAGCCCAGAAATTCGAAGACATTTCTCAGCTGCAGGGCTTTCAGCCGTTCCTTCAGAGCCCCCTCGCCGACCCGCCTATCAAACTTGTTCAGTTTCGCCGACCATAGTGGACCGCCGCCTACCAGGCCAATTATCGGATTGGTGAGACTGAAGTGGGCCAGATAGGCCGAGGCGTCGGGGAAAACCGCGAGATAAGTCCTGATAATGGTATTGAGAACCGACAGGTCGAGCTGATAAATTGGGAGCCACTGGCAGAAAACGCCTCCCGGGGCCAGTCGCTTTTTCAAGGCCTGAAAGTGCTCGACAGTGTAAAGATAGGCGGCGCCGTCCCGAGAGGGATGGAAGAGGTCCGCAACGATGACATCGTAGGCGCTTTTGTCCGTATTGACATAGCGCCGGGCATCTGCCACCTCGATTCTAAGACGTGGATTATCGTTTAGATGTCCCGTTACATATTCGAAATGCGGCAAGACGTCAATGACTTCCGGAACCAGCTCAACCGCTACAGCCTCTAAACCGGGATGATCTGCCGTCGCAGCGAAAGTGGCTCCGGTACCCAGCCCCAGGAAAAGGGCCTTTTTCGGTTCAGGGTGGAGCAGGAGCGGAATATGGGCCTGCCGTCTGTCGGAGTAAACCGACGATGTGCCTCCCATCTGGTAGTGGTTGTTGACCTTGAGGTGGACATAGTGGTTCACATCTTCGACCACCGACACGGATGCCATCACCCCTTCCCGGTAGTCGACTACCTTTCCGTTCGGTGGGGGGATGATGTATGGGATTGAAAAGGGAAGGAAACAGAACAGCCCACTAAGGCCGGCCGGGACAAGGGAGGTCATCCACTGGGTCCGTGGCGCCGGAATGGGAACCAGCATCAGGTAGCCGACAGCCACCAGAACCAGACCAGCTTTAAGGCCAATGGCCGGCAGCAGCACCACGCCGAAGAGAACCGGGGCGATGGCGGCCCCGACGGTGTTGATACTGAGCGCGCGGCCCAAGCCGCCCTCTTTACCGCAGGCACCCTGGGCCAGGTGGCTGAAAGTCATGCCCATCAAAATCGTGGGCAGCAAAAGGACAACTGCAGCGGTGCAAAGCTCGCCGCCGATCGCCCCGGCTATGCCCTGCCCGAGCCATTCCCGTATCCCTGAATACATCTTCTCCACGAAAAGCAACAACCCCAGTCCGGCAAGACATGAAAGCGATAGGCCCTGGGCCAGGTAGCCCGTGACGGCCCGGAAGCTGTGTTTCGGAGACCACAACTGGTAGACCGCCCCGCCGAGGGCCGTGCCCAGAAGGTACACCGACAGAAGACCGGCGAAGCTGTAAACCGTGTTCTCGAGGATCTGGCTGAGGGCCCGCACCACCAGGACTTCGTAGCCGATTCCCAACAACCCGGTTGCGAAAAGAGAAATATGGATTCGTAGTGATTCCGGTTGGTCCGGATCCGTAAATACCGCCCTTTGAGGACTATTCGGAATGAGCATCCCATCCAGAAACATTCCACCGGCACAGATAAAATTCACGCCGGCCAGAATCAGCTGCGTCGATTGAAATCCCAGCGCGGGAGTGATCCAGAAAGTGGCGGCCAGTGTCCCGGCCACGGCACCGAAGGTGTTGGCGGCGTAGAGACCGCCGACCGTCCTACCGCCTCCTTGCAGGCGCGAAAGCAGTCTTTCCATGGCCGGAAGAGTGCCGCCCATGGCAAAGGTGGCGGGGAGCAGCAGAATAAATGGAAATAACAACGCCACGGCCCAATGGCGACCCGGCCCCGGATCGATGCCCATCAAGTCAATTGCCAGGCGATTGGCCCATGGAAAGCCGAAAGAAAGGCTTAAGGCCCATAGGCCGATGGCGATTTCCAGCCCTGCGTACCAGTGCCCGGGCTTTTTCGCTACGCTCAGAGGCCGATCGAGCGTCCAGCTCCCTAATGCCAGACCGCCGAAAAAGGCCGCCACCACCGCCAGCACGGCGATGATTTCATGACCCAAGGAGGCCGACAGCATTCGCGTCCAGACGATTTCGTATCCCAGGCCGGCAAATCCCGATAAAGACATTAATGTATAAGGAGCGGCATTTCGACTCATCGCGATCTCGTGATAAGTAGTGAAAAAGGGTGGCTCAAGTGTCGTCCCCCCTTTGATAATCTCAAGGCATTTCCGTTAGCGTTTATAGGGTTAATCTACATAGACGA
>JARROL010000113.1:0-10248 GCA_037383965.1 Desulfobacterales bacterium | reverse complement strand
TTCATCAACCAGGCGGCTGTTTGGTGTTTGCTGAATTTTTTCAGCACTCAACGGCGCTTGCCAAAATGGCGTTTTATTGTTTTGCGGTTTTATTATCGACCATGATGCGATCTTTATTGACGGCAAAAGTCTTGGTACCGATTCCTGGAACCCGCATAATGTCTTCAGATTTTGCAAAAGGTCCGTTGGCTTCCCGGTAGGCGACGATCTTGGCGGCATAAGCCGGTCCGACACCCTTGAGCTGCGAGAGTTCCTGAACGGTCGCCGTATTGATATTGACCTGCTGAGGCTCGGCGGCCCAGACGGAGCTAAAGAGAACAAAAATAGTCAAAATTGCGGTCATGATAGCGAAGCTTCTGTTGATAGTTTTCATGTGAGGTCTCCTTTCAGATTGAATTTGAGAATGTGGTTGAGTGAGTTCAGCGCCGCTTGATTTGACTGTTTTGTTAACCTGCAAATTCTGTCATGACAATCCCAATAAAATGCTTAAAATTCCCCTACTTCAATCACTTTTTATACTTAGGTGTTCGCATTTGTTTTTACTATCTATCTGTAATTGTTGATAATACCGATTTCTTGTTAATAATCGGCAGACGGGCTAAAATTGAAAAATTTTTTTGGTCATCTCAAAATTCTATTCGCTTAGGGAATGCCGATGAAAGCCCCCCTGTGAAAAGGGGTATTTAGGGGGACTTTGAAACGCTGGTAATAAGTTCCCCTATCTCCCCTTTTACATAGGGAGTAAATTTAAGTAGTAAATTAATATGTCGGGAGGGTATTCATTATGAGCGACACCATCGACACAATCGAAGTTCACGCCAATGTGATCATGACGACCGCATCATTGAAGGCCATCGTGAAGAACATGAAGAAAATTGCGGGTCAAGACGAGAAGGGACACTACAAGGTGGACACAGCCGATGCAGTGAACAAGATGATCAGCCGGTTTTTGCTCGAACGGGATTTCGAGGCATTTGCAAGAGATGAGAGCAATTACCCGCCCTTCGGTTAGTTTCCGTCCCTAAATGGCCCTTTTCCGCAATTTCAGCGTCAATCGGCGCAATCGCTTGTGCGGCATACAGCAGTATGCCCCTCGCGCAATGCCGCAGATTTCCTGAACTTGCAAAAAATTGCACATTTCCGGATTGGAAACTGATCAGTGCCCTTGGTTAAACCGTGGATAGACAATAGCTTAGCCAGGCGCCGTTTTTGAATTCAACTCCGCTTCTACTTCCGCCATGGCGTTCATGAATGCCGTTCGTATCTCTTTGGCGTAAGGATTGAAGCGGTGCATGTCGGTGAACAGTTGGCGGGTGTCATGCTCCACCACCCCCAGGATATGCAGCAGTCGCTTGTACCCTTCCGTGTCGATTGCCAGTTCCCGTGCGCCAAACGCCGCCAGGGACCGGCCGATGAAATGCGTCAGAGCCAGGCTGACGGCAATCTGGCGGTCGTGCTCTTCCGGAGTCGTTTCGATGACCACCAACCCTGAACGCCTGAGAAAAGCGGCCACTCTACCATACAAGACGTCGTTGATTCTAACCCGGCACAAGGCTATTTTCATCCCTTCGAACCCGCCAGAAGCGCTGTCGGGACCGAACATGGGATGGGTTCCGAGGATGGACACCGTTTCGGGCAAAGCGGCTTTCATCCAACGGACCGGCATTTCCTTGACCGAGCACACATCCGCCACCAGAGCATCCGGTCTCATCAACGGTGCGGCAGCGGCGAGTACTTCCTTGAAAGACGATATCGGCATACAGGGTATGACGATCCGCTGGTTGCAAACGTCATGAAATGAAGCGACATGGACGCCTTCCGGCACATTCTCTTTCGCTAGGTCCCGCCGTCCGCAGACAAGGACCGGGTAGTCTCGTGAAAGGTAGCGGGCCGCCAGTCGGCCGAAACGACCGTATCCGATAATTCCGATCATAGAAGGTTCACTGTTCGCTCAGCTCACACGAAGAACAATTGGTTTAAGGTTTAAGGTCCAAGGTGCATGGTTTAAGTTTTAAATTTGTCATGGATACCGTTGGATCGCTCAACATTTCCCCTGCGTCCCGGGCGTCTCTGTGGTGCATCAACCCCGCGCTTTTTGACGCAAGGCGAAGTCCGCCAGCACCAGGGCCGCCATGGTCTCGACGATCGGGACCGCCCGCGGCACGACACACGGATCGTGGCGGCCCTTGGCGGCCAACGCCACCGACTGCCCTTCGAAATCGGCAGTTTCCTGGGTCCGGCCGATAGTGGCCGGTGGTTTAAAGGCGACCCGGAAGAAAATCGGTTCGCCGTTTGAAATCCCGCCCTGGATGCCGCCGGAAAAGTTGGTGCGGGTCCCCAATCGATCCCCTTTTTTTGTAAAAGCGTCGTTGTGAGCCGAGCCCCGCATGCGGGTGCCGGCAAAACCGGATCCGATCTCGAACCCTTTGGTCGCCGGGATCGAGAGCATGGCCTGAGCCAGTTTGGCTTCCATTTTGTCGAAGACCGGCTCGCCCCATCCGGCCGCGAGGTTTCGGCAGACACAGGTAATGATCCCGCCGACCGAATCCTTTTCCTCTTTTGCCGCCTCGATTTCAATTTGCATTCGAGTGGCCGTGTCTTGGTGAGGGCAGCGAACCGCTGTCCGGTCAACCGCCGCTCTTGTTATCTTTTCGATGTCGACCTCCGGCACAGAGATGCTCCCGACCGCACTCACCCATGCGACGATCTCTACCCCGCAGATGGCATGTAGAAATTTTTCGGCCATCGCACCGGCCGCAACGCGCGCAATGGTTTCCCGGGCACTCGACCGCCCTCCCCCGCTGGCTGCCCGGATGCCGTATTTCATCTGATACGTGTAATCCGCGTGTGAAGGGCGGGGGACGAATTGCATTTCCTTGTAGTCCGACGGCTTCTGGTCCTTGTTGGCCACCAGGACGGCGATGGGTGACCCGAGGGTCAGGCCATTTTCGACACCCGAGAGGATCGTCACCCGATCGGTTTCGGCCCGATCGGTGGTCAGGCGGCTCTGGCCCGGCCGCCGCCGGTCGAGTTGAGGTTGGATATCGGTTTCCGCAAGTGGAACGCGAGGCGGATACCCGTCGACAATGGCGCCGACGCCTTTGCCGTGGGATTCGCCGAAAGTTGTGACCCTGTAGAGAGTTCCGAAGGTGCTGGACATAGGGTGATGCCTCTAGTCGGTTGAGCCGCTTGAGCCCGTTAGGTCGGCTGAGTCCGTTGAGCTCGTTAGCCGATTGGGTCTGTTTTAAAATCCCCTTCGATTATTTCGATGAGCTTTTCAACGACCTCATCCGTGTTCAGGTCGTCGGTGTCGATGGACTGATGTGCGGCGTCCGCATACAGGTGTTTTCTTTCGTCAAGAACCGCCGCTATTTCCTCCAGACTCCCCTGCCCTGTCAGCGGGGGCCGGTTGGCAGCGCTGCCGGTGTCGGCCTGCATCCGTTTGCGGATTGCAGCCGGTGAAGCCTGCAGCCAGATCACCTTTCCGCTGGACCGCATGCGCACCACGTTTTCAATTGTTATCACGGCTCCGCCGCCGGCTGCGACGACCTGTCGGTCAATTTCCGACAAACGGGCAATAACATATCGTTCTATCTCCCTGAATGCCCCCCATCCATTTGCGGCGATAAACTCGGCAATGCTGCAGCCGATTTCAGCGACGATGACCCGATCAGAATCCACAAAGCTCAAGCCGAGTCTTGCGGCCAGTGTCTTTCCGGCGCTGGTCTTGCCGGTGCAACGGTATCCGATGAGAAATAAATTGTTCATGAAACGCCGCGTTGCTGTCATTCGACATGATAAAGACTTTTGAACACTCCCCAGAAATTGGGGAAGGATTTTTTTACGCAGGTCTCGTCTTTGATTTTTATACCCGGGACGTTCAACCCGGCCAAGGCGAAACTCATGGCAATGCGGTGGTCGTTGTACGTGTCGATCGCCGCGCCCTGAGGGTGTCCGCCCACGATTCGCAGGCCGCTGCCGGTGCAATCGGCCTCGATGCCCATCTTCGTCAACTCGGCGGCAACCGCGCCGAGACGGTCGCTTTCTTTGGCCCTCAGGTGGGCCACGTTTTCGATGACCGTTGTCCCGCGGGCAAAGGCGGCCACGACGGCAAGGGTGGGCACCATATCGGGCATGTCGGCCATGTCGACAATCACACCCGTCAACTGGCCTCCGATCACTTTAATGCCGTCGTCGTGCTCCGCAACCCGGCACCCCATTGCCGTGAGGCGTTCTGCAAACCGAACGTCACCCTGCAGGGAGGACGTCGAGGTCCCGGCAACCGTGACGCCGGCACCGCTGATGGCCGCAGCTGCCCAGAAATAACCGGCCTGGGAGCAGTCCGGCTCCACTGCGTGGTCGCCGGCCCGATAGACTTGCCCTTCTCTCACGACAAACCGTTCGTATCCGTTGCGGTCAACCGCGATGCCGAACTCTTCCATGACGGCAATGGTCATGTCAACGTAAGGCCTGGACACCAGGCCGCCGGACACCGTGATGGTGACCGTTTCCTTAGCAAAGGGAGCGATCATCAGCAGTGCGGACAGATACTGACTGCTGATGCGACAGTCGATCTCCACGCTGCCCCCCTTAAGGCCGCCGCCGACGACCTCGATCGGCGGACATCCATCGGCATTCACCGATCGGGCGCCGACACCCAGTTGATTCAATCCGACGAGCAGGTCCTGGATCGGTCGCTTCTGCATCCGCTGTGATCCGGTCAGAATACTGACGCCTTGCCCCAGAGCGGCCACCGCCGCCATCAGGCGCATGGAGGTCCCTGAATTACCGAGATCGACGGGGTTCTCAGCCGACCGCAGTCGACCGGCCGTCCCTTGAATTCGGAGGTGATCCGGTCTCTCTTCGATTGATACACCCATCTCGGACAGACAGCGACGTGTGATCAACGTATCTTCGCTATTCAGGGCATTCCGCACTTCACAAGCGCCGTCTGAAAGGGCCGCCGCAATCAGCATCCGGTGCGTGTAGCTCTTGGAGCCGGGCACACAAACGGTCGTATCTTTGACGTGGCCGGGTTGTATTTCGATCATCGCCTCAAACCCGCTGCAGGGCGCTTTCCACCGCTGCTTTCATCACATCCAGCGGGGCTTTTTCGCCGGTCCAGAGTTCGAATTGAACCGCTCCCTGGTAAACAAACATGGACAAACCATTGATGGTTCGGCAGCCGGTACGCGCTGCCTCGCTCAACAATCGGGTGGTCAGTGGATTGTATATGATGTCCATGACGACCAGATCGGGCCTCAAGAGTTTCTTTACCAGCGGCATCTGTTCCGCATGGGGAAACATGCCGACCGGAGTGGTGTTGACGAGGACCTGACCTTCTATTTCCCGGACCTCCGAGAGCGGTTTGAAATCGGCATTCAGCGCTTCGGCCAACCGCTCGCCCTTCTCCGGGCTGCGATTTATAATGACGACTCTGCCGCCGGACCGGATGATGCCGAAGCCGATGGCCCGGGCCGCTCCGCCGGCCCCGATGATCACCACGGTTTTGCCGCCGATATCAATTGCATCCGCCAGGGCCTTTACAGCGCCCAGATAATCGGAATTGTAGCCGACCAGACGCCCGTCGCAATTGACGATCGTGTTCACCGCACCGATCTCGCGCGCCCTGGTGTCCACTTCATCCAGGCAATCCATCACCGACACCTTGTGGGGGATGGTCACGCTGATCCCTTTGAAATCAAGGGCCTTGAAACCGTTGGTTGCCGCTGCAATGTCCCTGACCCGCAAGGCGATGTAAACACCATTATAACCGGTATGAGCAAAAGCCCGATTGTGCATGACGGGGCTCAGACTGTGTGAAACCGGATTCCCGATGACGGCGTAAACAGCGGTTGCGCCGGGACCGAGATAGTCGTTCAGCTGCGGTGTCTGGATTTGGCGCGAGATCGTGATGATTTCCTTGAAAATGTGGTACAGGTTTTCCTTGCTTAGCGGGCCCTTGTTGCGCGCAATTAACCGCTCGATCAGGGCGCTTTCGCGCTCCGGATCGATGACTTGGGCACCCTTGCGTATTTTAATCGCGCCGATTTCCTTGGCAATCTTCAGCCGCTGATTGATTGATTCGAGAATTTCCGTGTCGATCGCATCGATTAAACCTCGAAATTCGGACAGCGACTTGTCAGAGTTTTGGATCGTCATCGTTATAACGTCAGAAATGAAAAAGCCGTGGGTGTCAAGAAGTTTTTATCGGATGCCTGCGATACGGCATCTTGCCTACCTCCTGCGCAGACGGCGCCCTTGATCGGACCGCAAGCGGGAGAAACTGCGCAACGGCTTCTCCGGCTTCATTTGCTGAATCTTGCTCAAGACGGCGCGCAAGTCTTCGCTGAACGCCTGCTGTTTCCGATCCTCGAAAAGATACAGCAGTGCACCCTTGACGATCACGAACAGAAATATGAAAAAAGTCACCGGGAAGATAATGCTGTCAAAGAGGTATCCCGCAATCAGCTGCAGGGTCCAGATAGCGATGTTGCGGGATTTATCTTTGAAATACTCGGCTTGAGTCCTAATGGCTTCTGTCATCCCGGCCATCTTGCCTTTGAGTATCAAACCGGCAATACTGCTCTCCTCCCCGTCCGAATCGCCGCTAAAAATGTGTCGCTCGATGCTTTCCACCGAAAATTCATCCTTGATGCCCTCGAAGCTGCGCTGGGATTCATCTATCAGCGGCCCCGTGATTTTCTGGGAGATAAAAGCGGCCCCGGCAATGGAAAACGGAAAAATGACGTAAAACACCACCGCGCAGACGGCCAGGAAGAAAGTGGCGTCTTTCATGAGGTGGTTCGCCCTCACCCAACGTGGAAGTATCCAGCGGGCAAGGACAACCAGGAACCCGAAGCCGAATGTCAACGCCAGGAACCAGTGATCGATCAGTTCCACGGCCTGCAGCAGCAAGCGCGTGATCAGAATGACGGTCCCGCCGGCCAGAGCGGTTTTCCAAGCGATATCCACGTAGTCATAGACCGATTGAACGATATCGCCGACTTGAAGGTTGAATCCGATGCCGATTTCCGAGCCCTCTACGACGGCCAGACCTGTTTTGATGCCCGACAAAATCAGGAACCCGGAGACCGCCTTGTCCATGGACTGCTTAAGGTAGTTCTGATTGGCGGCGGCCACTTTCTCCATTCCGAGTTTGTGAATCGGAACATCGAGAACGCCAGTGAGCGCTGCCAAGAAAGCCAGCAAGAGAATGAAACACTGAAGAGCTTTGAGCAGTTGGCGCAACTTCATGGGCGCGTTACCTTTAGGGTTCGCGAAATAATAAGTTCGCAATTTTGGGCGTTGAGGCGCGCGGCCGGCAAGGCGTGAAAACGCAGGAATATCTGGATATTCCGAGTTTTCGCAACGCAGCCGGACGGGATGCTTCGGCGTCCAAAATGTGAAGTGATTTTTGAGCGAGCCCTTAGTTCCGACACTGCGCTGAAGAAAGCCCGTGCGTCGAGACAGGTTGTTCATATCGGCTTTCCTCCCGCTGGGGGCTCAGTATCTTTCTTTGCTATTGGCTGCGAATCATAACGAGCAGCATTTTGAAACGGTCCGTCGCGTGAAGCGCGTGCGGAATGTTGGCCGGCATGATCAGCATCCGGCCGGCTGATACTGACCGGGGCTCGCCACCGATGGTGACCTCGGCCAGTCCGTCAAGGACGTAGACCACTGCATCGAAGGGGGCGGTGTGTTCGCTGAGCCCCTGACCCTTGTCAAAAGCAAAGAGGGTTATGTTGCCGCTTTCTTTCTTGAGAAGGGTCTTGCTGACCACCGAACCGTCGGCGTAGGCAACGGCATCGGCCAGCAAGATGTGAAATAATTTCTTGCTGGGGCCCTTAGTATTCCGCGGGCCCTAACGCATTGGCACCGCCGCTTTGTAGACGACCGCCTCGCCCTCCAGAGAGTACCCTTTGACGGCGGAGGGAACCAACACGGCTCTGCCCTTGGGAAGAGCTATTTCTTCACCGGTCCCCTGGTCGGTAATCTTGCCGGCCCCGGTAGTGCACAGCAGTATTTCAATGCCTCTATCCGTCGGACTGAAATAGGTTGTTTTCGAAACGACGCTGATGGTCGATAAAACAAATTCACGCGCCGGACAGTCGTAGACGCGCTCTCCGTCCGCTGTCGTGTGCGGTGTCAGGACGTGTGCCGTCCTTTCTTCAAAATTGAGCACTCTCAACAATTCCGCAATATCGACATGTTTTGGGGTCAGGCCGCCCCGCAGCACATTGTCTGAATTGGCCATCAATTCGATCCCCGCCCCCTCCAGGTATGCGTGCAATTCCGCGGCCGGCAAGTACAGGGCCTGACCGGGTTGGAGCAGGATAAGATTCAATATTATGGGGCCAAAGATGCCGATGTCTCCTGGATACGCCTTGCCGAGTTTGCCCATCCATCGATATACCGGATCTTCAGAAGCAAGTGTCAGGGCGGTTTTTACGGCCTGGTCGGTCAGAAGAATCCTTTTTGCAGGAGACAGTGTCAGCAAGGCCTGAAAAAACAATTTGAGTCCTTGCGCATCGGGCCGGTTCCGCAGAACTTTCAGATGGTCTTCAAAAACCGCGAGGTCGAGACGGCTGCCGAGAGCGAGAATCTCGGGGATTTTGCGGAAACCATGCAGCGCCCAGAATGGGGTCAGGGCGCAGATGCATTCCGGCTTGTGGTTGGCATCCCTGTAATTTCTTTGCGGGGCATCCAGAGGCATACCCTGGGCATTTTCCCTTTCAAACCCCTGCCGGGCCTGGGTAAAACTCGGATGGGCCTGCAATGACAGCGGCTGGGCGGCCGCCAGAACCTTGAACAGAAACGGCAGCTTGTTGTGAAACATAACAGCCGTTTTGCGGCCGAGCATCTCCCGCGGATACCGTTCGATGAGTTCCTCCAATGAGACCCACTCCGCGTCCACCGCTACCAGAGAAGGGGCCTTCGGATGGGCACCCATCCAGAGTTCTGCCTGGGGAGTGTCAGGATCCGGCCGGGTACCGAGCAGTTCCGGTATTGCGGTGTGAGATCCCCAAGCGTAGGGTTGGATCGTGTTTTTCAAAACCCCGATTCGCTGCATAAGATCCTCGACAGTAGGGGAAAAGAATAAATTCGTTAAGTATAAGAACGCCAGAGAATAAACGGTTTGTCAACAGCCAGTAAAAGAAACAATAAGGTTGATATAGCTCCGCCTTTATACCCCCCTTGGAGACGATGCGCAATATCCGGGGTCCTGGCACACCCCAATTCGCGTTCTCCGTTGGCCCATTGATACCAAACCGAGAATGTCCAACGCCGTGACGGAAGTCTTGACCCAATTTGGGATTTATACTATACTTAAGCAATAATTTTTCGAGCAAATCCGGATGTATATCTTGAGACAGCCCTTCACGGATTTTCGTTGAAGACCTGACCCATGTCCGGCTCACCCTAATGCATCGTTGCCATAAATGTTTGTCATCGAATCTGCCGGTCTCTCCGACACCGGCAAAAAACGAAAAGACAACCAGGACACTCTGCTCGTCGATGATGGACTTGGCCTCTATATTGTCGCCGACGGAATGGGTGGCCACAGGGCCGGCGAAGTGGCCAGTCGACTCGTGGTCGAATCGATGCACGGCCATATCCAACGCTTTCGAAACGGTGAGACGCCGGTGGAGACAGGGCCCGCCGACGCGACCCTTTCCGCCGAAGCCAACCGGGTCCTCGCTGGAATTTTTTTGTCCAACCGGGTGGTGCACGATACGGCCAACGGAACGAAAGACTATCGTGGAATGGGCGCCACGGTCGCGGTCCTTTATTTCGATGATCGGACACTCGTGGCCGCCAATGTCGGAGACAGTCCGATCTTCCTGGTTCACAAAGGCCGACTCGAACGCTTGTCTGTGCCTCACACCGTGTTGGCCGAAAGCGATGCCGCAAATCTTTTCGGTGTCGAACAGTTGGGGGTCGAATTCAGTCACGTTTTGACCCGGGCCATGGGGGTCAAAGCCACAGTCGAGGCCAATATCTGTGAAGTGTCCTGCTTCACAGGCGACATTCTCGTCATCTGCTCCGACGGATTGACGGACATGGTGACAACCGAAGAAATCCTGGCGAGTGTCTCCTGTCACCCTCCTGCTGAGGCCTGTCGGGAACTCGTCGACCTGGCCAACGACCGTGGCGGCACCGATAACATATCGGTGATCGTGCTCAGGATCAAAGAAAATACGAACGGCGAAGGAAAGATGAAAAGCCTGTTATCGAGGGTTTCGG
>JARROL010000112.1:0-8025 GCA_037383965.1 Desulfobacterales bacterium | reverse complement strand
TTCGGCTCATTTATCATGGTGCTGATTTTCAGTTTGCTGGCGCTGGCCCTGCCGATGCGATTTGGTGAACGGCGCCTATCCGGATTGCGAACCTGAGCCCTTTCAGTCTTCCAAACGCTGCAAGCCCCCACCGTTAAATTTTTTGTCTTGACAGGTAAAATATATACATTTATATTTACATTAACATTTACATTTAATTAGATTTAGCCACGGACTCACACAGACACACACAGACAATATCTTTTCCTCGGGCGACGGTGCCCGAGGAAAAACTGTATGCCCTGCGGGCAATGCAGTTTAAATAGCAAATAAGACGATATGTAAGACAAACGTGTTTCACATTGCAATCACTACCGATTAGCACGGATTTTATCCCGCGAAGTGGGATTACCGTTTTTGTTCGGCCAAAGTCGGCCGAACAAAAGGTCCGTGTGAGTCTGTGTGGGTCTGTGGCTAATTAAACACAAAATCGGAGGTTTCATGAAGATCCAGCTGACATCGAAACAGCAGCGTTTTCTGGATTATCTCCAGCGGAAGATCGCCAAAAGCGGTCTGTGTCCGAGCCTGCGCCAAGCCGCAGCGGACCTGGGGGTCAGCCATGCCGCCATCGCCCAGATGCTTCGGGCTCTGGAAGAAAAAGGCTATGTGAGACGGGAAGGCCGTTACAGCCGCAAGGTTTATCTGTTAAGCCGCACCCACGAGGCAGCGGCTTTGCAGCGCTGGCGCGAAATCCCGATTATCGGTCGGGTCACGGCCGGTCTGCCGATGTACGCTCAGACGGAGTGGGACGGCAGCATCGTGCTGGACGCCGCTGTTTACCGCAGCCAAAACCTTTTTGCCCTGCGCGTCAAAGGCAATTCGATGAAGGATGCCGGCATCCTCAGCGGCGATCTGGCAATTTGTGAACCGCGCCAGTTCGCCCAGAACAGCGAGATCGTCGTGGCGCTCATCAACAGCGAGGAGGCCACCGTCAAACGCTTCTTTTTGCATGACGACCACATTGAGCTGCGTCCGGAAAACAGCGACTACGCCCCCATGCGCTACGGCTTCAACGAGGTGCTGATCCAGGGCAAAGTCATCGGTATCCACCGCGGGCCGGAAGGAATTCAATAGCTCGTAGCTCATAGTTCATAGCTCATAGCAATCCCCCTTTCGACTATCAGCTATGAGCTATCAGCTATCAGCTTGTAAAATACAGCTTCGCCATCACAACCTTGGAAATCTGAAATTCAATGCGCACCGAATCACCAAAAACCTCCTGCCGGCTCCGGGTCGGCACCAGCGGTTATTCGTATGCAGAGTGGGTCAACACCGGCTTTTACCCGCCGGGCACCCGTTCCGGCCAGATGCTGCCGTTTTACGCTCAAAGGTTTCCCATCACCGAACTGAACTTCACCTGGTACCAGATGCCGAAAGCGGCCGCGATCGAACGTCTGCGCCAGCAGGCACCACCCGATTTTTGCTTCGCCGCCAAACTGACCCGCACCTTAACCCATGAGGTGGATCCCCACCAATGGCGCGGACAGGTCGCCCTGTACCGGGACGGTATGGCACCGCTCACCCAGGCCCGGCAGTTGACGGCGGTTCTGTTGCAGTTTCCGCCGAGCTTTTCCCGGATGCCGAAAAACCGCCGCTATCTGGCCGCCCTTCTGGACGAACTGGACGGATTGCCGCTGGCGGTGGAATTTCGCCATGCTTCCTGGGCCGCAGATCGCGTTTTTGCCGAACTGGAACGCCGCCGCACCACTCTGGTCGCCGTAGACGAGCCGAATCTGCCGGGCCTGTTCCCGCAGCTGGACGTCGTCACCAACCCGGATCTTTTCTACGTTCGGTTTCACGGCCGCAACGCCAGAGGCTGGCGCTCGGGCAATATGCAAATGCAGTTCGACTACGACTACAGCAATGAAGAGTTGCGGGGTTGGACCGATAAAATTATCGTCCCCATGACCCGGCAGGCCGGCAGCGGCGTGATTTTTTTCAACAATCACGTTCGCGCGCAGGCCCCCAGAAATGCCCGACGCCTGATCAGTCAACTCATCGAGCGCGGGTTGTTGTAGCACAGCCAGTATGACCATTTTTGAGCGCAGCGACAACTCTACCTTTAATAGAGGAGGCAAATCCGAAGCACTAAGCACGAAATCCGAAACAAATTCGAATGACCAAAATTCTAAAATTAAAAACATAAAAAGAGGTTTGGATCATTTGATATTCGAATTTCGAGATTGTTTCGTTTTTCGATATTCGGATTTCGAATTTTAGAAAAGTTAATTGGGAACACAACACTTTATTGTGAGGCATTGTTTTCACAAACAATGTTTTTTGTTGAACCGATGAACCGTTCAATCATCCATTTAAATGTGGCCGATTTTGCCGTGGCGGTGGAGCGCGCGGTGGATCACCGGCTCAACCAGCGTCCGGTGATCATCGCACCCGAAGGCGCCGCTCGCGCCGCTGTTTACGATATGAGCAATGAGGCTTACATGGCCGGTATCCGCAAGGGTATGGCCCTGCGCCGGGCCGTGCACCTCTGCCGGGATGCCCGAATCCTGCCGCCCCACCCCGACCGCTATGAGATGGCCATGCGCGATGTGCTCAAACGCGCCCTGCCGTATTCGCCCCTGATCGAAACCGGAGAAGACGACGGCCACCTGTTCATGGATGCCACCGGCACCTCCCGGCTTCTCGGCCCGCCCATGGACGTGGCCTGGCGGTTGTGCAGGCAGATTAAAACCGATCTGGACCTGGACCCGATCTGGTCGGTGGCACCCAACAAGCTGGTTGCCAAAGTGGCCACACGCCTGGTGAAGCCTGACGGGGAATATATCGTCGCCGCTGGCGAGGAGGAAGCGCTGCTGGCGCCACTGCCCGTCAGTCTGGTTCCGGGCATCGAGCACCCCGATCAGCTGCGATTGCGGGAATTTAACCTGACCCATGCATTCCAGGTCGCGGAGCTGAGCCTGGAGCAGCTTGAGATCCCTTTTGCAACCCGTGCCCGGTTGCTTTACGAAGCGGTACGCGGCATCGATCCGTCTGCGGTTTTGCCGGTCGGGCAAAAGCCGCCAAAGGTCATCGCAGATCACGAATTCGGCAATGACACCAACAACGCTCACACTCTCGAAGCGGTTCTCTATGGCCTGGTGGAGCAGGTCGGCAGCCGGTTGCGCCGACGCCGGCGCACCGCGCAACGTATCGCTATTATCCTCGACTATTCCGACGGCATGCGCCGCACCCGCCAGGTGGCTGCCCGGCCGGCCACAGCCAATGACCTCATCCTCTTTGAACTGGCACGCCGCGCCCTTCGGCTGGCCTGGACGCGGCGCGTGCGCATCCGGCACATGCGTCTCGTCTGCGACCGGCTGATCTTTCCACCGGCTCAGCTGGAACTGTTCGCCGCCGACCAGACCGCCAGTGAAAAGCGCTGCAGCCTGATCACGGCCGTCGATGCGGTACGCCGGCGCTTCGGTCAGGAAGCGGTTCGGTTCGGCCGCACTTTAGCGGCCTAACCACTTAAATGGGTTCACCGCAGAGACGCAGAGGGCGCAGAGGGTATTTTTCTTATTTCTTTTCGGTGAGAGGCCGAAAAGAAATAAACCCAAGCCCTCCAGGCAAAAACAAAAGGAGCAAACTATGGACATAAATCAACTGAGCAGCAAGGTTATTGGATCTGCCATTGAGGTACACAAAGCACTTGGACCCGGTTTGCTTGAATCCGCATATGAAAAATGCCTGTGCCATGAACTGAAATTACGCGGGTTAGCCTTTGATAACCAAAAGCCGTTGCCCCTTGTTTTCAAGGGAGAAGAGCTTAATTGCGGCTACCGGTTGGACATTGTTGTTGATAATGCCATTATTCTCGAACTGAAGTCGTGTGAAAAAATCGAACCCATTCACAAGGCCCAATTGCTTACGTACCTAAAATTATCAGGCTTAACGCTGGGGTTAGTTTTAAATTTTAACGTGCCAGTTATGCGCGACGGCATTGTCCGGGTTGTAAACAACCTTGAAGAATAAACGTGTCGTTCACCGCAGACGCAGAGGGCGCAGAGGGTATTTTTCCTTTTTGCTTTCCGTTGAGAGGCCCCGCCTAAATAGTCGGGATGACCGATCTATTTTAAAACTTAATTGTCGGCCTCCGGAAAGCAAAAAACAATCTGCCTGAGGCAAGTATTATACAGATTACAAACCCCATCCCTTGCTAATATTTTAGTGAAGCTCCCCGCGGCAAGCCAAGGGGCATTCTGGCATGTTTCGGTAAAATTAGTGGCTGGGTTAACAATTTCGAGAATTTTTTATAACCCGCAGGGTTGAGCAGTTTTGCCTTGTCGGCGTCTCAGCGGCAAGGCAAAGAAACTTTCTCTCTGCGCGCTCTGCGTCTCTGCGGTGAAATATCAATTTAATTGCTATGATTCCGTTAACGGTAAGATCCAACTACTCTTTCATGTGGGGCACGGCCCCGGTCAAACAGGTCTGCCGGGCGGCCCGCCGCCTGGGCTATACCCATCTGGCGCTGACCGATACCGACAACCTGTGCGGCCTGTGGCCTTTCCTCACCGCCTGTCGGCGCGAAGGGTTGACGCCCATCGTAGGGGCCGAGGTCAGTGACCCGCAGCGCAAACAGCGGGCGGTCTGCCTGGTGGCAAATGATTCCGGCTATCGCAACCTCTGCCGTTTGCTTACTCGCCGCCACCGCTGTGCCGATTTTAATCTGGCGACCGCCGTAAACGCGCATGCAGAGGGGTTGGTGATTCTCACACAGAGCGCCGATCTGCTGGCGGTCTGGCATGCGACCGGTGTTTCAGTTGCCGCCGCCATGCCGCGCCGCCCCCTGCCTGCCACCCACCGGTTGCGCCGCACGGCCGACCGCCTACAGTTGCCGCTGGTGGCCACACCGGGGAGCTTCTTTTTGCAGCCGGATGATGTCGCGGTGCACCGCATGTTACGGGCGATCGCGCTTAACACCTCTCTGTCGCGCCTGGGAGCTGATGAAGTCGCCCCGCCGGATGCCTGGCTGGCAGGCCCCGAAGAATATGAACGTCGCTTTGCCATCTGCCCCCGGGCGGTCAGCGCCACTTACGAAATCTGCGATCGTTTGACGTTCACCGGACCGCAGTTTGGCACTGTCATGCCGCCGCTTCTCGGCCAAAACGGCAGCAATCCGGTTCAACGCCTGCGGCAGGACGCTTATGAGGGTGCGCGGCGCCGTTACGGCACCGAGCTTTCTGAAGCCGTGGTGGACCGGCTGGAGCACGAGCTGCACAGCATCGCGCAAATGGGGTTTGCCGCTTATTTTTTAATCGTCCGCGATATTGTCCAGCGCAGTCCGCGCACCTGCGGTCGCGGCTCGGGCGCCGCTTCGCTGGTGGCTTACTGTCTGGGGATCACCAATGTCTGCCCCTTGAAACACAATCTGTACTTCGAGCGGTTTTTAAATCCGGGTCGCAAAGATCCGCCCGACATCGATGTGGATTTCGCCTGGGACGAGCGCGATGAGGTGCTCGATTCAGTCCTGGCCCAATATCCGGGCCATGCCGCCATGGTATCCAGTCACGTGTTGTTTCAGCCACGCATGGCGGTGCGTGAGGTCGCCAAGGTTTTCGGCCTGACCGACGCCGAGATCGGTCGGGTGTCCAAGCGTCTGCCGCATTTCTGGCGCGTGAAAGAATCGGACCCCGAATTTTTGGCCGAGCTGAGAGGCCGCCCCGAAGCCAAAGCCCTGGAGTTCCCCCCACCCTGGCCGGATATTTTGCAGTTTGCCCAGCGCATCATCGGAACTCCGCGTTACATGTCCGTACATCCCGGCGGTGTGGTCATCACACCGCGGCCCCTTGAAGAATACGTCCCCGTTGAGCAGGCCCCCAAGGGGGTGCCGATTATCCAGTGGGAAAAGGATGCCGCCGAAGATGCCGGGCTCGTCAAAATCGATTTGCTCGGCAACCGCAGCCTGGGGGTGATTCGCGATGCCCTGGCCAACCTGAACGACAACGGCATCGCCTTTGACGAGCTGCACTGGGAGCCCGAAGACGATTTTGCCACCCAACAAGCTCTGGCCCAGGGCCGCACCATGGGCTGCTTCTACATCGAAAGCCCGGCCATGCGGCTGTTGCAACAAAAATCCAGGGTAGGCGATTTTGAGCATCTCGTCATCCACAGCAGCATTATCCGTCCGGCCGCCAACGAATTTATCCAGGAATACATTCGCCGCCTGCACGGTGGCCCCTGGGATCCCATCCATCCCTTTTTGGCCGAAGTGCTGGATGAAACCTTCGGCATCATGGTCTATCAGGAAGACGTTTCCCGCGCCGCGGTCGTCATCGCCGGTTTTTCACATGCCGAAGCCGATACCCTGCGCAAAGTTCTGACCAAAAAAGACCGCGAATACCAGCTGCGGGACTTTCAGCAGCGGTTTTGCACCGGCGCCCGGCTGCGCGGCGTGCCGGATGGCAAGATTGCCGAAATCTGGGATATGATGATGAGCTTTAACGGCTATTCTTTTTGCAAGCCCCACAGCGCCTCTTATGCCCGGGTATCCTTCCAGGCCGCTTATCTCAAGGTCCATTATCCGGCCGAATTTATCGCTGCAGTCATCAGCAACCAGGGCGGCTTTTACGGCACCTTCGCCTATGTTTCCGAAGCCCGCCGCATGGGCCTGGCAGTGCTGCCGCCCGATATCAATTTAAGTGCCATTCGCTGGACCGGTTGCAACAAAACCGTCCGCGTGGGGCTGCTGTCCGTCAAAGGGCTGGGGGCCGTCACCCGGCAGCGCATCGTCGCCGGGCGTCGCCAGCAGCCCTACCGCAGTTTGCACGATTTTTTGGAACGTGTGCGTCCCGATGAAGACGAGGCGCGGTCATTGATCAACTGCGGCGCCCTGGACGCCCTCAACCCCGACGGCAACCGCGCATCCCTGCTCTGGGAGCTGGCCTGCTGGTTGAGGTCAAAACGAGCCGGGGCAGCCACGCAATTCCGCCTCAGCCCTGCTGACACGGCCGATAATTGCCAAACGCCGCTGCTGCCAGCCGGAGACGAGCGCGAAAGGCTGCGACGCGAATTTTCCGTGCTGGGTTTTCTGTGCGACCGCCACCCCATGGAGCTGTTTGCCGATAAACTGCAAAATCGCCGCACCATCAAAGCGGCCGATCTGCCGCGCTTTATCGGCCGAAAAGTGTGCCTGGCCGGCTGGCTGATCACCGGCAAAGTGGTTTCCACCAAGACAGGCGATCCCATGGAGTTTTTGACTTTCGAAGATGAAACCGGCATTGTGGAAACCACCTTTTTCCCGCAGGCCTACCGCCGGTTTTGCCACATCATCGACCGCCAGCGGCCCTATCTGCTGATCGGCAAGGTTGAAGAGGACTGGGGGGCATTGACGCTGACGGTGGACCGGGTTGAGCGGATCATGCCATCGTCAACTAAGATCTAGTGATTCGTTAGGGTGTGGTTGTCTCCAGCGGTTTCTCGCCGGGACTGCTGGCGGTGTCAGGGGTTGGTTTTTGTTCTTCGGCTAACGGCTCCGACGCCGGATGCTCGCTTTCGCTACCGGAAGGATTGGTATACATATCATTGAGTTTTTGAATATAGGTGTTTGTGTCTTCAATAACTTTCGCCAGGCGGCGCTTCGTTCGCCGACCCCAGCCTGCCGGTTTGCGTTTCAACAAGCTACGATACCAGCGGCTGTTCTTTTGAAAGGCGCGGGCAAAATTCGCCTGCCATTCAGAGTTGCTAAATTCCGCCAGCAATTTTCGCGAGACATAATTTGCAGTTAACCTGCGAATCCAAAAGTGAACGTAGCCAAAAAGCAGCACCAGCAACACCAGCAGGCCGAGCTGGGTGTATATTCCACCCGGCAAATGGTCCAGAAAGGGAAGCTTGAGGGTCAGCCCGTGCCAGTATCCTCCCCAGATCGTGGCAACGAAAAAAGCGACCAGCAATGCGCCGAGGATAACACCGTCCAGCCAGATGACTATTTTTCGCCAGCGCGCAATAAACTGCCCGATGCGAGGTATAATTTCATTTTCAAGCATTTGG
>JARROL010000111.1:0-8029 GCA_037383965.1 Desulfobacterales bacterium | reverse complement strand
CTTCAGTAAAACCAACATAGAAAGCGTTATCTTTCTCACTCTACAAAATGTATGTGTAGTACATGCTCACCTCAAGCTATTTAACTGGGTAAATCTGCGGCTAATTTTCACATTATATACGACGATTATGCAGTGGGAGTGTTTTATACACCAACTTTTTTGGAGAAGATCCAAAGAATTGTGCGGCAATGGATCGCAAACAGATGAGTGACGTTGTTGAAATCGCGGATGGACGGTCATTGGGGCGCAGTGATGAGGTTTTTAATCAGTGCCGCGAGTTTACGTGAGTCATGACGCACGATGCCGGCCGTGTTTTCCAGCAAATCGAGCGCATAGATTTTCCGCTCGTCCCACCAGCCGTCCCAGTTGTCGAGTTCCACAAACTCCGCTTTTTGTTCGTGGTAACGCAGCAGCAGTTCCGCACTTGGCCTGCGGTTGTTGTAAATAATACCGTTCAGAGGCCGTTCAATCGCCTCTTCGAGCGTTTTGACGAAATCGCGGCCGTCAAACTGATGGGTTTCACCGAACTTCGTCATGATGTTAAGGATGAAAAGGACCGGCGCTTTGGATTTTTGCAGGCCTTCTTTGAGGCCGCGTACGATCAGGCTTGGAACGATACTGGTGAACAGATCGCCGGGACCGATCACGATCATATCGGCCTGTCGAATCGCCTTCAGAACCGGCGGATAGACGCTGATGGTATCGCTGTGATGCGGAACGAGAAAAACATCGCGGATTTTTTCACGCTGCGTGCCGCGCGGCATGTCGATGGCGGTTTCACCGTAGATGCGGGTGCCGTCGGTCAACTCCGCCACAAGGGTCGCCTTGTCGATGGTGACGGGCAGGATATGGCCGCGAACATCCAGAATTTCGGCCAGGGCCTGGATACCGGAAGGGAAACTGCCCGTGTAGCGTGACAGCATCGTTATCAGCATATTTCCGGCATTGTGGCCGGCCAGGCGCCGGTCGGCGGTGAAGCGTTTCAGGAAGATGGTGCGGGCGATGTCGCGATGGGGCGATAACGCCAGGATGCACTTCAGCGCGTCGCCCGGAGGAAGAATGCCCAGTTCGTCCCGCAGACGCCCCGTGCTGCCGCCGCTGTCTACCATGGAGACGATTGCGGTGATGTCGAGTAATTCAAGGTCTCTGAGACCCGCCAGCAGTGCGTATTGACCACTGCCGCCGCCGATGGTTACGATTTTATGCATCATGAAACCAGAGGCCCGCAAGAAGATGAGTGCCGTTGACCGTCGATGATGTGGGAGAAAAGCACGAGGGGGGTCATGCCGCCTATTTGACCCCCAGTTCTTCCTTTAACCATTCTTTGAGGTCGCCTTCGATCGCATAGACGCCTTTGAGTTCGCAGACCGGTTTCTGGAACCGTTGGGGCAATTCGAATTGGGCCAACTCGGTAGCCTCCTCGGAATTTCGGCGGATCAAATAGACGTAGTAGGGCTTGGACCAGCAATTGACGACGAAATAGAGAGTGAAATCGTTTTTTGATCGAATCACGTATCCGTCCCCGCGGGCCCAGTTGTTGCCCCACTCCAGATATAAGCGGACCGCTTCTTCCGGTGTCATATCCCAGTTGATTTCGTCAATCAGGTCTCTGTCTTTTTTAAGCTCTGCGAGGGTCAGCATGGCACTCTCCTGCGGCGAAGTATTATCGATTTTATCGACTGCTAACATGAAACGCGGTGACGGAAAAGTCAAGACGCGATCGTCATAACGCTGAAAATAGGGGATAGGTAGGGAGGCGGCTCAAAAACAGGTTGATTGTGTTCGAAGATTCTTATAGTGGAAGAATGCGAGAAAAGAATATAACTGAATAACCAAGGAATCGCATATGCGCAAGATTGCCGTGGCTATGGCCAAAGGCGGTGTCGGCAAAACGACGACCGCCGTTAATTTGGCCTTCGGGCTTGCCCGTGAGGGCTTCAAGGTATTGCTGGTAGACGGCGACACCCAGGGTCAGGCGGCAAAATTTTTAGGCCTCAGCCCGCGTTTCGGGCTTTACGAGTTTATTACCGGCTGCGATGAAACCGGGCAGTCGGTCTCAAGAAAAGATACCCTGTGCCTTTGTCGCAAGAATCTCTGGCTGCTTGGTGGCGGCATTAAATTGGTGGAGTTGAAACACTGGCTCGGTGAACAACCCAGAACGGTGCGTCAGGGGGTCCTGGCGAGTGCCTTGGTGCCCAAGGATGGCGTCCTTGACTATCTCATCTTCGACTGCTCACCGGGTTGGGACGTCTTGAGCGTCAACATTCTGATGGCGGTATCGGAAGTGCTCTGTCCGGTCGCCCTCCAGGGCCCCGCCCTGGAAGGCCTGAAAACATTTTTCGGATATCTGATGTCCGCTCAGCGGTTGAACCGGGAATTGCAGCTGAAATACATTCTGCCGACCATGTTCGATCAGCGCACGCACCACAGTTCCGATATCCTGCGTCAACTCCGGCGGCTGTTCCACAAGCAGATTTGCGATCCGATCCGATACAATGTGCGGTTGTCGGAGGCAGCGGTCAGGGGCAGGACGATTTTCGAGTATCGGAACAGCGCGGGCAGCGCTGAGGACTACGGCAAACTGCTATGGAGGGTACAGCACGATGGCCAAAAAGACCAGAAAATCGCCTGATTTTTTTGAGGAAAATCCATTCGATCCCGTCAATGCCGCCATCGGAGACGGACAGAAACTGCGTTCTGCCGCTACTGGAAAAGGAGCCGCATCAGAAAAGCGCAAGGCCGGATTTTATCTGTCGAATAGAATCCTGGAACGGTTCAACCGTAATTTTTACGAATTGAAGCTGCAGGGAAGGCCGGTAGAAAACAAGTCGGCGCTGCTCGAGGCGGTCATCGACTTTGCACTCGACGACATCGAACAGGCCGCTGACAGCCGGATTTTGAAACGCCTCCAAACGACTTTCCTCCGGCACAAATCACTTGACTAATCGGCCCATCCACCCTAAAAGCGGGATAAATTGCCGAAAAGCGATGATTTTTCAACCTATTGATGAACGTGATGGTTAAATATGTGCTGCAGTTGGTCGGTGGACCTCATCGGTTTGATATTGATCCAGCATTGATAAGGAGGAAGGCGACATGGAAATCAAGAAGGTTCTGCTTTCGGAAGACGAGATGCCGAGACAGTGGTACAATATTCTGGCGGACATCAAAATGAACCCGCCGCTCGGTCCGGACGGCAACCCGGTCAGCCCGGACCAACTCGCTCCGGTTTTTCCCATGAACCTGATCGAGCAGGAAGTGAGTTCCCAGCGCTGGATCGACATTCCCGACGACGTGCTCAGCGTCTACCGCATCTGGCGCCCATCTCCGCTGGTCCGCGCTTATGCTCTGGAGAAGGCCCTGGACACTCCGGCCCGCATCTATTATAAAAACGAAGGCGTCAGCCCTCCCGGCAGCCACAAACCCAACACCGCCGTTCCTCAGGCTTACTACAACAAGGTCTTCGGTATCAAACGCCTGGCCACGGAGACCGGTGCCGGCCAATGGGGCAGCGCTCTGGCATTTGCCTGTTCTCAGTTCGGTCTTTCCTGCAAGGTGTTCATGGTCCGCGTCAGCTTCGATCAGAAACCCTACCGAAAATCGATGATGACTGCCTGGGGAGCGGAATGCGTCGCCAGCCCGAGCACCGCCACCAAGGCCGGCAGAGACATTCTCGAGAAAAACCCGGACACGCCGGGAAGCCTTGGAATCGCGATCAGCGAAGCGGTCGAAGCGGCCGTCAGCGATACTTCCGGCCAGACCCGGTATTCCCTGGGGAGCGTCTTGAACCACGTGATGCTCCACCAGACCATTATCGGCCTGGAAGCCAAGAAACAGCTTGAAAAGATCGGTGAATATCCGAATATCGTCATCGGCTGCGCCGGCGGGGGCAGCAATTTCGCCGGCATCGCCTATCCCTTCGTTTACGATAAACTCAATGGCAAAGACGTCGCTATCTACCCGGTCGAGCCGGCTGCCTGTCCGACATTGACACGGGCGCCCTTTGCCTACGATCACGGCGACACCGCCGGTTATACGCCGCTGCTGCCCATGCACAGCCTGGGACACACCTTCGTGCCCGCTCCGATTCACGCCGGCGGTCTGCGCTATCACGGGATGGCGCCCACGGTGAGCCAATTGGTCGACGAAGGAATGCTGGAACCCAAAGCGGTCGAGCAGCTGGCCGCTTTTGAAGCCGGTGTCCTGTTCGCCCGAACCGAAGGCATAATCCCCGCACCGGAAACCAATCACGCCCTGGCCTGTCTGGTCGACGAAGCCAAAAAAGCCAAGGAAGAGGGCAAGGAAAAAGTGATCCTATGCAACTGGAGCGGACACGGGTTGATCGATCTGGGTTCGTACGACAAATATTTTTCGGGTGAACTCAAGGACTTCGCGCTCAGCGATGCGGATAAGGAGAAATATACCAGCATTATGGCCAACTATCCCAAACCGCAGCACCTCAAGAGCCGGTAGCACAGACCGGCGATCGACGCTTTATGAAAGAAACTGAGAAACAACTTGTCCGACGGTGCCCCCGCTTGGGGGGCCCCGTCGCCTTTTTTTATTGCACGGCTTGTGAAGCGAATAACCGGCCCTGCGGGAAGATAATCGACTGCTGGTGGGAGACCTTTGATGTGGTGCGCTACCTTAAGGATACACTGGCACCCGAGGAGTTCGACCGCCTTACCTGCGCTGAACCGGCGTCCAAAGTCAGCCAACTCGTCGACATCATTGCGCAGTCGAAAAAACGTCTGACCGAAACTTAGGGCTTCCTTAAAATCACTACTGTTTCAGCCGCCGGCGTCTGCCGTTGGCTACCGGTGTGTAAATTCGGAGTTTCCAGATATTTCTGCGTTTTCGCGCTTTGCCGGCCGACCTTTCAACGCTCCAAAATTTCGAACTTCATTTTACGCGGACACTGAGGGCTCACTGAAGATTCGAAAGGTCTTTTCCGGAAGCTTCGGCCTCGCGGGTGCACCGCGGGCAGAGACCTTCGAAGACCAGTCGGTGGCCGAAAATGGTGTAGACGGTGGCACCGTAGAGTTCGTCCTCGATTTGTTTCAGCGGGGCGACCGGCGCGTTATCCACACGCCCGCAATTCAGGCAGCGGATATGGTAATGTTTTTTCGGGTTCCAGTCGAACCGTTTGATATCGCCGCCGAATTCGAGCTTTTGTATTTCACCCAGCTCGGATAAAATATCGAGGTTGCGATAAACCGTGCCGAGACTGATGCGGGGCAGTTTTTTGCGGACCATCTCGTAGACTTCATCGGCGCTGGGATGGGCTTTGGCGGTTCGGATTTCTTCAAGAATCACTTCACGTTGCCGCGTCATGCGATAGCGGCCGTTTTTTTCTACGATCTTTTTTCCAGTGGCTTCGACCGGGTCGTTTGAACCGTTTTTCGCTGTCATCTAAATAACCGGTGGCGGGTCAACTTATGTCTGAACTGGGTTCGATGGCGATCGTTATTTATAACAACCCTCACAGGTTGCGTCAAGAATCCAATTGACGACCATTTTAGAATCCGGCCACCCGGCTCTATTTTCATGTTCCACCGATAACCGCCGTCGGCACAAAACAATATTTGACAAATGGAAGCGATTTGCTGTAAAATATCAACCATTTATGAGAATGTCCGCCCTAAGCGTCTGCACACTTTTTGCGAGTAAATCCCGCACCTTGAACCTCTTCGAAAGGGACCGATCCTGATGACCAATGCTGTTTGCGACAATACCCAGAGAATCCGTTTTGAAAAACCGGACCTTGCGGAAATGACGAAAAATTACACGGTCGTGGATCTTCATTTCCACAGTCGACATTCCGATGGGTCGAATTCAATCGAAGAAATCGCCCGTTATGCCAGGGAGTTGAACATCGGCATTGCCATCACCGATCACAATGTCGTCGACGGCGCGGTCGAAATCGATGCCTACAAGGATATTCTCAGCATTCCCGGCATCGAAGTTACTTCTCTGGAGGGCGCCCATATCATTGTCTACTTTTACGACATCAACAGCCTGCAGCAGTTTTATGCTCACGAGGTCCAACCGTTCATGGGCAATGACATCATGAGTTCGACCACCTTGAGGATGGAAGAGATCATCACGCGCGCCCGCAATTACAGGTCGGTCGTCATTTTTCCCCATCCCAGCTGCGCGGTGTACACCGGTGTATGCAACACCTATTTCCCGGAGGCGCGGCGTCAGGAACTGTTTAAAATGGTCGACGGGGTGGAGGTGATCAATTCAGGCAATCTAAAGAAGCAGAACCTCAAATGCGCGCTGTTGGGGTTCAATCTCGACAAGGCCATCACCGGCGGCAGCGACGGTCATCTACTCGGACACATGGGCAAGGTCGTCACCTACGCCGACTGCCGTCCCGAACGCAGGGTTTTTCTCGACGCCGTCAAAAAGAAAAGAAACAAGGTGATCGGAAAGGAGATAAATCTCTTTCGCAAGATGACGGCCAATGGCTTCAAGCTAAAGTCAAACTTTAGAAACCGAACAGATCTCATTGAAAAAAATATAAAATACGGTTATACATTAATCCACACCAAATCAAAGGCGCTGCAGGAAAATGTGCGCCGCGGCCTCAACGGAAAACTCGGGTGGCGGATCAAAACCAAGTACGACTATTAGGTCGAAATAACGACCGTCGAATCCGGGTATGATTTCTCTTCGCACGCCTCGAACTACTAAGGGTCACGGTAAGAAATAACTTCCCACGATTGCGCCGGATTATGGTTTGTCTGCAAGGCACATCCATCTGTGCATATCGGGATATGTGTGGGTGGATGTAACGCAGTAGACGGGCCATAAAACAAGCAAGAGATGGAATTATTTTTTTCCGGGGCCCTAACATCGGGTTTTTGGGGAATCGTTGCTGCCGGCCGGATGGCGAACAACATTGGAACCCCTTTAAGGTGGTTGCCCTGCCCAAGGCGCTATCGTCGTTCGAACTTTTTAGATCGACACCTCTCCCATTTTAGACACCCCTTCTCACGCGATTGACTTCACGCCGTCTTGAGACGGCGGCGAGATTTTCCTCAATAACGGAAGGGGTTCATCAAGACATCCCCTTTGAGGGCGGCTATAACGGGCGTCCAAAATAAAAAAGGCAGGGAACGTACCCTGCCCTCAGCAAGCGGTCAGCGCTGGAAAGACCAACCACAGATTTTATTGGTCAAAAACGGAAACGCTTTGCCAGCTGTTGATGCGCAGCCAGCCGTCCCGGCGTTCGGCCGGATAACGTCGTTCGTTATTTTTTCTGCGGTCACGGCCGGTAAATATTCGGCCGGATGACATCGTCTGTCGTCCTCGGCGGTCCGAGGAACCTTTGCGACGGTCAACGGGTGAGCGTTCCGACCAGGGTTTGATGTTAATTTTCGTAGGTATTGCTGACCGGAATTTTGTCACCGTGTTCATTCCTCTTCCAAGCATAATAGTCGCTTATCCGCATGCATAAGAAGCTGTTTTGCGCCCGTTTACATCAACCTAATCGTCTTGTCAACCCTTTCGGGCAGAAAATGTCGATGTTCAGCCTCATTCTTGACATGCGCCCAAATCATCAGTATCGCAATGTAAATCAAGTGTTTTCAATCTGATGCCAAAACCATTTTGTTGTTGACCTGTTTTGATGGATTCGTATAGATAATCATATGTCTTTCGGCTTGGGGTAATATCAAGGGTCCAACACAATCTAAAATGGAGGGAAGAAGATGAAAAGACTTAAAATTAGTGCAGTGGCCGCAATCGTCGCAATCTTTTTATGTGCAGGTCTCGTAACTGCGGGGACACTTGCCGATGTCAAGGCCAAAGGTTTCATTTCGGTCGGTGTCAACGAGGGTCTATTTGGATTTTCCAAGCCCGATGAGAAAGGGGTCTGGAAAGGGTTGGATGTCGATACGGCCCGGGCGATTTCCGTCGCGGTCTTCGGTTCTCCGGACAAAATCAAGTTTGTCCCCCTTACGGCCAAAACCCGGTTTACGGCCCTGCAGTCCGGTGAAATCGACGTCCTTACACGCAATGC
>JARROL010000110.1:0-8129 GCA_037383965.1 Desulfobacterales bacterium | reverse complement strand
TGGGAGGCCAAACTCAATGATATCAAATTTTACCTCCCCACCAGTGCACAGCCCATGGCCGACACCTTTAAAACAGCTGCCGCGCATATCCTGATCAACCGTGCCGGCCCGGCGCTTTGTCCCGGACCGCGCCGCTATACCCGCTCCTGGATCCGGGATGGTGCCATAATGGGTGCGGCCCTGCTGCGGATGGGTCACTCGGGCGCAATCCGTGATTTTATGCGCTGGTATGCGGGCTTTCAGAAAAATGACGGCGACATCCCCGACAGCACCGGCCCTGATGGGACCGAGTGGTTACCGGAATTCGACGCCTACGGCGAATTCATCTTCGCCATCATGGCGTATTTTCGGTTCACCGGCGACAAATCGTTTCTGGTCGAGATGTGGCCGTCCACAGTCAAGGCTCTGGCATTCATGGAAGGGTTACGCAAGAAACGTCTGACGAAGGAGTACCAGACACAGGAGAAAAGAGCCTACTACGGTCTTCTGCCTGAATCCATGAGCCATGAAGGCTACATGGCCCATCCGGTCCACGCCTATTGGGACGATTTCTGGGCCATCCGAGGCCTCGGGGACGCGGCACAGATGGCGAAGGTTCTGGGAGATGACACAGAAGCCGCACGTCTGACTCGCCTCAAACATGCCTTTTCGGAGGATGTGAGGGCGTCTCTTGCAGCCACCATAGCCCGGCATGGCATCGACTTCATTCCCGGTTCCGTCGAACTCGGTGATTTCGACCCGACAGCGACCGCCGTCGCCGTGGCCTTGCTGGACGAGCTGAGTCTTTTGCCTCGGGCCGAGACCGACACCACTTTTGACAAATACCTGGCGGGATTCCGGGAGCGTAAAAGCGGCCGTGTAGTCTGGAACAACTACAGCGCCTATGAAATCCGGATCATCGGGGCGCTGGTGAGGCTCGGAAAACGTACAGAAGCCATAGAGCTACTGGAATTCATGCTCGCCGACCGGCGCATCCCGTCCTGGAATCAATGGCCCGAAATATCCTGGCGCGATCCTTCGAGCCCCAGCTTTATGGGCGATCTGCCGCACACGTGGATCAGCGGTGAATACATCTTGGCTATCTGCAGTCTGTTCGCCTACGAGCGAGAGGAGGACAAGACCCTGGTCATTGCGGGCGGCGTGGCGCCGGAATGGTTAACGGAAGGGCATGCGGTCGGGGTGGAAAACCTGCCCACCTATTACGGAAAAATCTCCTATTCGTTGCGTTTGGAAGAGCCGAACGCTTTGCGACTGACATTAAAGGGCGATTTGATGGTACCGGCCGGCGGAATTCTCGTGAAACCGCCGTTGTCCCGGCCCATCCGGCAAGTCGAGGTCAATGGCCGGATGTTGAGGGATTTCGATGCGGCGGGGTTCATCTGCCGGGATTGTCCCGCTGAGGGGATGGTCAGGTTTTAACGCGAAAATAAAATATAGGTCGAGCGGTACAGGGTTCAGGGTGCAGGGTTGGTTAAACCTTTGAAGGTTGAACCCAGAACGCGGAAGCGATCAGTAGGATCGTCATGCACCGTGGCGGCCGGAAGGGACATGGCCGCTTAGTCGAAAAATATTAAGAATTTCCTTAAGTCCGAACGGGCCTGGAGACGATAGATAATTAGAACAACGCTCTTGAACCAATTTGAGCGCGCCCGGCTTATTTCCTTGCCGCATTTTAAGTAATACGTTATAATACGATCTTAAAGCCTCATCCCCCCTCTTCGGATGCCTATATGAGAAAAAAGGTCTTGGTCAACCGTGAAACGTGGGATCATTTCATCCATTGGGTGAAAATTTTCCTCACCGCCGAACAGGTCGGCCGAAAGGCCAAGTGGCTCATCGCACTGCTCATTGTGTTCATGCTGGGCATCAATGCCTTGAATGTACTCAACAGTTACGTGGGCCGCGACTTCATGACCGCCATCGAAGACCGCAACCGAAGCGGGTTTATCTTGATGGCACTTGTCTACATCGGTGTGTTCGCCGCCTCCACGCTCGCCGGCGGCATTTACCGTTACACCGAGGAGCGCTTTGGGCTCATGTGGCGGGAATGGGCAACCCGCCGGACCATCCTCGTATATTCCAATAAGCGGGTCTACTACCGCCTCAAAATGGCCGGTGAGATCGAGAATCCGGACCAGCGTATCGCAGAAGATATCCGCGCATTTACGGCCACCACCATCTCCTTTGTGCTCATGCTGCTCAACGGCACCCTGACGGTTGTCGCCTTCTCGGGGGTGCTCTGGTCAATCAGCCCCATGCTTTTTGGGGTATCCATTTTGTACGCAGCGGCAGGCACTTGTTTGACCTATTTCATCGGTCGTCGGTTGGTGAGGTTGAGCTTTGACCAATCGGACAAGGAGGCCAATTTCCGGGCGGCGTTGCTCCACCTGAGATCAAACGCCGAGTCGGTCGCTCTTTGCCGGCATGAAGGCCGTCTGATCCGATTGCTCATCCGAAGCCTGGGTGATTTGACAGGGAATTTCTTAAATATTATTAAGACAAGCCGAAACGTCAATTTCTGCACCACGGGTTACAACTGGCTGATTCAAATTATTCCGGCCCTGATCATTGCCCCGCTTTTTATCGACGGGAAGGTCCAGTTCGGTGTAATTACCCAGTCGGCCATTGCCTTCGGCCATCTGCTGGGGGCATTTTCCTTGATCGTCACCCAGTTTCAATCTATTTCCTCTTTTACTGCCGTGCTGGCCAGGCTGAGCTCGCTGACAGAAGCCAACGGCCAGGCGAAGGCCGTTGAAATATCCGCAAGCAAGGGCCCCAAAGACGATGATCAAGTGGTTTACAAAGGGGTGACGCTGCGTGCACCGGGCAGCGACCGGGTCCTCGTCCGGGAACTGACCCTTGCCGTTCCCCATGGCCGGCAAGTTTTGGTCTGCGGATCGGATGATTCGACAAGATCGGCTTTTTTTCGCGCCACGGCCGGTCTCTGGGACGTGAACGACGGGAAAATTGTCCGGCCCCCATTGGAAAAGATTCTTTTTGTCACCGAGCGACCCTATTTACCCCCCGGCTCTCTGCGTGAATTGTTTATCCGACCCTGGCCTGAAGAGGCGCAACCGAGCGAGGAGGATCTGCTCAATAATGAATTCCCGGAAATCCGTATTCTCGAGGGGTTGCGGAGCCTGAAAATCGATTCCATACCCAAGCGTTTTGGCGGCATGAACACCCGCCAGACGTGGGAAAGCGTACTGACGCTTTCAGAGCAGCAGCTCCTGGTTGTTGCCCGTGTCCTGCTTGCCGGTCCTCGTTTCGCCTTTCTCGAAAAGCCGAGTACGACACTCACCCCAGAGCAGGTCGAGTGGATCCTGAACCTGCTTAATCGACATGGCATCAGCTGTGTGATCTTTGAGGAGAGCTGCGAAAACGTGGGACCCTACGACATGGTGCTGGAGCTGGAAAAAGGTGGCTTTTGGACTTACTCCCCCGTTGAAGCAGGTCAGATTCTCACGAAGAATTACGACCTTGCGGTCTGACCGGTCGGGCGCGAATCAGTATAGGTCCACAGCGAGTTGATTGATTCCCGTGGTGAGCCGCTCTCGCACGGCGACCATGGGGACAAGGGCCGCTCCTATACGGTACGGGTTTTCACTCCGTTTGAAGGGCAGCTTGTCGCCATTGAGTCTTACCATTTTGGTGCCGCAGCCGGCTCCCTCGATGTGATAGGTCACTTCGAATGAGATTCCGCCCTGTTTCATCTCCACCTGAAGTCCGCTGAGTAACATTGGAATCACCGGGTCAATCATCAGCGTGGATCGTTTCCACCGAAGGCCGAGAAAAGACTGCAGCATCAGCCTTGTCCAGATGCCGGGCCCGCTCGAATAAACCCGCCATCCCCCGTCGAGAGGGACAGCGCCCTTTTTCAAGCGATCATATTTAAGGAATGCCTCATATCGGTCGGCAAACGCACCGTCAGAGCTTGAGTAGTAGCAATTGGCCTGGCGCAGGGTTGCGGCGGGAACGATCGACCGGATGCCGATAGGATTGGCCTGGCAGAGGGCCAGGAAAAACTCTTCGGCATCACCGTAACGCGCCAGGGCCTCTGCGTAGCGCAGATGAGCGTGGGTGTACATGAGCCCGATTTCCCGGCCGAAAAAGGAAGCGCTTTCTGCGCGCAGAAAGAACTTCTGGGGACCGCCTCGGTATTCCATGGGCCGATCGAAAAGCCGGGCCCCATCGGGACCGAGCAGGTGTGTTTTGATGATGCCCAAATGCTTCCGAACCTGCTCCGGGGTCAGGAGATCGTTGATGATGGCATGGATCATCGGGAGGAGACTGTAGGAAACGCCGGTGGCCTTGTCCCGCGGGTGAAGAAGGTAATCGATGCGGTCGCCGTCATGAAAATAAGCATATCCGGTCACGGTCCCGTCCATCAGAAGATGACGCTGAAACTGATCGTGAACATCTCGTGCCGCGGCCGCAAATTGCCTCGCCTGGTCGCTTCGGCCCAGCCGCTTGAGGGCCGCAGCCAGCGTGTTGAGAGTCTGGTAGTGAAGCGTCACGGTCCAGGCGCTGCAGAGTCGCTCGCGCATGGTCGGATCGGCCGGCTGCATGGAGTCATTCCAGTCCCCATGACCATAGGCCGCCAGCTTGTAGCCGGGAATGAGCCGGTTGTTAATGACGGCCAGTGCGCGCTCCACATGGTGCCAAAGAGTGGCCTTTTCAGCCCGATTTTCTCCTTCCGGATGAAAGAAAGGCACGATCTCTTCAAGCAGGGTTCCGTCTTCGGAGGCGTCCAGGTATTGCGCCAGTGCCAGCAGCGGCCAGAACACGATGTCGCCGTGGGAATCGCCTGCCCGGATGTTCCGCTCCCGGTCGAAGAACATGAACCATTGGGGCCAATCGCCTGTAGGGTTCTGGGACTTGAAGAGGTGGATCAGAATTGCCCGTATGGGCTCATGGCGACCTAACCCCAGAAAGAGTTCCACCGGCCCCTGAGAGATATCGCGCGTACCCCAGCCGCCGCCCGTGTACTGCTCCGGACCCCGCGGGGCCAGATAATGAATCAGGGTGTTTTGTATGAACCAAGGAAGGATTTCTCCGAACTGTTTTGCCGCACCGGATAAAGGAGTGTCTAAAGGCGGATGGAAGTGAAAGTCTCCGGTGATATCGGTCCAGAATCGAGAACGGTTTAGCGCTGTATTTGTCTTAAGGCCCCCGGAGACAAGACGGCCCTCGAGGCGAAAACCGATGGAAACGGCCGGTTCGCTGATCATGCAGAGATAGGACTGGTTGCGGGAAAGGCCGTCTGCGTATAGCATCTCGTCTCTTCCGATCCGCTCCATGACCGCGCCGTCGAGGGGGACGATGCGAAAACCCCCTTCCGGAAAGCGGCGGCCCACATCGGAATCGGGGGGTGGTTGTACGAACACGCCTTCCTCATCCTGCTCGTATCGGACGGGCACGGCACTGCTTCCGTTCTCGCCGTCGAGGGCCACATGCCAAGACAAGAGGAAGCGCAGAGGGGCGCCATTCAAAACCTCTGCCGAGAAGGTCAATTCGTGGCGATCGGCGGGGGCACCGCTTCGGATTTCGATGAGCCCGTCCGAATGTTTGTAAATCCAGCGGCTGCTCTCAGGCGTCATCTCGAAGGCGGAGGGTGCATCCAGCAGGTGCCAGCCGTCAGCCATTTCAACGAAAAGGCGGAGGCCATTGGCTCGAAAAAGGCCCAGATAGCTGTGGGGCGTGGAAAGGAAGCGGTTGATGCTGACGTGGCCCTGTGTCACCATCGCGTGGAACACACCACCCATCCAAGTATTGGAGGTGAGCGCCGCCTCCTCGGGAATCAAACGGTGACCGGTTCGGAGGATCTGCATGTGGGGTCGCAGAACGCTCAGCTCCTTGGCCTTCAGCACCACGTGGCGGTTCGTTCCGTTAAAGAAGCTGAGGAGTTTGCCATCCTCCCTTTCAATCGCGCGCAGCTCGGTGCCGAAGAGATTTGCGATTTCGGCTTCAGTCAGATCCTGGCCGTCTATCAAAGGGGCGGAAGTAAAAAGACTCACGGGTGGTGCAGTGCCGCAAGGCGCATTAGAGTCGAATACCGGCACCGCTTCCGGCAACCCCATGACTTTATCAACGAAAACAAGATCATCGGCAGAGGTCGCCTCTGGATGATCGGCTTCAAACCAGCCGAAGAAGCCCCTCTCGATCACTTCGCCCCGCCCCAGTCCTACCGGGGCATCCTGGATCACGGCCATGGCGTGCTCGTGCTGTCGCCGAAAGATACCTAGCCCTTCGGTCAGCCCCACGGGTAACTGTCCCGCGCGGGTGGCAAGTCCGTGAAACTGGAGCGCATCGCTTGCGAATCCCACCCCTTTACCCAAGGCGCCGACAACACACCAGGGTTGCCGACCGGCCATGGAGAGATTCTGGCGGGAAGCGAGAACAATGCCTCGCTCCGGATGCGATAAGGGCGTGTGGTCCACGTAATGGCTGGTATAATACTCGTTGATTCGAACCGCGCCGTAATGGGCGAGTGCAAGATCCTGAGCGTAGATGAGATCCAGCTTCTCCGCGGTATCGAGGGTGTTTTCGAGCCTTAAGTGCCAGAACCAGGCCGGCCTCGATTCCGCCAGAACCAGCGATACGCGGAAGCGGATGCCATGCCATTCGCCGCCGGCGCTCATGCCCCGTTCATCCATATGGATGACGGCGGGACTCTGCGGCCCGAGAAGTGGTACGGCCTCTATCGATGTTCCATGACGGCGCAGGTAGAGGTTGGCGGGACCCCCTTCGATCTCGGTACCGAGAAAAAGGTTAAGGAGGATGTCGCCGTGGTCCATGCGACGGATGGAGCCGTTGGCGTTCACCTCTATCCTGAGGCCCGAGGGGCTTTGGAGTGGATGGGGAAAGTTTCTGGGAATTGGATTCTTTGAGCTTTTGGGGTTTTGCATGGGTCAGCCTGCGAAGAATAGGGGGCACACACCCTGTTAGTTTTAAAACCATCTTGAACCAATCTTATGCGACAACACGGCGGTACATACACTAAGAGTCGCCAAATGCCAAGAGTTGCCCCTGAGGTTCACATTCAGTTACGGACTGTTTCACAATCTTTTTGACGCGTGTGGCTTATAAGCCCCCTGGAGTTCCCATGGAGCCTCCGGAAGTTCGTGAATTTGAGCGATTCACACCCAGGGAGGCTTCACAATTTTCGGTATTGCCAAACTCCATGAGCCTCACGGAAGAGCCGGGGCTGTGCCTAAAGTAAATTACGATTTCTTGCCGGCATCTTCCCCTTTCAATTTTATAGCAAATACGGTTTTAGCATCACTTTAACTTCTTGCGCCGTATATTGCGCCGCAGGATCAGGCGCGTAAAAGGAAGGAGGAAATTCATCGCATTGATGACAGCCTGTGAATCCTTTTTCTTTTGTGCAATTTTTGATCTCACACTGACGTCAATGCATAGACTGTTCATCAGATAAGCAGCCACGGCATCGAATGTCTTCGGCGGAAAGGTCTTCACTATTAGGTAGAGTACCTTTCCCCGCAACTTTTCCCTTGTAAAGATTCGCTAAGCGTTTCTTAAATTTATGATAATTATGACGGTGTGCAATATAAATTGCACAACCCCCGCAGTAAAGACCACAAGGGGAAATAAGATTCGCATATATTTTCATATATACAGATCCTCAGCAATTGTGGGAAGGGTTAATTGTAATGAATGAGCACCTTGCCGGATTGAAATACAGTTTGGCTATCGAAAGGTGATTATTGGTATCGGCAGTACATATTAATACTGCAGTAATGTCATGTTTTACAAATCGTGATGTATGTTCTGGCTATCTAACGAATCAGCCGCGATCGACCCCGGTCCCCAACAATAAAGGGTGAAACCCAAATCACGCATTATAAAGATATGCTTGAATTATTTCGAAAGACAAAAACTAATTAATAGGATAATGATTGTTGATTGCCCGGCATGAGAAATGGCGTGGAGCATTACCCGTTCGTGTCGTCGCTAGTTTCGAAAAACCTTCCATACCTTCCCGGCTAACTCTCCCGGATGCAGTCCGTAACGCTGGACCCGCCTCCCTACTTGTAACATTGTCCAATCTGCGCGGCCTTTCAGCAACCATGACATAGCAAAAAATTCCAAAGCAATTGCTTCGGGCC
>JARROL010000109.1:0-8220 GCA_037383965.1 Desulfobacterales bacterium | reverse complement strand
GCCCTTATGGCATTTGGGGTGCAAAAAGGCGACAAGGTCGCCATCGTCAGCTACAGTTGTTACCGCTGGGTGCTCACGGATCTGGCTGCCACCAGCATCGGGGCCGTAACCGTGGGCATTTATCAGACGCTGCCGGCAAAGGACTGCTGTTTCATTATTCATCATTCCGACGCTGTGCTTGTTTTTGCGGAAGATCGCAACCAGTTCGATAAGATACTGGAAGTTCGCAACGAGATTTCTGCTGTCCGCAGGGTCGTTCTTTTCAACGGTGAAAATCCTGAGCACGACTGGGCCTTGAATTTCGAAGAATTTACCGATCGGGGTGGCGATGGTCCCGACACGGCAGTCGCGGAAATGACGGCAGAGGTTACTGCCGGCGATGTCGCTGCGATTGTCTACACGTCAGGTACCACCGGCGTACCCAAGGGGGCCATGCTCACTCACGACAACATGACATTTACGGCCCAATCGGTCGAGAAAAGCGTGGTCTGGTAATCTGGGGACCACGTGTTTCTTTTCCTTCCGCTGGCACATGTATTTGCGCGCACTTGCGTTTATACCGCACTGCTGTGCGGGTGTACCCTGACTTTCAACCGGAGCATGGACCTGCTGGCCGAGGATTTAAAAACCGCCCGGCCTCACTGGTTTCCCAGTGTTCCGCGGGTTTATGAGAAGGTCCAGGCCAAAATCATGAACGCCGCCGAGGCCAAGGGCGGATTGGCGCTGAAGCTCTTCCGCTGGGCATTGGCGGTCGGATACAGGGTGAGCGATTTACAATTGGCCCGCCAACCGATACCGCCGCTTGTTTCCCTCCAGTATAAATTGGCGTGCCGGCTGGTATTCAAAAAAATTCAGGCCGCACTGGGGGGACGGATACGCTGGTGCATCAGTGGCGCGGCACCGCTGAATCCAGAGGTCGGAAGGTTTTTTCATGCTGCCGGCATCCTTGTCGTGGAGGGGATCGGCATGACAGAGAACACGAGCTTTTCCAACCTGAATCGCTACGACAACTACCGTTTCGGCTGGGTCGGGCCGCCAGGTCCGGGTATCGAGCAAAAGATTGCTTCGGACGGTGAAATTCTGTATCGCGGTCGTAACGTCATGAAAGGCTATTACAAGATGCCGGATGAAACAACGGCGACCATAACGGAAGACGGCTGGCTGAAAACAGGCGATCTGGGTGAAATCGATGATGAAGGCTTCCTGCGTATCACCGGGCGAAAGAAAGAGATTCTCGTCACCTCAGGCGGAAAAAATATCGGCCCGGCGGCTATCGAAGGACACCTCGCCACTTCACGCTATATCCATCAGGTCTGTGTAGTCGGTGATCGACGCCATTATCTGACGGCACTGGTATCCCTGGAACCGGAGGCGATCAGCGCTTATGCCGGTCAGCACCAAGTCGCCTTCCGTTCGGTTGACGAACTCGGCCAACACCCGGCCATAAAAAAGCTGATTGAGGCCGAAATCGCCGAAAGGAACAAATCGCTGGCTCCCTTCGAGACGATCAAAAAATTTACAATTGTTCCCGAATTTACGATGGACAACGAGATGGTGACGCCGACTCTCAAGTTGAAAAAGAGCGTTATCATGGACCGGTTCAAAGACCACATCGATGCCATGTACAAGTAGTTGCAGGCGAAACAGCGGCCGTCCTGGTGTTTCTTTCCGGCGCAACCCGGAAAGGTGATGCCTCGCGTTGACTAGGCGTGGCCAAAGACGATCAGGCGCTGCGTCTTTCAAATATTTAAAAGGGGTATCAAAAAACAATTCGTCTCGTATTGGGTTGCAAACGATTGAAGGACGCCTTGACCTCCTATCGTACTGGCCATATTGTTTCATTATATGCTATCAACTTTTTTTAAAGCCCTATATTTCTGTTTCTTCTTTCGCCTCTGGCTCTCAATTTAGATGATAGGAATCGCTGACAACCGACGTTTATTGCCATCCGCCGCTCTGAAACCGGTTATAAAAGCCCTTCATGTCGGCTGTCTAAAATCCTTTTACTAAAGAAGATCACATCATGATGCCGGGACACTTAAAATTTCCCTCCCACAGCCTCCGGAGGGGCACCATCTCCGGGGGCCGTTTTGACAAATAGATTTTTATATCCACATAATGACCTGATGAACTCGTAAAAAGTCTCAATTCAGACGGATTCGTAAAAACCCGGGATCAAGGCTTGCGAATTTCGAGGAATGAGGCTTACTTGTAGTACGTCGCAGTGACAAGAAATGAAGCGTAACGCAGATATCGGGCTTTTTAAGGATCCGTCAAGAACTGGAACACCGGTCATAAATATGGAGGTGACATGATGGCAAAATATCTTTTGCTGTGGAAAATGAATAGAAACCTCGTACCGATTGACCCCAAAGAACGCAGCACCGGTTGGGGAACCTTGCTGGCAATGGTAAAAAAAGATTTGTCGAAGGGCCTCATTAAGGACTGGGGGGCATTTCCCGGAGAAAACAGAGGCTACCTGATTGCGGAGGGCTCTCAACTTGATGTAATGAAAATGACTCAGCAGTACACGCCCTACGTAAACTTCAAAATTCATCCCGTCTCAGCCGTCGGTGAAATCGAAACGTTACTCGAACATATGGCTGGATAAATTAATGAAGGCAGAGCTCATGGCTCTGCCTTCACTACGATTTCTTTACTTTTCATATGCAAGACCGTATTTTTTTGTCGCGCAAAGAGATCCTGGCGGCCATTCGGGCCGATTTTCACCAATACGCCCCGCAGACCCGCCTTTTCATCGAACTCTTCCCGCTGGTTTTCGGCGAGAGCGCGGTTATTTCCGGAACTTCCCGGGATGAGCGCTTATGGATGGCCGAGCGCGGGGGGAAGATGTTTCACATCAGCCCCCGGGATCTGGGCATCCGCCTCTGTGATGAGCTGGAGCAAAACTGGCCGCCATTGGAAGTTCTGGCCGCGGTCTGCCGACGTGTTTTTAGAACCGTCGCCCAAACGGGTGAGTCCGACCGCTCAAGTAAAGCTGGCATATGGTTGTTTACAGGCATGGAAGATTTCTCATGCCGCCAGTGCGGACACTGCTGCCGTAACCTCGACTACTATGATCAACTCACGGAAGCCGACTATAACCGCTGGAAGGTGCTCGGCCGAACGGACATTATTAAAAAAGTGCAGCGTGTCAAACTGGAGAACAACAGGTTTGCCTACCGCATGTGGGAAAGAACCGGCAGCGGAAAAACAGGGAGTCCCTGTCCATGGCTCCACAAAATACCAACCCAAAACCGTTGGGAATGCCGGATCCATGAAGTCCGCCCGGAAATCTGCCGCCAGTATCCCGGTAGCCGCAAGCATGCGGAGATGACCGGCTGCCCGGGCTTCAAGACTTCGTAATCATTGATTAGACTGAATTCACGATACAGTTTTTCATCAATAAATCTTAATCGAAATGAATAACGCCAATGCCTCATGGGCTGACGGCACTGGCTTTCGAGGGGGAGCTTTGTGCAGGGATGAGTGGTGGCAGATATTTCTGAATACTGCCGGGGCACGAAGCTGGCTGATTTGGACGGCACAACAGCTGGGACAAGAGAGCAGATACAGCGCTGTCAACGCTTACGCCCGATTGGTTATTGGGTCCCGATAAAGAAAGGCCGAAAACAGTTTGGGTCCCGGTGCAAAGCCCGATCGATCTCATCGAGAAGCCTGTTTTTGTCTTCGGGTAAATTTCCAGACAAATCCAGGTAGTTGGTGTAGTGGTCACTGGTTAAAATGGTTCGACAGTGAAGGTTTTCTATCAGCAGTCTCGTTTCCTGCAAAACCTGATGTGGAGAAAGAAGTCGAAACCGGCCTTTTTTAATCTGGTGCAATAAAAGAGTATTGATTTTAGGCACGAGAGTTCGCAGCCGCACAAAATCCGGTTCGATTTCAGTGAGCGCCTCGGCTGTTTTCACCGCATGCTTGCCCGAGCCTTCAACGCCGCCCAACCCTAAAACAACATATTCGCTGAGCTGCATACCCGCCGCTCTGACTATCTTACCGGCTTCTATCTGCTCGGAGGCAATCGTGCCTTTCTTCACTCTTTTCAAGGTGTCATCATCCCCGCTTTCGAGCCCCACATGAATCCGGCTCAGGCCGGCATCGCGGAGCGTCACCATGTCAGCCAAACCCTTTTCAGCAATGTACTGAGAAGATCCATACACCGTAATTCTTTCAAGACTCCGAAATTTTTCCTTACTGTAGCGGCATATAGCGGCCAGGTCCCGGGTCGGCATCGCAATGGAATTGCCGGCCGGAAAGAAAAGAGATTTTACCTTTCCCCCATAGAGTGTGTACGCCTCATCGATGTCTTCGCAGATTTCCTTCACAGGCCTTACCCTGTACAAGGGTCCTTTCTTATAGACCATGCAGAAGATGCACTTGTTGTGCGGACAGCCCACTGTGGCCTGAATCAAAAGGCTGTCGGCTTCACTCGGTGGCCGGTATATGGGACCTTCATAACGCAAGAAGCAAGTTCCTTTGGTTCACGGTTTTCGGGCCGCGACCACCAGGCGGTGGTTCATGCAGCCGACATCTTCCGCGTGGTTTAAGGCTGACGCATCGCTATGGACCTGCACCTCGGCGAAACCCGCGCGGGCGACCAGCGCAGCCAGATCGTCCGCGCCGTAAAGGCGAATGCAGTAATTTCTATCTCGGATCATCCCCTGTCCTTTGCTCAGCACCATCTCCCGGGCACAGACAAGACCATCTTTTACTTCCCGCTGCCGGCACACGACCACATCCTCGCCGATTTCGTGCCAGGCATGAGGAGCGACCTTCGCGCTCACGGCATCTCCATCAGTGACGTCCAGCAGCAGCCGGCCCCGCGACGTGAGGAGGCGCCGACTCTCCTGCAGAATGCGCAGGTCTGCATCCGGCTTCGGGATGTAGCCTAAAGAGTTCCCCAGGATAAGCACGTGGTCGAAGGCCGCGGAAGTCAACTCGGTCTGACGGGCATCGCCCTGCACGAATTGAACGCGATAGCGCTTCTGAGCGGCAACGCGTGCACCGACGTCGAGCAGTGGCTGCGAGTAATCCAGCACGGTGCAGTTGCGGAAACCGCGTTGGCAAAGCTCCAGTGTATGCCGCCCGTGACCGCCGCATAGATCGAGGATGCGATCATCGGGCTGCATGGGAACCAGTTCGAGGATTATATCGATCTCCTGCCGCGTGATGCTCTCATCGCCGACACTACGGGCATCGGTCACCAGGTATACTTCGTCGAACAGGGTCTTCCACCAGTCGGGGTCCACGTCAATGGTCATGGCTCCTCCAGCTGCGCACCGAAACCGAACAGGCCGTCCGCCGCAAAAATGGCCGGGCCGCCGTGCCAGGGCTGCAGGCGCGCGATTTCCAGTTCTTCCTCTTCGATGTCGATGAAGTCATCCAACTCGCCGGCATGCCACATCTGCTCCAACTTGATACTGTCTTCCCACATGGCCCTGCAGTAGTTACCCAGCTCGGTCAACTGTTCCGCCGTGATGATGCGGGGCCGCAAGGCGATCTTGATCGGTCCCAGCAGGTAGGTGAATTTTTCCTTCAGCGCCAGTGCGACCTGTTCGTTCTCGATCGCCAGCAGATCGCCATAATCCATCTCCGTGATAGTGCCGTTGATGCGATCGACCGCCTCGCGCACCGTCACCGGGGAGTTCAGAATCGCCATGGGCTGCACGCCGCCGCCGCTGCCCACGTTGGTAGGCACGTCCCCGAACCGGCACAGAAAGCCGAAGACCTGGTCGGGGCCGATGAGGCACCGGAAGTCTGTCTGGCGATTCTCGAGAACGATCCGCCCGCGGCCACGGTCGATTTCCGGCATGGCTTCCCCCCACAGGCCCAGCGCGACTTTCTCCTGAACGATATACCCGCCCTTGGCAAGGGCCGCCTCAATGATCTCGTCCGCATTCTGGCCGACCCTACCCACCTTCACGCCAATTCCGGAATAACCGCGTTCGGGTTTCAACACCAGGTTAGGCCAGTTTTGACGGGTCCACTCGATCAGGTCCCCAATCGACTCGCACCGGGGGCCGGTCGTCCGGCGGGCGAAAAAACGCCGGGTCCAGGGGGTCCGGTGCACGGTTTCAGAATTGAAGCGCACGGACTGTGGTCCGGTGATGACCTCGAACATGCTTTTCACATTTATCGGTTCGGTACCGCGCGGATTGAGAACCCGGTTTTCCCGGATGGCCTGGTAGAGCGGTGTCAGATCGTACTTGCGGTGCAGTTTGAGGAAAACGTCGTTGTTGAAATCCATGAATATCAGCGAAACCGGCCGTCCCTGGTGGCAAACGCGGCCGTTTTGCTGCTCGAACTCGTGAGGGGCGGCCAGGATGCCGGTGATACCGTCCACGGCGTCGAGCCGCCGGGCCAGATTGATGTTCTCGGTGACATCGGTCAGGGTTTCCTCCTCGGCCACCACCGCCAGCAAACCGGGATTGGCGCCTTCTCTTTGACGGTGGACCGCCAGCAGCATCTGTGCGAAGCTTACGACCGGATAGAGCATCGGGTGGTCGAAATTCAGGTCGACCCCGGTAGGTCTTACCCCGTTGATCTTCCGCCACACCACCTTTGCGATTTCCTGGGTGATCCGCTGATAGTCCCAGCCTCCGGGACTGCCGAGGTTCCATTCCGAATGATAGCCGAGAAAACTGGACATGTCTAATCTCCTTGCCCCAGCACCTGCTCTAAATAGTTAAAACCGATTTCCCCCTGCGCCAAAACCCTGCGGGCGAATGCGACCGGATTGGCTGCCTTCAGACAAAAGGCATCGTACAACCGACGAAAGCGCCGCCGCCCTATGGTGTATGCCAGTTGGTAGCCCGGTTTCAAGCAATATCGCTGGACCATCGCCTTGGCCCGGCGGGGACCGATTCCCTGCGAGGTCAGAAAAGCGGCGGCGTTTTCGAGCGTTCGCCGGCGCATGTGAATATCAAAATCGATTTGTCCGCGAATGGCGCGCCAGAAACGCCGCTTTGCCATCAACATGCGGTCGGCCGGGGTGGAGAAAAACCCTGTTTCGAACATGAGCTCTTCCGAAAAGCTGGCCCAGCCTTCGTAGAAAAGCGGGAACTCGATATGGCGCCGGATCGGTCGCTCCTGACGCCAGCGGTATGTATCCAGCAGATGATGACCGGGAAAGGTTTCATGGGCCGTCAGCAGTCGGTAATCCGCTGGAATCCTCGCTCCTTCGCCTGTCTCCAGAATAAAGAACGTACCGCCCCGCGGGGGATGGACCGGAGGCATGCTGAAAGCGGCATTGCTGCGGACCGGCCGCATGTAATCCGGGATCCCATTGACCTTGACCGGACATTCCCGCACCAGGTCAGTCGTGATCAACCCTTGCGCTGAGCAATGCCGGGCCAGGTCGGATATGGCGTTGCGGTAAATTTCGCGCGCACCGCCCGGCGGCATTTGCGGGCGAGGAAGACCGTCGACGACCGCCTGCCATCGGCGCCCGGGTGCGATGGATGCGGCCGATTGCGTCAATATCGATCGGGTTTCCGCAATTTCGAGTTCCAACTCGCGGGCGATCTCCTTTGGCCCGAGAAAGCACCCCATGTGATGAGCGGCGATCCGTTCATAGAGCTCAACCGGCGGAAGGAAGTCTTCACCGGCGTCGGTCTTCCTGAGATGCATGCCCAACCGCTCGAAGGCATCCTTGATCGGGATTCGGCGAGCCTCCGGCAGTGACAGGGAATCCAGCCACTTCTGCTGCTTGGCGAGCATATCGATTCCCAGATCGCGGAAAAGTCGCGGAACGCGATTCAGGTTCCGAACGGCCTGGTCGAGAAATGCGGGAAGATGTCTCAGGCGGGCCCTCAGGGCCTGCGGTCCGGCTTCAAAAGCCTCCGCCAATCCGATGCCGACGATCGTGAGGTAAAACGTCGGCTGGGTTTCGGTCACCCGGACCAGTTCGAGTTGGTCGCGAAGCGTCTGGATGACGCGGTACAGCATATCCGCATCGATGGTTTGGGCCGACGACAATGGGGTCGACGTGTATTGGGCGATTTCGCGGTCCCATCGGGTCAGCTGCCTGATGGCGTTCGCCAGAGCTTCTGGGGAGAAGTCATCACAGCGGGACCAATCGAACTTTCGGGCCTTGGCCTGGGGGAAAAAATGAAATTCATCGCTGGCCATGCAGACCGGAAACTGCGCTGCCAATGAATCGAATAAATCGCCGGCATCGAGCACCGGATTTTCGTCGCCATTGTT
>JARROL010000108.1:0-14974 GCA_037383965.1 Desulfobacterales bacterium | reverse complement strand
TACCGAGGAGGCGATCGATCGGGTGCGAGTGGGATGATTTTTTCGTCATATCCGTGCCTTCAGTATCATGGGCCGACCGGTCGAGCCGAGGCGCTGCCGCCGATAGGCTGGGGTCGGGTTGGGTCGGACGCGAGTGCGCGTCATTCCTGCGGGGCCGATGTGTCGCTGGTTGCGACAGGCCTTGATTTTCAATGCGGGGCGTTCGATAGTTCGCTCCCGTCAGTTCAATCTGCATCAACGGGTTGCGGTTCCGTGGCGCCGGGATTTCCCAGCGGTCGAGGTCAACCGGGTGTCCGACGGCCGCCAGACGGCACAAAGTGCGGGCCAGATCGCCGACTCCGGTGCTCTTACCGGCCGAAGCGTCAACGGCGACGGCCTCAACGGCTTTGCCGGTGAGAATGTCGGTAACCAAACCGGTCAGAACGCTTCGAGGACCGACTTCCACAAACGTCCGCACTCCGGCTCTGTAAAGGGTTTTGATTTCATCGCAAAAAGCGACCGGCTGCTGCAGATGGTCACCGAGCAGGGCCGCTGCACCGGCCGAATCGGCCGGATAGGGACCGCCGGTCGTGTTGGAGAAAACCGGTATCGCCGTCGGTGATAAGGCAATCGTGCGGAGGGCTTCCCGGAAAGGGTGCCCGGCCTCTTTGACGTATTTGCTGTGAAAGGCGGCGGCAACAGGAAGGCCAGCGCAGCTATACCCCTTATCCCGGCAGATCGACCGAACGGTATCGAGCGCCGCGATGGTTCCGGCGATGACGCCTTGCCGGGGGGTGTTGCGGTTGGCCAGGACGACATCGAGCCGGCTCGATTCGATGAGCGCCTCTATTTCAGCCAAAGGCGCTTTGACGGCCAGCATCCCGCTGGCGGGGGTCCTCGCGCCTTTTCCGGCGGCGGCCATCAGCTGACCACGCGAGACGGCCAGGGAAAGAAAAGCCTGCTGGTCGATCCAGCCGGCGGCATGCAGGGCAGTCAGTTCGCCGAAACTGTGACCCGCGGTTGCGTCCGGCTGGACGCCGAAGGCTGTCAGAACCTTGAGCATGGCGAGGCTGACGGCACCGATAGCTGGCTGTGCAATGTCGGTGCGTCTCAGGGCGGCGTCCTGCAAAACGACGTCTTTCGAAGAGGAAACCGGAAGCGGGTAAATGGCCCGGCCCAGGCTTCTCTCGTCGTCGAACCGTCGATCGGCGGCCGCGATCGCTTCTAAGGCTGCCGGAAACCGGCAAACAAGATCGCGCCCCATCCCCGGATACTGACTGCCCTGACCGGGAAATAAAAACGCCAGCTTTCCGGCGGGTCTTCCTTCACCATAAAACAGCCCCGGACGTTTGACGGCCGTTTCGGCTCGGAGGTCCTCGAGCACGGCCGAGCTCTCCTGGCGGAAAAACGTCCTTATCGACTCCGGCGTCCGGTCGTCATCGGCCGACTGTTCGATGACCCACAAAAGGCGGCACTCATCGTCTACGGCGAATGCCTGGCGTGACCGCAAAGACGCTTCATCCAACGGTGTCCCGTTTTCGATATCGCTTTTCAGTCGCTCGATTTTTTCGATCAATTCAGTTTTTGACGTTCCGGACACCGCCACGATCTCAACCGAACCATCCCAGGCGGTTTCGGTTTTTGCCGGCCGGTATTCTTCCAGAACGAGGTGAAAGTTGCTGCCGCCGAATCCGAAGGCGCTGACCCCACAGCGGCGCGGGTGCTCCTTATTGGAAAGCCACGGTCGCGTGACGGTATTGAGGTAAAATCGGCTTTGGTCGATACCGAGTTCCGGGTCCGGTTGCTCTGCTTTCAATGTCGGCGGCAGGATTTTGTGATGCAAGGCCAGGGCGCTTTTGATCAAGCCCGCCGCACCGGCAGCGGCCTTGGTGTGACCGATCATCGATTTGACCGAGCCGATGGCGCAGCCCGATCCGTTGGCGGTCTTGTCGCCGAACACCTGGCTCAGGGCTTGAAATTCGATTTTGTCGCCGACACGGGTGCCCGTGCCATGGGCTTCGATCAGTTCAACGGTGTCCGGATCGATGCCGGCGCTCGAATAGGCTTTTCGTAAAGCAAGGGCCTGGCCTTCGGGGCGGGGGGCATATATGCTCTGAGATTTACCGTCGCTGGCACTTCCTATGCCGCGAATGACGGCATAAATCCGGTCGCCGTCCTTTTCGGCGTCGGCCAATCGCTTGATCACCAGAAGACCGATTCCCTCGCCGAGGACCGTTCCATCAGCATCCTTCGAAAAGGGACGAACGTCTCCGGTGGGCGAGAGGATGCGGGTTTTGGCAAAGCACATGTGCATGAATATGTCGTTGAGGGTATCGACCCCGCCGGTGATCACCATGTCGCTGCGGCCGGCGGTAAGTTCCAGAAGTGCCATGTGAACCGCACTCAGCGAACTGGCGCACGCCGCGTCGACCACGCAGTTGGTGCCACCCAGGTCGAGACGGTTGCTGATGCGGCCGGCGACCACATTGCCGAGGAGTCCGGGAAAGGAGTTTTCCTGCCAGGAAACATAGGAATCGGATATGCGTGCGACGACTTCTTCTGCGGTTGCTGCGGCCACTCCCGCGCGCTCGAGCGCTTGCCGCCATTTGGGGAAGCCGAGCCTGGCCCCGAGTGGAATGACCAGCTCCTGGGTGCCGGTGACGCCCAGAATGACGCTGGTTCTTTCTCGATTGAACGCTTTTCCGTCACCGTAGCCGGCGTCCGCAAGTGCCATCTTGGCCGCCACAAGCCCCAACAATTGGGAGGTATCGGTGGCTTCCAGGGTATTCGGCGGTATGCCGAATTCGGTCGGGTCGAACATCACCTTCGGTAAAAACCCCCCGCGCGTGCAATACGTGTGGTCAGGGGCCTTTGGGTCCGTGTCAAAATAGTCAGCGGCCGTCCAGTGGGTCGGAGGGACCTCGTCGATGGCGTTTTCACCGTTCACGATCAGCCGCCAGAATTCTTTCAGACCGGAAGATTTTGGAAAAAAGCACCCCATGCCGATGATGGCAACCGGTATCGCTTGCTGGTTTAGCTGTTTATCGTCTGTCAATTTTCAAACCCTTTTATGACCCGAAAAGATTCTGTCGGAGTTTGAATAGCAAGTTTTTTTCAAACCGCGAGCTTTCCGCTGGATTGTCGATTCCACTGGCGAAATGGAAACGATGGTCGCGCGAGTTTCTGCCGCCTGATCCGCTTGGCGGGCTGCGGTCCGGAGTCACCCGACAGTTTAGCGTGGATGAAGCCATAATCGTTTTTTTGGGTGGGCACCTGGTGGCTGAATTGAAGACGAGCGTGCCCGATGCCAGACAAATCCTGCAGGATTTGACACCATGTCTTCGAAATATCGGTCTATTCGCCAATAGCCAGGTTCATGAACGCTTTAGCGCCGGTTTAACCAATCCGATCAGTAGTTACAGCATCTTTATCTACCGCGATCTCAGCGAACCGGGCCTTGCGGCTCGGTTTACCTATACGCTCCGGGGCCAAATATCCCGCACGCCGCAGGACCATGGCGGCCGAGCGATTAACCTTGAGCGGTATATCGAAGAGCGCATCCCGCTCTCGGCGCCGTCGTTGCCGAATCAGCTGAGCAGCCGAACGCTGCACATTTCGGCCATAGCCGATTTTTTTGTGAACGCCCTGGGGTTGGATAAAGGGCATTTTGCGATTTTAGGCTGACTTGGTTGATCCCCGGTCAATCAGAGACGCGATTTCTTCGAGTGGCAGGGGACGAAATTTTCCGACATCAGGCGACATGACGACCTTTTGTGCTCTCAGCCAGTTAAAGCGCGTGACCACGGCGGCGCCAACCAGCAGGTTGAGGGCGACTGTCACGACCGAACGGTGTTCGGGCTGTTCGAGAAAAGAGCCTCGTGTCCATTCGTTGAAAGCACCCATCGACGGACCGCACCAGATCTGATAGTCGATTTTACGCGCCGGATCGCCGCTGTTGGCCCAGTTCGAGGATTGTCCCAGATAGGAACGGAAGACCAGCGCCATCTTGTGCTTGGGATCCTTTGCGGCCCGCTCGATTTGCTGCGGGTCCCTCAGACGAAAGAAATCCTTGGTCTGTTCCCACTCCTCGTCAACAGGGCGGCGGAAGAGGTCGCGTTCCATCATCAGCCGCTCCTTCTGCGGTATTTCCTCCAAAGAACCGTATCGGCAATAGAGATCGAATAGTTTGGCCGCCCGGAAAGGGAACAGGGTACCGCGTTTCAAAACCTGCACCTTGACGCTCATTTCGAACATATCGGCCGCCGGCGCCATGGTCACATCGGCCTGGCAAGCTTCAGCCAGCATCGACCGCACGGTGGCCGATGTGCCGGCTTCAAGGCAGGCTTGATTGACGGAGCCGGTCAGAACGTAGGCGGCACCGAGCGCAAATGCAGCTGAAACAGCCGCCGGAGTGGCGATTCCGCCGCCCAAACCGACACTCAGGGGCCGGTCGTAACCAAACGATTCGGCCATTCGGTCCCTCAGGGCCAGCATGGTGGGGAGCAGGGAAATGGCGGGCTGATTGTCTGTGTGACCTCCGGAATCGGCTTCGGCCGTCATGGTTTCGGCCACCGGAACGCTCCTGGCCAGTTCGGCCTCTGCCGATGTGATCATGTTCCGGTCCAACAGCTGACGCAGGAATTTTTCGGGCGGCGGCGAGAAAAATTTCCTGGCGACTTCGACACGGGAGACCTTGGCGGTTACATGATTTGGGCAGACGACTCGACCGTCGGCACCGCGATGAATCCCCTTTATACGGTAATAGACCAAGGGGAGCGTTAGATCCAGATAGGCCGAAGCGCTGATGCGGCAAATGGCGTGTTTCAAGTACAGATCGACCGTGGCCGCTTCCAAATCGGGTTCGCTTGGGCTGTGGATGAGGTTGAAGCCGAAGGGAAGATCGGTCACCCGCTGCCGCAGCTGCACGATCGCTGTTTCGATGTCTTCCAGAGCCAAACCGGCGGCGCCGAAATAGCCGATCATGCCGGCCCGGGCCGCGGTCTCCACCATCTTGACCGAAGTGATGCCGTTGGCCATGGCGCCGATGACATATGGATAGCGCAACCCGAAGGAATGCTTGAAATACGGGTCCCCTAAATCTTCAGGATGCAGCGCCGGTATGAACCCCAGCACGGGGAAGCCGTCGGCCGGCCCGCCGACGTCCGCTCGGGCGAAGTCGATCGTCACACATCCGTCGCGGCCGACTCCCGGCTGCCCGTCGACCTCGACGATGCACGCCGGTTCGGCAACGCGTCGGACCGCCGCGCTGATGGCATCGACGCCGATATCCGGCGGCCGATTTTGGGGACGCCACCAACCGATCGGGTGGGTGGTTGAATCTGATGTCTGCATTGGTCGTTTGATGCTTTCCTTGCTCGTATAGATCACAACTTTTTCAGTATCGGGGCCAAAAATTATTTTGCGGATCACTCGCGCGGGTGAAATTTCTGATGCAGATATTTTAGGTGATCGCGTGCCACGTGGGTGTAGATCTGGGTCGTGGCGATGTCGGCGTGGCCCAGCATGGTTTGAACCGCCCGCAAATCGGCGCCGCCTTCCAGCAGGTGACTCGCAAAGGAGTGCCGCAGCGTGTGGGGCGTGATCACTTTTCTGAGCCCGGCCCGAACAGCGTAACGCTTGATCAGCTTCCAAAAACCCTGACGGCTGAGCGGTTTTCCGGCCCGGGCCACAAAAAGAGTGGCGCTGATATGATCTTTGAGAAGCGCCCGGCGGGCCCCGTTGGTATAGCGTCGGATTTTTTCTTGAGCATACTGACCGATCGGCACAACGCGTTCCTTGGCGCCCTTGCCGAAAACGCGAACGTAACCGGCGGTCAGATTGACATCCTGCAGTTTGAGGGTGATGAGTTCCGAAACGCGCAGACCGGCCGCATAGAGCAACTCCAGCATGGCCGCATCACGACAACCGGCGGGCTTTATGGGATCGGGGGCCTCGAGCAGGCATTTGACCTCGTCGATCGTCAAAACGTCCGGCAGCTTCAGACCACTTTTGGGCAGATCGATCAGTCGCGTCGGGTCACTGCTTAAGATTTCCTCCTGCGTGAGGAATCGGTAAAACCCTCTGATAGACACCAGGTGACGGGCACGCGAGCGGGCATTCAACCCATCTTCGCGCATCGAAATGAGATACTTGAGGATCAGCGGGGTGTCCGCTTCGGACACAGCCGCACGCCCGTTTTCATCCAGAAAGGAAATGTAGCGAACGAGATCGCGGCTGTAAGCTTCGATGGTTTGAGCCGCCAGCCCTTTTTCAACCATCAGAAAATCGAGATACCGGTCCAGCAGCGCGTCGCAAGATGTCTGCATAGGCCTCTTCTCATTTATATGCGGTAATTGGCCGGATCCAGGCGGTTGAGCACTTCGGCGCCGTCCTCCCGCACCACGACCATGTTTTCGAGACGCACGCCGCCCCAGTCGCCCAGGTAAATTCCGGGTTCGACCGTCGTCACCATTCCCGCTTCAAGCACGGTATCTTTCAGCGGGCTGAGCCGGGGTGCTTCGTGAATAGCCAGGCCGGTGCCGTGTCCCAGGCCGTGACCGAACTTGCCGCCGAACCCCTGCTTTTCGATGTGGTCGCGGGCGATAGTGTCCACCGCCCGTGAGCTCACACCAGCCTTGATTGCATCGATGGCCCGGCTCTGAGCATCCAATACGGTTTGAAAGACCTTTTTAAAGGTGTCGTCCGGCTCGCCGATGACGACCGTGCGGGAGATGTCGGAGCAATAACCGTCAAGCCTGGCTCCCCAGTCGAACAAAATCGGTTCCCCGACCCTGATCCGGCGATCGCCTGGGATTGCATGCGGCAACGCGCTGTTGGGGCCGGACGCCACGATGGTCGGAAAGGAGAGCCCCTCGGCACCGGCTTCCCGCATCCCTTTTTCCATGATCCAGGCCAGCTCTTTTTCCGTCATGCCCGGTTTGATTTTTTCAACACATTCGCTGAAAGCCGTTTCGGCAAGCGACAGAGCATTGCGCAACGTTGCGATTTCCGTTTCCGCTTTCTTGATCCGCAACTGCTCCACCAGATCCTCGACCGGCTTGAGAACCACCTCGAGACCGTCTTTGGCAATGGCGTCTGATATTTTCCGGTACTGATGAACCGACAGGCGCACGCTTTCAAAGCCGAGGGTCTTTGTGCCAAGGGCCTCTATGTGGCCGGGTAACTCTTCCGCCAGATCCTTTTTATAGCAAACGATTTTGTAAAGGCGTGCCTCATTGCGGGCCTGAAGTTCGTAGCGCGTATCGGTCGCCAGTATCAGATCGTTTCCGGTTATGAGCAGCGCTCCGGCGGATTCGTCGAACTGTGTGTCTTGGCCGGTAAATCCGCTTAGGTAGCGGCGATTTTCGTCCGTGAGAACCAGCAGGGTATCTGTTTGAGTTCCGCGAAGAAGTTCACGCAGATGTGAGACCCGTTCAGCGATCAATTTTTCCACGACACCTTCCTCTTTTTTCGGTCGTGCGGTGATGAGCGTTTCTGGAATGCAGTGAGTATAACACATTGCGACCGAGGATCAAGTCGCTCGCCACCGGTGCGGAAACGAGGTATATTGACACGGTGGAATGGTACTGGTAAAAAAACTCATCTTGTCGTCAAATTGTGCACCATGACGGCTTCACCTCCTAAACGGCCGGTTGGGCACCTGCCAAGCGCTCGAAGCCGACGCATCAAAACCATGGATAAACCCAACCCCGATCCAACAGAAAAGTACATCCGGGGGCTAATGGATATCAGCCGCGCCATCACCTCCGATCTCTACATCGAAGACATTCTCAAGCTGATTGTCATGGTCACGGCCAAAGTCACCGGTGTCGAAATCTGCTCGATGTGGCTGATCGACGAGAACGTCCATCCGGTAAAGATTCGCCTCAAGGCCACCCAGGCCATCGATCCGGACTACGTCAAGGATCGCGCTCTCAATCTAAACGAGGGCATCGTCGGATATGTCGCCACTACCAAAAAGCCGTTGACGGTATCGAACGTTCTGCAAGAGCCGCGCTTCAAAGAAAAGGAAATGGCCGCAAAACTCGGCCTGGTGTCAATGCTCAGCGTACCGCTGCAGGTCAAGGACGGCAAGGTTATCGGGGTCCTCAATTGCTTTACCGCCGAACCGCACACATTCACACAGACCGAGATCAACCTGATGTCGACAGTTGCGAACCAGGCCGCGGTGGCAATCATGAACACCGAACTGATGGTCAAGACCCAGGTCATCCAGGAGGAACTGGAGACCCGCAAGATGGTCGAAAGGGCCAAGGAAATCCTCATGAAACGACGCAACAAGAGCGGCGAGGAGGCCTATCGCTGGCTGCAGAAACGTAGCATGGACATGCGCACCTCGATGCGGAGGGTGGCCGAAGCCATTCTGCTTTCCGAAGAAATCGACTGATACCCCACCGTCAGTCGCACACGGACCTGTTTGACAACTCCCAACCCTCCTCAGCATTCTGCCTCGTCAATACTTGATGCAAATTTCAATATGCCCTATCCCAGGCAGGTATGACATTTTGATTTTTGGTCATTGTGATTTGTTGAGTGTTTGTCATTTGTGATTTGGAATTTTTCATTGAAACGCACTGGCTGCTGGCGGTTAGAGGCGGCGCTGAACTCCGGGTTGAATGCGGTCGAAGACCTGCGCCGAAGGTTTTATAGGCTTCCAGCCAGTGCCAGCTGGTTCGTCAGGATACTGACCTTTAATGACGGCTGGGTCAAGTTGTGATGACTGTGAAGGAAGGGCACATAAACCAGGAGATAACTCTGCGGTGCGACGGTAATGGTAGAAAGCTGCGGATAAAGAACCTTCCGGGGTTTGACGAAAGCCGCCAAAGTGATCTTCAGGCTGTCGGCTGCGTCTGCAACCGGCAGCGTCACAGGATGGAGTTCACCGACGGGCAGACTTGCTACCGGAAGATCCTGCGGTTGGGCCAGCGTCATCTTGGTGGCCAGCGGCAGATAGGTCTGGGGTCGAATCTTGAATGCCGGGCTCCAGAAGTGAAACGGAATGTCGCGCCAGGCGGCACGGGGGACAATCGGCAAATTGGCGGCCCCGACCAGATCGGCATAGGAGTCGAGCTGGATTCCCTCAATTGCGGCCCGGATGCGCCAGAAGGGAAGGTAGAGGATCGTTTCGCAGCTGTCGACTGCCAGCGGAAGATGGCCGAAATTCAGCCGCTCCAAACGGTTCTTTCCCGGTTTCCAGGCCGAATCGCAATTCCGGCAGGTCAGCACGAGCGTGTCCGGCGGGCCATCCAGATCCCATCCACACGCCGGGCAAAGAGTCGACAGAAAGCTCAGCTGCCAGCCTGAAGGTCCGGCGGTGGAAAGCGTCTGATCGATATCCTGCGGCAAACGCTGCCCGAGCGGTTCGTTCAGGACGGCATCGTAGAGACGGTCGGCGGCCGCATAATAGGGGGCGTATACCAGACTCAGGTGTTCGCCGATATGGGCCTGGTGAAATATCGGTTTCGGCAGCGGTAGATTAAAGCTTTGCTTGAAGGTTTGCATCACCTGGTCGAGTGGCAGCCGAACGGGCAGAAACCGTCCTTCGGTTTCCGGGGTTACAAAACGCAGTTTAAGGGCCTGGCTCCTGAAACCGAGTGAGACCGGAAAATCACGCGACATCGCGGCCTGATGACTGACGTCGATGAATTTTTGGCGCACACCGTCGAAAACGCAGGAAAACAGCATGCCCTTGAATCGCCAGTAAGGAAAATAGAAGAGTTCTCTGCCCGGCGGTGCAGCACCCGGCAACACATACCGGAATCCGTTGCCGGCCGTCAGATAAGACTTGACCCGGCAGAATTCGCAGGTGAACAGGCGATCTGTTTCCGTCAGGACGGCCGGAGCACCACACTGCGGGCAGCAATGTTCGATAAGAAGGTTAGAGTTTTTCACCGCACTGATTACAATAAAGGGAATCGGTCAAGTTTTCCGTGCCGCACTGGCTGCAGGTCCGCGGCATCGGTTTATCCTCGACCGCATGACCGCAGCGCGGGCAGAATTTTGCACCCGGTGTCAGGTTCTTACCGCATTTTTGACACTGATCGAAGACGACTTGCTGGTGGCCGCACTGCGGGCAGAACTTGGCGTCGACGGGAACCGGATGCCGGCATTCCGGGCAGGTGGATACGCCGGGATCCGAATCGGTCGGCTGCCGGGCGGGTCCGCCGGCGAAGTACTGGGCAAACATGGCCGGCAGCATCAACCCGAGACCGGCACCCATGGCATCGGCGGCTCCGGATGTACCATCGGACTGCGCGGCCTTTTCCATTGCCATGGCCGCCTTCATCTGCATCAGCTTGTTCATGTCCTGAAAAGCGCCCATACGGCTGCGGTCGTCGATGGCCTGCTGCACCTCGGGCGGCGGCGTGACGGCATTGATGTAAAGGTGGGTCAGTCCGATACCGAAGTGGCTGAAATCTGAACTCAATCGTTCGGTGAGCCCTTCGGAGAGAATATCGTAGCGGGAGGGCAGGTTCAAGATCGAGTCGAGGCTGTCGCCCATCAAATCGTTGAAGCGCGACACGATGACCCGGTTGAGATACTCTTCGATTTCGGCCGTCGTGAGCATCCCCTTGGTGCCGACCATGGTGTTGATAAAAAGGACCGGCTGGACCACCTGGAGGTTGAAAACGCCGAAAGCCCGAAGCCGCACGAGCCCCAGTTCCGAGTCCTTGAAGGCCACCGGGTCCCGGGTGCCCCACTTCAGGTTGGTGAAGACTTTCAGATTGACCACATAGACCTCGGCCCGCAGCGGGCTGCTAAGGGCCCAGGGCAGACTGGCGATTTTGGTCAGAATCGGAATGTTGGCCGTCTTGAGCGTGTGACGACCCGGCCCGAATGCCCCGACCGCCTTGCCGCGGTAGAAAAAGATGCCGGCCTGGCTTTCCCTCACCGTCAGCTGCGCCCCATATTTGATTTCACCGGAGCCTTCCTCGGGAATCCGGTGAACGATTTCCTGCCCGCTTTCGTCGAACCATTCGATATTCTCCAGAAAGATGAGGTTGTTGGTGCCCATGGTGCCGTGTTCTCCCGTTTCGGTGTCGGTGGGGTGAGCCCCGTTAAGTGTCACTGTGTGGCATTATTTTTTGAGCTGATACGTCAGTATGGCCCGTTTGTGATCCGCAAATGTCGTTGAAAACTGGTGGGTGCCGTCTTTTTTGGAAACAAAATACAGGTAGGCCGTGTCGGCCGGGTAGAGCGCCGCTTCGATGGCCGCCCGCCCCGTGTTGGCGATTGGACCGGGCGGAAGGCCGCTGATCAGGTAATGGCGGCGCGCCCCGGGTTGGCGATCGGTCCGGGTGGAAGGCCGCTGATCAGATACGTGTTGTAGGGCGTATGCGTCGCCAGATGTTTGCGGGTCAGGTTGCCGTCAAAATCATCAATTCCGTAGATGACCGTTGGATCGGTTTCGAGACGCATTCCCCGTCGCAGGCGGTTGTGAAACACAGACGAGATGGTTGGCCGCTCGGAAGGAGCGCCGGTTTCCTTGTCAATGATCGATGCCAGGGTGAGGACCTGGTGTACCGAAAGGCCGATGTCGGCCGCCCTTTTTTTCCATGTCTCTGTGAACACGGACCGAAATCGGTCGACCATGGCCGTAATGATTTTTCGGGCAGTGGTATTTTTGGGGAAAAAATAGGTCTCCGGGAAAAGATACCCCTCGAAGGTTTCCGCATCGATTCCCTTTTCCCGGACGAAATCGGCATCGGTGGCCGCGCTGAGAAACGCCGCCCGAGTTGCCAGGCCGGCGTTTTCGACAATGGCGGCGATCTGCTTCAGGGTCGATCCTTCCGGCACGGTGACCTTGTAAAGCCGCACCTTTCCGTTCACCAGCACCTCCAGGATGGCGTCAGGCGGCATGTCGGCCGACAATAGATATTCTCCGGCCTGAATCAGTTTGTCCTTGCCCTGCAGCCGGGCCAGCAAGCGGAATTTGAACGGGTGGTCGATCAGTTGTTGCGACTGCAGCAAAAGCGTAGTCTGTCTGAAGTTCTGTCCTTTTTCAATCGCTACGATCTTCTTTTCCGGCCGACCGCCGGATTCAGACGGTGCGGCGGCGTAGCGGATCAGGTCCACATAAGCCAGCCAGCCCGCCGTCAGGGCCAGGAGACCGAAAACCAGAATTATGGCAGACCATTTTTTCAAACTGTCGTGTTCTCCCGGGTGGTGTTGCGGTGTCGCGCTCAAGAAGGCAAATTTCGTCTGCGCCAGTTGAAACCGATTATTTAGCGGATACCCTTTTGGCCTCGAATCGACCGTTGTGGATTTTGGTATATTGTATTTCAAACGGTGGGGGCTTGTCAAAGATCTGCTGCGCCGTTAAACGCCTCCGGTTGTGCGCGGAAAGGCGAATTGGGCTTGATTTTTAGAGCCTTTCCGGCTATTTTGATTTCAACCATCGAAAAAAATTACAATGCCCGCTCCAGTCGGCATCCGGAAGTTTCACTGCCGGAGCGCGTCCTTATGGACCGTTGACGAAGGTGGAGAAGGGAAGGACTTTAAATGGCCAAACCAAAACTCAGGCAGCACCTTATCAACCGCGACTGGTGCAAGGGGTGCGGCATCTGCGTCGAATTTTGCCCCAAAAACGTGCTGGAGCTCGACGATTCGGAACGGGCGGTCGGCGCACGTTTGGAGGACTGCATCTGCTGCCGGCTTTGCGAAATGCGGTGTCCGGATCTGGCCATCGACATTGAAACCGAATAGGTGCAAAACATGAACAAAAACATCAAGTTCGTCCAGGGGAACGAAGCGGTCGCGGAAGCCGCGATGTACGCGGGTCTGAGTTTCTTTGCCGGCTACCCCATTACACCTTCTTCGGAAATCGCGGAAATCCTGGCCAAACGCCTGCCCGAAGATCGCGGCAAGTTCATTCAGATGGAAGATGAAATCGCCTCTATGTGCGCCATCATCGGCGCTTCGCTGACCGGACACAAGGTAATGACCGCCACCAGCGGACCCGGTTTTTCGTTGATGCAGGAGGCCTTGGGTTACGCCGTCATGACCGAGATCCCGTGTGTGATCGTCAATGTCATGCGGGGCGGGCCGTCGACCGGAATTCCGACCCACGGCAGCCAGGGAGACGTGAACCAGGCCCGCTGGGGAACGCACGGCGACCACGCCATCGTCGCACTGACGGCCTCGACCCACCAGGACATCTTCGAGGTGACGGTCACGGCCTTCAATCTGGCCGAGACCTATCGAACACCGGTGATTCTGCTCTTCGACGAGGTGGTGGCGCACATGCGCGAGCGGCTCGTCATTCCGGAAAAAGGCGAACTGCCCCTGGTGGAAAGACTGAGAACCTCCGTCAAGGAAGGGATCGACTATCACCCGTATCTGCCGAGGGAAGACGGAAGACTCCCCATGTCGGATTTCGGCGGTGTCCACCGATACAACGTCACCGGCCTCTATCACGACATGTGGGGCTTTCCGTCGAGCGAACCGCGGGTGGTGCATGGACTGATCCGGCACCTGGTCGACAAGCTGGAGAACCGGGTTAACAAACTGGCCCGGTACAAAGAATTCTTCATGGAAGATGCCCAGATCGTATTGATTTCATACGGGTCTGCCGCACGCTCGGCCCTGCACGTGGTCACCAACCGACGGCTCAGGGGCGTGCGGCTCGGCCTGTTGGAACTCCAGACCCTGTGGCCGTTTCCATCCGAGATCATCCGGGAAAAATGCGCCGGCGTCAGAGCCGTGATCGTGGTCGAGCACAACATGGGGCAGGTCATGCAGTCGGTGAAGATGGCGGTCGAACAGCCGGACAATGTTTTTCTGGCCAACCGCATCGACGGAACCTTTATCACGCCCACCGACATCCAGAATATCCTGCGGTTGATCCAGGGAAAGGGAGTCTAAAGCATGTCCAACAAGACCTATCTCCGGGAGCGTTTTTTTCCACACCTCTGGTGCCCGGGCTGCGGCCACGGGATTGTCCTCAGCGGACTTCTCCGGGCGGTCGAACAGCTGGGCCTCAGCAAAAACGAGATCGTCATGGTATCCGGCATCGGTTGTTCGGCCCGAATTTCCGGCTATGTCGATTTTCACACCCTGCACACCATTCACGGCCGGGCGCTGGCTTTCGCCACCGGGGTGAAGATCAGTCGCCCGGAGTTGAAGCTGATCGTTCCGATGGGTGATGGCGACGCCCTGGCCATCGGCGGCAACCACTTTATTCACGCCGCCCGGCGCAATATCGACATAACCGCCATCGTGATGAACAACCGCATCTACGGAATGACCGGCGGGCAGTTTTCACCGCTTTCCGGCCCCGGCATCAACGCCTCCACCGCCCCTTACGCCAACATCGATCCGGCCTTCGATGTGGTTGAGCTGGCCAAGTCCGCCGGGGCAACCTTTGTGGCCCGGACCACAGCCTATCACGCCAAACAGATTACCGACCTCATCAAACAGGCGATCGTGCACAGGGGGTTCGCGGTCGTGGAAATCCTGACCCAGTGTCCGACCCACTTCGGCCGCAAGAACAAGGAGGGCAGTGCGGTGGACATGCTCAAACGCTATCAGGAGAGCACCACCCCGATCGGCTCCAAAGCCAAGCAGGAAAATCCGATGCTGATCGAAAGGGGCATATTCGTTCAGAAAGAAGCGCCGGAATACTGTGATCAATACGATTTGGTTATCGAACGGGCCACGGGGGGACAGTAATCATGGAAAAATGCAGAATGGTGTTTTCCGGCTCCGGCGGCCAGGGCGTTATAACGGCTGCGATCATCATGGCCGAGGCGGCCGTCATTTGCGAAGACCTCAATGCGGTGCAGTCGCAGTCCTATGGTGCGGCGGCCAGGGGAGGCGCGACGCGTAGCGACGTCATCATATCGGATTCAGCCATCCATTTTCCCAAGGTCATTCAGCCCAACGTATTGGTCTGCCTCACCCAGGAGGCCTACAGCGCCTACTACCCCATCATCCGGCCCGGTGGCCTGTTGCTGACCGACGCCCGCTATGTCAA